>DATFKW010000087.1:0-8039 GCA_035268405.1 Gammaproteobacteria bacterium
CGCCGGCCACGACGCCGCCAGCGGCAAGGCAGACGCGGGCGACAGGGACGGCGCCGCGCGATGATCATCGCCGCCATCCTCGCGATCATGGTCACCATGGCGCTGGCGGCGACGCGCGCGCTGCTCGGCCACACCGTCTACGACCGCATCCTGGCGGTGAACGTCTTCGGCACCAAGACGGTGCTGCTGATCGCCGCGCTCGCGTTCCTGACCGGGCGGCCGGACGTGCTGGACATCGCGCTGGCCTATGCGCTGATCAACTTCATCGGCGTGATCGCGGTGCTGCGCTATTTCGAGTACGGGGGCCCGGACAATGATTGACCGTCTCGCCGCGCCCGCCAGGGAGGCCCGACCATGCCCCTGCTGATCGACCTGCTCAGCTGGGCGCTGATCCTCGTCGGCGGCGCTTTCGGCGTGATCGGCGGCATCGGGCTGCTGCGCCTGCCTGAATTCTTCAGCCGCATCCACGCGGCCAGCATCACCGACTCCATGTGCGCACCCTGCATCATCGCCGGGCTGATGCTGCAGTCGGGCCTCACGCTGGTCACGGTCAAGCTGGCCTTCCTGGTGGTGTTCCTCTTTCTCACCAGCCCGACCGCCTCGCACGCGCTCGCCAAGGCAGCGCTGCACGGCGGCATGGACCCGGGCCGGACGCGGCGCCTCGACGGGGAGGCCGAAGGCTGATGGACACCGTCGTCGACATCCTGCTGCTGGCCTTCCTGGCGATCTGCGCGATCTCCATCCTGCGGCTGCGCGACCTGTTCGCCATGACCATGATGTTCGGGCTGTTCAGCCTGATCTCCGCGGGGCTGTTCACCACCATGGACGCCCCGGACGTCGCCTTCACCGAGGCGGCGGTGGGCGCGGGCATTTCCACCATCCTGATCCTCGCCACCCTGGCGCAGACCTCGCGGCGCGAGCAGGCCACGCCGGCGCGCAGCAAGCTGGTGCCGCTGGCGGTGGTGTGGGTCACCGGCGCGGTGCTGATCTACGGCACGGCCGACCTGCCCGCCTTCGGCGATCCGGAGGCGCCGGTGCACAACCACGTCGGCCCCCACTACATCCAGGAATCCGGCAAGGAGATCGGCATCCCCAACGTGGTCGCCTCCGTGCTGGCCAGCTATCGCGGCTACGACACGCTGGGCGAGGTGGTGGTGGTGTTCGCGGCGGTGGTGGGCGTGATGTCGCTGCTCGGCCTGCGGCGCCGCCCGCCCGGCCTGCGCCCGGCGCGCGGCAAGCCGGACCCCAACGACGTGCTGAAGGTCATCGCCACCATGGTGGTGCCGGTGATCCTGCTGTTCGCGCTCTACGTGCAGTTCCACGGCGAGTACAGCCCGGGCGGCGGCTTCCAGGCCGGCGTGATCTTCGCCGCGGCCATCATCCTCTACGCGCTGGTCTTCGGCCTGGACAAGGCGCGGCAGGTGATCCCGCCGAAGGTGCTGAACCGGCTGCCGGCGGTGGGCGTGCTGATCTACGGCGGCGTGGGCGTGGTCACGCTGCTGCTGGGCGGCAATTTCCTCGAGTATTACGCGCTGGCGGAAGACGCCAAGACCGCCCAGCACATGGGCATCCTGTTCATCGAGATCGGCGTGGGCGTGACCGTGGCCTCGGTGATGCTGCTGATCTATTTCATCTTCTCGGAGCGCGGCCGCGGCAAGCGGCCCGACGAGGAGAATAGCGATGGAGACGGTGACGGCGACGGGGACGGCGAAGGCGCCGTAAGCCGCGACGCGGGCGGCACGGCATGAGCTTCTTCGAGCACTACAACTACCACCTGGCGATCGTCCTGGCGATGATCGGCCTGTACACCATGATCTCGCGCACCAACCTGGTGAAGAAGGTTGCCGGCCTGAACATCTTCCAGGTCTCGGTGTTCATCCTGTTCATCAGCCTGGGCGTGATCGAGGACGGCACCGTGCCGATCCTCAGTCCGGACCACGAGGTCTACTCCAACCCGCTGCCGCACGTGCTCATCCTGACGGCCATCGTGGTGGGCGTGGCGACCACGGCGGTGGCGCTCGCGCTGGTGGTGCGCATCCGCGAGGCCTACGGCACGGTCGAGGAAGACCGGGTCCACGAACAGGACGACGCGCTCTGAACGCCGGCGGCCACATGCTCGCGCTGATCGTCGTGGTGCCCATGCTGGGCGCGGCGGTGGCCGCGCTGTTGCCGGCGGGCCGCCTGCCCTGGCTGTGGGCCACGGCGGTCAGCTGGTTCATGCTCTACGCCGCGGCGGTGCTGGCGGCGCAGTCCATGGATCTCGGCGTGCTGAGCTACTGGATGGGCGGCTGGCAGCCGCCGATCGGCATCGAGTACCGGCTGGACCCGGCCAACGCGCTGGTGGCCCTGCTGGTCTCGCTGCTGGCGGCCGTCGTGCTGCCCTACGCGGGCCGCAGCCTGGCCTCCGAGGTGCCCGAGGAAAAGTCGCCTTACCTGTACGCCGCCGTGCTGCTGTTCCTGGCCGGCCAGGTGGGCATCGCGGTGACCGGCGACGCCTTCAACGTTTTCGTGTTCCTCGAGATCTCCTCGCTGGCCACCTACACGCTGATCGGCCTGGGCCGCGACCGGCGCGCGCTGACCGCCTCCTTTTCCTACCTGATCATGGGCACGGTGGGCGCGACTTTCTTCCTGATCGGCGTCGGCCTGCTGTACGCCATGACCGGCACGCTCAACATGGCCGACCTGGCGGCGCGCATCCCCGAAGTGGCCGAGACGCGTACCGTGCACACCGCCTTCGCCTTCATCGTGGTGGGCGTGTGCCTGAAGCTGGCGCTGTTCCCGCTGCACCTGTGGCTGCCCAACGCCTACACCTACGCGCCCAGCGCGGTCACGGCGCTGATGGCCGCCACCGCCACCAAGGTGGCCATCTACGTGCTGATCCGCTTCATCTACACGGTGTTCGGCCCGGACTTCGCCTTCGGCGACATGCCCACCGTCTACCTGCTGGTGCCGCTCGCGGTGGTCGGCCTGTTGAGCACCTCGGTGGTGGCGATCGGACAGTCCAACATCAAGCGCATGCTGGCCTATTCCTCGGTGGCGCAGATCGGCTACATGGTGCTGGGCATCGGCATGGCGACCACGGCCGGCCTGACCGCGGCCCTGCTGCACGTCTTCAATCACGCGCTCATGAAGGGCGCGCTGTTCATGGCGCTGGGCTGCATCGCGCTGCGCTTCGGCACCACCCAGCTGGACGGGTTCCGCGGCCTCGGCCGGCGCATGCCATTCACCATGGCGGCCTTCGTGGTCGGCGGGCTGAGCCTCATCGGCGTGCCGCTGACGGTGGGCTTCATCAGCAAGTGGTACCTGGTGTCCGCCGCCATCGAGCTCGGCTGGTGGCCGATCGTCGCGGTGATCATCGTCGGCTCGCTGCTGGCGGTCATCTACATCTGGCGCGTGGTGGAGACGGCCTACCTGCAGTCGGCCGATGACGAGACCCGCTGCGAGGCGCCGCTGTCGATGCTGGTGCCGACCTGGGTGCTGATCGGCGCCACTATCTGGTTCGGCATCGACACGCGCGTCACGGTCGGACTGGCCGAGCGCGCGGCGGCAATGCTGACGGGGGCCGCGCCATGAGCGACGCGATGACCTCCCTGTTGAGCGCTTCCACCGCGCTGGAGATCGCCATCCTGGTGCCGCTGATCGGCGCCGTGCTGATCGCGCTGGCCGGCCGCTGGCCGAACCTGCGCGAGGCCGTCACGCTGGTCACCGCGGTGACGCTGTTCGGCGTGGTGATGCGCATTCTCTGGAGTCTGCAGCGCGAGGAAATCATCGAGATCACGCTGATCGAGATGCTGCCCGGGCTCAGCCTGGCTCTCCACACCGAGCCGCTCTCGATCCTGTTCGCCGCCATCGCCAGCCTCTTGTGGATCGT
This sequence comes from Gammaproteobacteria bacterium, assembly GCA_035268405.1. Classification (GTDB taxonomy): domain Bacteria; phylum Pseudomonadota; class Gammaproteobacteria; order Steroidobacterales; family XN24; genus XN24. Next base: position 3,872 of record DATFKW010000087.1, read on the forward strand.
CACCTCGGTATATGCCATCGGCTACATGCGCGGCAACGACGAGAAGCACCAGACGCGCTTCTACGCCTTCTTCGCCGTCGCGCTGTCGGGCGCCATGGGCGTGGCCTTCTCCGCGAACCTGCTGACACTGTTCGTCTTCTACGAGGTGCTGACGCTGTCCACCTACCCGCTGGTGGCGCACAAGGGCGACGAGGCGGCGAAGAAAGGCGCGCGCACTTATCTCGGCATTCTGCTGGCGACCTCCATCGGCCTGCTGCTGCCGGCCATCATCTGGACCTGGTCGGTGGCCGGCACGCTGGACTTCACGCCCGGCGGCATCCTCGAGGGCAACTTGTCCGACGGCCTGGGCGCGGTGCTGCTGCTGATGTTCGTGCTGGGCGTGGGCAAGGCCGCGGTGATGCCGGTGCACCGCTGGCTGCCCGCGGCGATGGTGGCGCCCACCCCGGTGTCCGCGCTGCTGCACGCCGTGGCGGTGGTCAAGGCGGGCGTGTTCACTATCAGCAAGGTGGTGATCTACATCTTCGGGCTGGACTACCTCGGCCACGTGCCGGCCGAGAAGTTTCTCGTCTACCTGGTGGGCTTCACGGTGATCGCCGCCTCGGTGGTGGCGCTGCGCCAGGTGAACATCAAGCGCATGCTGGCCTACTCGACCATCAGCCAGCTGTCCTACATCGTGCTGGCCGCGCTGGTGCTGGCGCCGCTCTCGGAGGTCGGCGCGGCGGTGCACATCGTCGCCCACGCCTTCGGCAAGATCACGCTGTTCTTCGCCGCCGGCGCCATCTACGTGGCCTCGAAGAAAACCGAGGTCACGCAGCTGTCGGGCATCGGCCGGCGCATGCCCTGGACCATGACAGCCTTTGCGATCGGCGGCCTGTCCATGGTGGGCGTGCCGCCCACGGCCGGCTTCGTGTCCAAGTGGTACATGATCGCCGGCGCCTTCCAGAACGACAATTACTTCGTGCTGGCCGTGCTGGTCATCGCCACGGCCCTGAACGCCGGCTATTTCCTGCCGATCATCTTCCGGGCCTTCTTCGACACCGAGGACCAGCCGCCGAAGAAGGACCACGGCGAGGCGCCCTGGCCGATGGTCGCGGCGCTGGCGACCACCGCCGCGCTGGTGCTGCTGTTCTTCGTCTACAACGGCCCGGTGGTGGACCTGGAGTACGGGATTCTCGAGGTGCCGCAATGAGCGAACGCGACGCGCACAAGGACCACTGGCTGGTGCGGCCCGGCACGATCCGCTGGCTGTGGCGGATCTTCGGCCTGGTGCTCGGCCTGACCGTGGCCGCGCAGCTGTTCGTCGAGGTGCACGGGCATTTCGGCGCAGACGGCTGGCTGGGCTTCAACGCGCTCTACGGCTTCGGCACCTGCGTCGCCATGGTGCTGTTCGCGAAGCTGCTGGGCTTCCTGGTAAAGCGCCCCGAGAACTACTACCGGGACGACGATGTTTGAGATCATCATTCCGCCGGCACTGATCCTGCTCATCGGCGCCTTCCTGGTGGCCGTGTCGCGGCCCGGGATGCGCCCGGTGATCGCGCTGGCCGCGCCGCTGGCCACGCTGTACGCCATCTGGCAGGTGCCGGACGGCATCCTCCTGAGCGCCACCTTCCTCGGCTACGAGGTGCAGCTCATCGAGGGCGGCCCGCTGCGGCGCCTGTTCGCCACCGTGTTCGCCTGCATGGCTTTTGCCGGGGTGCTGTTCTCTTTCAAGCAGGCGAAGTGGTACGAGCTGGCCGCGGCAATGGCCTACGCCTCGGGCGCGATCGGCGTCAGCTTCGCCGGCGACCTGATCGTGATGTTCGTGTTCTGGGAGCTGATGGCGCTGTTCTCGGTGGTGGTGGTGTGGTCGGGCGGCACCTTCGGCTCCAAGCGCGCCGGCATCCGCTACATCGTCATGCACCTGCTCGGCGGCATCCTGCTGAAGGTGGGCATCGAGGGCATCATGATCCACACCGGCTCGGTGGAGATCCGCGCCCTCACGCTGGACAACTTCGACACCTGGCTGGTGTTCATCGGCATCCTGGTGAACGCGGCGGCGCCGCCGGTGAGCGCCTGGCTGGCGGACGCCTACCCCGAGTCCTCGCCCACCGGCTCCGTGTTCCTGTCGGCCTTCACCACCAAGACCGCGGTGCTGGCCCTGATCCTGCTGTTCCCGGGCCAGCCGCTGCTGATCGGCATCGGCCTGTGGATGATCTTCTACGGCATCATCTACGCGCTCCTGGAAAACGACATCCGGCGGATCCTTTCCTACTCGATCATCAACCAGGTCGGCTTCATGGTGGTGGCCGTCGGCATCGGCACCGAGCTGGCGCTCAACGGCGCCGCGGCGCACGCCTTCGCCCATATTTTCTACAAGGCGCTGCTGTTCATGAGCGCCGGCGCGGTGATCCACCAGACCGGCAAGAACAAGTGCTCGGAGCTGGGCGGGCTGTTCCGCAGCATGCCCTTGACCACGGTCTGCGGCACCATCGGCGCGCTGGCCATCTCGGCCTTTCCGCTGACCTCCGGCTTCATCAGCAAGTCGCTCACCGCCTCCGCCGCCGCCGAGTCGCACCTGACGCTCGTGTGGTTCCTGCTCACCGCCGCCTCCGCCGGCGTGTTCCTGCATGCCGGCATCAAGTTCCCGTGGTACGTGTTCTTCCAGAAGGACTCCGGGCTCAGGCCCCGGGACCCGCCGTGGAACATGCAGGCCGCAATGGTGCTGCTGTCGGTGATCTGCATCGGGCTGGGCATGTTCCCGCAGTTGCTGTACGCGCTGCTGCCTTACCCGGTGGACTACGAGCCCTACACCGCCGCGCACGTGGTCACGCAGCTCCAGTTGTTGCTGTTCGCCGGCCTCGCCTTCTTCGTGATGCTGCCCATGATGAAGCGCACGCTCACCATCAGCCTGGACCTCGACTGGTTCTGGCGGGTGGGCTTCGTGGCGGCCTTCGAGAAGCTGGAAGCGGGGCTCAACGCCGCGCGCCGCGGACTGGGGCTGGCCGCCGCCGCGGTGATCCGGCGGGTGTCGGCCGAGCTGATGCGCCACCACGGCGCGCAGGGCGTGCTGGCGCGCGCCTGGCCGGTGGGCAGCATGCTGCTGTGGGTCGCCGTGCTGCTCGCCGGCCTGATGATCGCGCGCTACGCCTGAGCCGGCCGGCGCAGTCTTTTCAAGGCGGCCTGCTCAGGGGAGCGCAAGGCCGGCGGCCTCGCGCGCCGGCAGCTCTACCGCCGCCAGAGGCAGGGACCGCCGGCCGCCTCGTCCAGCCGGTCCAGCGCCGCCTCGTGCGCGGCCAGCTCGTCCGGCGTGGCGCGCTGCACCACCAGGGACAGCTTGCTGCGGTCGATCTTCTTGCGGCGCCGCGTGCCGCTCTTGCCGCCCGTGCCCTCGCTCGCCAGCCCCAGCTCCGCCTGGCCGCCGGTCATGGCGAGGAATACATCGGCCAGCAGCTGAGCGTCCAGCAACGCGCCGTGCAGGTCGCGGCCCGAGTTGTCGATCTCGTAGCGCTTGCACAGCGCGTCCAGGCTCTGGCGCTGGCCGGGGTGCAGCTGGCGCGCCATCATCAGGGTGTCGAGGATGCCGCACAGCTCGGCCATGCGCCGGCCGGGCGGGTCCAGGCGCGCCAGCTCGGCGTCCAGGAAGCCCACGTCGAAAGCGGCGTTGTGGATCACCAGCTCGGCGCCGCCCACGAAGGCCAGGAACTCCTCGGCGATCTCGCGGAACTTCGGCTTATCGGACAGGAAGGCGGCGGACAGGCCGTGCACGTCCTCGGCGCCGCGGTCGATCTCCCGCTCCGGATCCAGGTACTGGTGGAAGGTGCGCCCGGTGGGCCGCCGGTTGACGATTTCCACGCAGCCGATCTCGATGATGCGGTGGCCTTCGGCGGGCTCCAGGCCCGTGGTCTCGGTGTCGAGGACGATCTGTCTCATGGCGGGCAGTTTAATGGGTTTTGGCTGCGCGCGGGGCGGGAAACTGGCGGAGCCGGGCTTGCTTGACTAGGTTTTAGACAGGCGCCGCAGAGACGACGCCGGCGGTCCGGCCGGCGTCGCGGACGCCCAGGAGGTTCGGAAATGGCAGACGTGGTCAGCTTGTCGGGCGAAAAATACAATCACGAGGTGGCGGCGGTGTTCGGCGCCGGCGAGCCGGCGGAAAAGGCGGCCAGGGAGGTCCGCGAGGCGCTGGAGCTGA
>DATFKW010000088.1:0-4949 GCA_035268405.1 Gammaproteobacteria bacterium
CCTCCACGCTGCGGTTGCCGCCGTACTCGCCGGAACTGTACTCCGCGCCCACCGAGAACCCGAACTCGCCGGCCTCAGCGGCCAAGGCCCCGGGAAAGGTCCCGGCCAGGCAGGCCGCCATACCCAGGGCGCCGGCCGCGAGCGCGCCGGTGGAAACGGGAAGGTTCCTTTTCATGGCCTATTCGCCCGGTCCTTCCTTGTCTTCCTCGAGCTCGATGCCGCGCTCCTTGGCCCGTTCACGCATCCGCTCGTGGTGCTCCGCGCGGATCTGCGCGCGTTCCTGCTCGCTGGACGCATCGCGGAGCTGCTCGCGGTACTGTTGCCGCTCCTGCTCGCTCATCATCTGGCCGCCGAAGATCTCGTCCTGGTGCATCCGGTCGCGATCACGGTCCTGGTCCTGATCTCGGTCGCGATCCTGGTCGCGATCCTGGTCGGGGTCGCGGAGCTGATCGCGGTCTCGGTCCTGGTCGCGATCCTGGTCACGGTCCTGGTCACGATCGCGGTCCGGGTCCCGCTGCGCCATGCGGTCGGGCGCTTCCATGTGCTCGCGGCTGTGCATGCGTTCCATCTGGCGTTCCTGCGTGGTCTGCTGCGCCTGCTGTTCCGAGCGGCTCTGCTGCGCGATTGCGCTGGCGGAGGTCGCCAGCAGCGCGCCGCTCGCCAGCATCAGTATCAAAATGCGAATGTTCATCACTCAACCCTCCTCCGGAGCCCCGGGCTGGGGCTCCCCTCACAAGAAGAGGATTGCGCTTCGATAGCCGCAGCGATATGGGGTGTTCACCCCAGCGCCGATACCGGCGACGGCAGCCGCGGGTTGATGGCCCGCGGCGCGGGCGGGGGAGGCGGTCTCAGCCCGTGTTCTGCAGCCCGTGGGCGATGCCGTTGACGGACAGCAGCAGGGCGCGGAACAGCGCCTCGTCCTTGCGGTCGCCGGCCCGCCAGCGGCGCAGGAGATCGACCTGGAGGAGGCTCATGGGGTCCACGTAGGGATTGCGCAGCCGAATGGTGCGGCTGAGCGTGGCGTCGCCTTCCAGCAGTTCCCGGGTGCCCTTGAGCCTGAGCACGGTCGCCACGGTGCGCCGGTACTCGGCCTCGATGAGCGCGTGATAGCTGCGCAGGGACTCGTCCGCCAGCTCGGAATAGTGGCAGGCGATGTTCATGTCGCATTTCGCCAGCACCATCTCCAGGTCGTCGAGCATGGCGCGCATGAACATCCAGTCGGCGAACATGTCGCGCAACGGCGCCTCGCCGTGCTTCGCGATGGCGGCCTCCAGGGCCGTGCCCACGCCGTACCAGCCGGGCAGGATGGCGCGCGTCTGCGTCCAGGAAAACACCCAGGGGATCGCGCGCAGGTCGGCGATGCCCTGCATGCTGCGCCGCGAGGCGGGGCGGGAGCCGATGTTCATCCGTTCGATGACGTCGATGGGCGTGGCCTGGCGGAAATAGCCGTAGAAGCCCTCGTCCTCGTGCACCAGCGCGCGGTAGGCGCGGCGACTCTCGGTCGAGATCTCTTCCATGATCTCGCGCCACAGGGCGGGGGGCGGCTCGCCGCCGTCGCGCAGCGTCGCCTCGGCCACCGAGCTGGCGGCCTGTTCCAGCGTGCGGATGGCGATGCCGCGCAAGCCGTACTTGGCGGTGATGATCTCGCCCTGCTCGGTCACCCGCAGCCGGCCCCGGACGGCGCCGCGCGGCGCGGCCAGCGCGGCCGTGTGGGTGCGGCCGCCGCCGCGGCTGATGGTGCCGCCGCGACCGTGGAACAGCGTGAGGTCGAGTTTCCTCGTCTCCGCCACGGCGACCAGCTGCTCCTCCGCCAGGTGCAGCGCCCAGCGCGCTGCCGCGATGCCTGAGTCCTTGTTGGAGTCCGAATAACCGATCATGACCACCTGCCGGCCGGCGCGCGTCTGCAGGTGCTCGCGGTAGACCCGGTCGTCCAGCAGTTCGGCGAAGATTTCCGGGCCGCGCTCGAGGTCGTCGACGGTCTCCAGCAGCGGCGCGATGTCCAGCGGCACCACGCCGTTCTCGTCCGCGAGCCCCGCCCAGCGCGCCAGCAGCAGCACCGAGAGCACGTCGTCCGCGCCCTGCGCCATGGAGATGATGTAAGGGCCGATGGCGCGCACGCCGTAGGTGCGCAGGCAGTCGCCCGCCGCGCGGAAGACCTCAAGCGTCTTCTCCGCCTGTTCGTCCTCCACCAGGGGGCACAGCGCGCCCTCGTCGAGCAGCTGTTGCAGACGGGCGGTGCGCTCGGCGCGGGGCCGCTCCAGCCATTGCTCGTCACGCAGGCAATGAGCGATGCAGCGCCGGTGCACCTCCGAGTCCTGGCGCAGGTCCAGCGTGGCGAGGTGGAAGCGGAAGGTGCGCGCCCGCCATTGCAGGCGGCGCACCGCGAACAGGCCGGCGTGTTCGCCCTTGTTCTCCGCCAGGCTGCGGGCCATGAGCTCCAGGTCGCCGAGGAATTCAGCGGCGTCGGCATAGCCCTCGGCTGCGCCGGCCTGGGTGGCGCCCAGGCGGCGTCGCAGCAGGGCACAGAAAACGCGGTAAGGCATGTCGCGGTGACGCGGCGCCACGTCCTCGATCGCCGCGGGAAAGTGCCGTGTATATTCCGCGATGCGCTCCAGCAGCTCCGGCAGGAAGCCGATGCGACTGGGCGCCTGCGACAGCTCGCGCGCCACCTTGAGCAGTTCCGCCCGGTACAGCGACAGCACCGTGCGCCGGTGCAGGGCCAGCGTCTCACGGATGGTGTCGGGCCCCACGTTGGGGTTGCCGTCCATGTCGCCGCCCACCCAGCTGCCGAAGCGGAAGATGATGCCGGGCGCTCCCATGCGGGCGCCGCCCTCCCAGGCCTCGTCGAAGGCCTGCTCCAGCTGCTCGTAGACCGCCGGGATGACGCGATAGATGCTTTCGGCGAGGAAGAACAGCACCTGCTCGCGTTCGTCGCCCACCGTGATGCGCGTGCTGGGGTGCTCCTCGGTCTGCCAGGCGGAGGTCACCTGGGCGCGGATGTTCTCCAGCAGCGCGGCCTGCTCGCGGGGCGTCAGCGAGGGGTTCATGCGCTCCACCAGCCGGCGCGCCACCTGCTGCTGCTTGAGCAGGATGGTGCGGCGGGTCGGCTCCGTGGGGTGCGCCGTGAAGACCGGCTCGATCAGCAGGCTGTCGAGAAAGTCCCTGGCCTCCGCCGGGTCCGGCCGGTGTTCCGCGAGCCGGCGCATCGCCGCTTCCAGGCTGTCCGAGCGCGGGCGCTGCGGGTCGCGCAGCCACTCGCGGCGGCGCCGGATGCGGTGCACTTTCTCGGCGATGTTGACCACCTGGAAGTAGCTGGAGAAGCCGCGGATCACATCGGTGGCGGCCGCCGTGTCCAGCGACTCGAGCAAGGCGTCCAGGTCGCCCCGCTGGCCGGTCTCGCGTTGCAGGATGGCGGCCTGCCGAACGTGCTCCACCGCGCGGAAGATGTCGTCGCCGCACTGCTCGGCGATGACTTCGCCCACGACCACGCCCAGGTCGCGCACGTCGTCCCGCAGCGCGGCGTCCTTGGCCTCGAAACGGATGGGCTCGCGCGGCGGGTTTTTCACGACTTCATGCCAGCAACTGGCGCGCGCCGTCGACGTACTGCTCGAAATCCGGCTTGGGATCCATGGGCGTGGGGATATCCATGCCCCGTTTCACCGCCGGCCGATTGCCCACGGCGGCCAGCCAGCGTTGCAGGTTGTCCAGCCCGTCGATCGAGACGCCCGACCACTCGTGCGTCACCACCCAGGGCCAGGTCGCCATGTCGGCGATGGAATATTCTCCGGCGAGGAACTCGGCCTCCGCCAGGCGACGATCGCAGACTTCGAAGAGCCGCCGGCTCTCGCGCTGGTAGCGCTCGATCGCGAAAGGAATCTTTTCCTCCGCGTAGCGGTAGAAGACATTGGCCTGGCCCTGCATGGGGCCCACACCGCCCACCTGGAAAAATAGCCACTGCAGCACCACGGAGCGCGCCCTGGCCTCGACGGGCAGGAAGCGGCCGGACTTTTCGGCCAGCCAGGCCAGGATGGCGCCCGACTCGAACACCGCAAACCCTCCGGCGTCATGATCGACGATCGCCGGTATGCGACCGTTCGGGTTGAGCGCGAGGAACTCGGGCTTCTTCTGCTCGCCGGCCACCAGGTCGACCGGGATCACCCGGTAAGGCAGCGCCATCTCCTCGAGCGCGATGGAGGCTTTCCAGCCGTTGGGCGTGGCGGCGGTATAAAGGTCGATCATGGGCGCCTCGCTCTTGGTGATGCCGGGATCGGCTAGTCCCGGAAGTTGGTGAACTGCAGCGGCAGGCCGAGCTCGGCTTTCTTGAGCATGGCGATGCCTTCCTGCAGGTCATCGCGCTTCTTGCCGGTCACGCGCACCTGGTCACCCTGGACCTGGGCCTGCAGTTTCAGCTTGGCGTCCTTGACCAGTTTCACGATCTTGCGCGCGCTGTCGGTGTCGATGCCGTGGCGCAGCACCACCTTCTGGCGCGCCTTGTTGAGCGCGATCTCCGGCTCTTCGACTTTCATGCAGGCGACATCGATGCCGCGCCTGGAGAGCTTCTGGGTGAGGATGTCCAGCATCTGCTTGAGCTGGAAATCGGCCTCGGCTTCCATGCTGACGACGAAGTCGTTCACCTCGAATTTCGCGCCCGTGCCCTTGAAGTCGAAGCGGGTGTTGACCTCGCGGTTGGCCTGGTCGACTGCATTGGCCACCTCGTGACCGTCCAGTTCCGATACCACATCGAATGAAGGCATGGTCGTTCGCCTCAGCCCCCGGGGGCGAGGCGCTCCTTGTGCTTGCGGGTGAGCTCCAGGAAGCGCGGCGTGGGCCCGGCGTCTTCGTAGACCGGGTCGCCGAAATCGTCCTCGGTGGCGACGCGGTCCCCGGCCTCGTAGGGCATGGCCGCCTCGAGTTCCGCCAGCGCGGCCGCCAGCAGGTCGCGCAGCACG
>DATFKW010000089.1:0-17026 GCA_035268405.1 Gammaproteobacteria bacterium
GAGTTCACGCTGGACAACGGCCTGCGGGTCATCGTCCACACGGACCGCAAGGCGCCCATCGTCGCCGTGAACCTTTGGTACCACGTGGGCTCCAAGGACGAGCCGGAAGGCCGCACGGGTTTCGCGCACCTGTTCGAACACCTGATGTTCCAGGGCTCGGAAAATCATGACGCCGAGTATTTCGAGCCCTTCGAGCTGGCCGGCGCCACCGACATCAACGGCACCACCAGCTTCGATCGCACCAATTATTTCCAGAACGTTCCGACCACCGCGCTGGACATGGCGTTGTGGATGGAATCGGACCGCATGGGTCACTTCCTCGGCTCGATCACCCAGGAAAGACTGGACGAACAGCGCGGCGTGGTGCAGAACGAAAAGCGCCAGGGCGAGAACCAGCCCTACGGGCGTGCCTGGACTCATCTCGCTGAGAGCAGCTTCCCTGAAGGCCACCCCTACTCGTGGACCCCCATCGGCTCCATGGAGGACCTGGAGGCCGCCACGGTGGAAGACGTGAAGGACTGGTTCCGCACCCGCTACGGGCCGAACAATGCCGTGCTGGTGCTGGCCGGCGACATCGACGTGGAAACGGCAAAGACCAAGGTGCAGCGTTATTTCGGCGACATCCCCGCCGGGCCGCCGCTGGCCCGTCGCGAGCAGTGGATCGCGGCGCGCAGCGAGTCGACGCGCGAGATCATGCGTGACCGCGTCGCGCAGACCCGCATCTATCGGGTGTGGAACGTTGACGGCTACGGCACGGCCGAGGCCGACCAGCTGGCGCTGCTGGCCCAGGTACTGGGTGGCAGCGGCTCCTCGCGGCTGAACACGCGGCTGGTGTTCGAAGAAGAGCTGGTGTCCTTCGTCAGCGCCTTCAGCATGCCGCTGGAGCTCTCCGGGCTGTTCATGGTCATCGCGAACGTCAAGGACGGCGTGGACCCGGCGCGGGTCGAAGCGATCATCGAGGAAGAGCTGGCGGAACTGCTGCGCAAGGGTCCCAGCCGGGCAGAGCTGGCCCGGGCCAAGACGGGCGTGCGCGCCGACTTCATTCGCGGCGTGGAGCGCATCGGCGGTTTCGGCGGCAAGTCCGACGTGCTGGCGAGTTGCGCCGTGTACACCGGGGATCCGGGCTGCTTCCGCGACAGCATGAAATACGTCGAGGAGGCCTCGGCCCGCGACCTGCGCGACATCGGCAGGAAGCGCCTGGCCCAGGGCGACCACACGCTGGTGATTCTGCCCTTCCCCGAGTACAGCGCGGCGACCGAGGGCGTCGACCGCAGCACGGGCGTGCCCCAGGTCACCGAGTTCCCTCAGGTCAGCTTCCCCGCGCTGCAACGCGCCACCCTGGAGAACGGCATCGAGGTGGTGCTGGCCGAGCGGCACGAGGTGCCGGTCGTGCAGCTGCGGCTGCAGTTCGACGCGGGTTATGCCGCGGACGTCGGGCGCAAGCTCGGCACCGCCAGCTTCGCCATGAGCATGCTCGACCAGGGCGCGGGTGACCGGGACGCGATCGCGCTGGCCGCCGCCATCGAGGGCGAGGGCGCGAGGATCGGCGCCGGCGCGGGCCTGGACACCGCCTCCGTCTCACTGAATGCGCTCAAGGAGCGCCTGGACGCGTCGCTGGACCTGTTCGCCGACGTGGCGCTGCGCCCGCAGTTCAAGGAGGACGACATCGAGCGGGTGCGCCGCCAGTGGCTGTCCAGCATCGCCCAGGAGAAGACCCGGCCGCAGTCGATCGCCTACCGGGTGCTGCCGCCGCTGCTCTATGGCGAAGGCCACGCCTACGGGATCCCCTTCACCGGGTCGGGCACGGAAGCGTCGGTGCAGGCGATCGGGAAAGACGACCTGCTGGCTTTCCAGCGCGACTGGCTCAGGCCCGACAACGCGCGCTTCATCGTGGTGGGCGACACCACCATGGACGAGATCGTCCCGCTGCTGGAAAAGCATTTCGGACGCTGGCAGGCGCCGGACAGTCCCCTGCCGGAGAAAAACCTCGGCACAGCCCCGCGGCCGGACACGCCGCGCGTCTATCTCATCGATCAGCCCGGCGCGTCCCAGGCGAACATCATGGCCGGGCTGCTGGTGAATTCCACGGCGGACGAGACCGCGCTGGACTTCGATATCGCCAACGGCGTGTTCGGCGGCATCACCACCTCGCGCATCAACATGAACCTGCGCGAGGACAAGGGCTGGTCCTACGGCGCGAGCAGTTTTGCGATCGGCGCCAAGGGACAGCGGCCCTGGGCGATCGCCGCGCCGGTGGAGATCGAGCGGGCTGCGGACGCCGTTGCGGAGCTCAAGCGCGAACTCGAGGCCTTCACGGGCGAGCGCCCGGCGACCGAGGCCGAGATCGAGAAGATCCGCTCGAACCGCATCCGCAGGCTGCCCGGCAGCTACGAGACCGCTTCGTCGGTACTGGGCGCGGTCAGCAGCATGGTCAGCTACGGCTGGCCCGACGACCACGTGATCCGCCAGCAGGCCCGCATCGAGGGCATGACGGCGGAACAGGTGCACGCGGCCGCCGGGATGCTGGACGTGGATGCGCTGACCTGGGTGATCGTCGGCGACCTCGAGAAGATCGAGGCGCCGATCCGGGAGCTCGAGCTCGGCGAGGTGACGATCATGGACGCCGACGGCCGGCTGCTGCGCTAGTCACGAAAAAGGGGCCAATCCCCATTTCCGCAGAAATGGGGATTGGCCCCGTTTAAATGGGGAAGGGCCCCATTAATCCGCCTCGTAGACTCGCTCGTAGTCGTCCAGGTTCTCGGTCAGCATGCGGTGGTATTCGTCGCTGAAGAACTTGAAGGCGGCCTTGCGATCGGCCTTGAACTTATCCCGGCTCGGGGCGTGCGACGCCACGATGAAGGAGTTGAAGCGCGCCGCGGCGTACAGCAGCGCGAGGCTGACATGCTCCCGCTGGACGCTTTCCATCTGCTCGTTGGCCAGGTGGATGAAGCGGTCGACCACCTCGCGGAACTCCCGGTCGATCTCCTCGCGGTCCCGCGCATCCTCTTCCGGCGGCGCCTTGTCCACCTTGAGCCTGAAATTGCCGTGGCCGGGCACGGCCGCCGGGCTCTGGTCATCGGCCAGGTCCATGTAGCGCTTCATGATCTTCTTGAGCTCCGGACTGGTGTCGTCCTTGGGGCGCTCTTCGTCACTCATCGAACATTCTCCGCAAAAATAGCTGTAACGGTCGCTGGACTCATTCTACCTGCGTCGGCGGCGCGCGCGGGACAAGCGCGCCTCGTCGCGGGCATGCGCCGCCAGCGCGCGGCCCACGGAGAGCCCGGGGTCGGGCGGCAGCCCGTCCGCCAGGCGCAGTATCTGGCGGTAATACCAGGCCATCTCGCCCTGCACGTTGAGGAACTTCATCAGCATCACGGGACTGGCCGGGCCCAGCCAGCGGCTCGCCCCGAAACGCAGCGGCGGCGGCGGCGTCGCGCCGTCCGTCGTGCCGGCCGCCAGCCGCCCGGGCAGGTCGGGTTCGATGCAGACCGGCCGGCCGAGGCCGACCACCTCCAGCTCCTCGGCAGCCAGCGCCTCGGCCATCGTGGCCCGCGTGCGAAACCCGCCGGTGACCATCAGCGGCAGCGACACGCCGGCGCGGATCTCGCGCGCATAGTCCAGGAAATAGGCCTCGCGGCGCCGCGTGCTGGCGCGCTGCGGCTCCGCGGCGGTCGCCTCGCGCCCTGCGTAGCCGAACAGCTTGGGCTGCTCGTAGGTGCCGCCGGAGATCTCCAGCAGGTCGATCCCTTCGGTCTCCAGCCATCCCGCCACCCGCACGGCGTCCGGCAGGTCGAAGCCGCCCTTCTGGAAATCGGCGCTGTTGAGCTTCACTGCTACGGGAAAATCCGGGCCGACCGCGGCGCGCACCGCGCGCACCACTTCCAGCAGCAGGCGGGCGCGATTCTCCAGCGGCCCGCCCCACTCGTCCTCGCGCCGGTTGGTCACCGGCGACAGGAACTGCGCCAGCAGGTACCCGTGCGCCCCGTGCACCTGCACGCCCGTGAAACCCGTCTCCCGCGCGATCTCCGCCGTGGTGGCGAAGCGCCGGATGACGTCCTCGATCTCGTCGCCGCGCAGGGCGCGCGGCCGCGCGAACAGGCCCAGCAGGTCCAGCCCGACGTCTGAAGGCGCGACGGGTTTAGACGAGCTCATGCGGGTGGTCTGGCGTCCCGGGTGGCTGATCTGCATCCACAGGTGGTTGCCGGCGGCGGTGCCGGCTTCGGCCCATGCCGCCAGCCCCGCCCGCCCGCTGCGGTCCTCGACCACCACGTTGCCCGGCCGCTCGAGCCAGCGGCGGTCCACCATCACGTTGCCGGTCAAGAGCAGCCCTGCGCCGCCGGCCGCCCAGCGCCGGTACAGCCGCGCGTGGCGCTCGTTCGCATGGTCGTCCGCTCCCGCGAGGCCCTCCGTCAACGCCGACTTGGCGATCCGGTTGGGCAGCGTGGCCCCGCAGGGCAGGCGCAGCGTGTCGGCCAGTTCCGGCATCGTGGTTTCCCGGCTGAAAATTGGCCTGCAGCATACCGCGCCGGGCGCTCGGGTAGAATCGGCGCACCCTGAGACCGGAGCTGCCCGATGCCTGAAGCCGATCCGCTGGTCACCAACGACGCCGTCGTGCTCGGCATGCTCGCGCTCATCCTCGGCGGCGTCTTCTGGACCCAGCAGAGCAAGCACCCTTTCTTCCGCCGCTTCTACACCTTCGTGCCCGCCCTGCTGCTGTGTTACTTCATCCCCTCGCTGCTGAACAGCTTCGGTGTTATCGACGGCAAGGCCTCGAATCTTTACTTCGTCGCCTCGCGCTACCTGCTGCCGGCCTGCCTGGTGCTGCTGACCCTGTCGATCGATCTGCCGGCGGTGGCGCGCCTGGGCAACAAGGCCGTCATCATGTTTTTCACCGGTACCTTCGGCATTGTCGTCGGCGGCCCGCTGGCGCTGCTGGTGGTCGGCGCGATCTCGCCGGAGACGGTCGGGGGCGACGGCCCCGATGCCGTGTGGCGCGGAATGACGACCATTGCCGGCAGCTGGATCGGCGGCGGCGCCAACCAGGCGGCGATGAAAGAAGTGTTCGACGTCGGCGATAACCTGTTCGGCCAGATGATCGCGGTGGACGTGCTGTGCGCCAGCGTGTGGCTGGCCGTGCTGCTGTTCTTCGCCTCCCGCGCGCAAGAGATCGACGCGCGCACCGGCGCCGATACCTCGGCCATCGAGGATCTCAAGCAACGCATCGAGTCGTACCACGCCCAGCATGCGCGCATTCCGCGCCTCGCCGACCTGATGTTCCTCGCCGCCATCGGCTTCGGCGTCACCGGGGTGGCGCACCTGGGTGCCGACACGCTGGCGCCCTGGATCGCCGCGACGGCACCGGGACTGGCCCGCTTCAGCCTGACCAGCGGTTTCTTCTGGCTGGTGGTGATCGCCACCACCGGCGGACTGCTGCTGTCCTTCACCCCGGCGCGCAGGCTGGAGGGCGCCGGCGCCTCAACGATGGGCTCGGCCTTCCTATACATACTCGTGGCCAGCATCGGCATGCAGATGGACATCAGCGCCGTGCTGAGCAACCCGGGGCTCTTCGGCGTGGGCATGATCTGGATCGGCTTCCACGCGGCACTGCTGTTGATCGTCGGCAAGCTGATCAAGGCGCCGCTCTTCTACCTCGCGGTGGGCAGCCAGGCCAATGTGGGCGGCGCCGCCTCCGCGCCGGTCGTGGCCTCCGCCTTCCACCCCTCGCTGGCGCCGGTCGGCGTGCTGCTCGCCGTGCTCGGTTACGCCGTCGGCACCTATGCCGCCTGGCTGTGCGGCCAGGTGCTGCGCGTCATCGCGGCGACGCCATGAATGAGGCGGAGGAAAATGCCCGCGAAGGCACCGCGCAGGATGTCCTCGCCGGGCTGGCGAAGGCGCACCGGCCGCGCACCCTGCTGGTGATCGGCGCCGCCGCGGTGCCGCCCGGCATGGAAGAGGCGGCGCTGACCCGCGTCTCGGCCGCGGCAGCGGAAGACGCGCTCGCGCAGCTCGGACGCTTCGATTTCGCCGTGGCGAGCGAGGTCACCGAGCAACTGGAGGCGCCGGCCGCCGCCGCCCTGATCGGCCGGCTCAAGAACCTGCACACCGACCGTTTCCTGCTGCTGGTGGATGCGCCGAACGCCTGCCTGGACGACGAGGCCCTGCTGGCGCTGGCGCTCAGGCCGCTGGCAGCCGCCGAAAACGGCCGGCGCGCGTGGCTGTACGACATCGACGACTACAATCCCGAGCGCCCGTGGAACAGCCCGGAGGACTGGGCCAACCCGCAGAATTTCCACCGTTACCGCTGGTAGGCGGAACGGGGCTAGAGCAGCATCGGCCGGGCGTTGACCCGCGGGTCGCCGAACAGCGCCAGGTCCGGCGCCAGCATGCGGATATAGCGGTCGAAATAGAGGAACTGCTTGACCAGCAGCGTGAACTCGCGCGGGAAGCGGATGCCGTGGCGCCGGCCCACCGCCACCAGCTCCATCAGGGCACGGTTCAGGTCCTCGTCTTCCGGCGGCTCGTCGTAGACGGGGTAATCCGCCGCGTCGCCGGGCGAGCCGGGCGCAAGATCCAGTCGCCGGAACAGGGCCTCCAGGTCCACCGCCAGCCGCGCCGTGTCCACGCCCTCGCGGGTCGCCCCCATGGTCGCCAGTCCCTCCGCCACCGCCTGGAAATCGCCCTTCGGCAGGCCCTCGGCCAGGGCGAACATGGCGCGCCAGGTCTCTTCCCGGATATGGCCCACGATGCCGAAATCGATGAAGCCGACACGGCCGTCGCGCAAGGCCATCAGGTTGCCGGCATGCAGGTCGGCGTGAAAGCTGCGGCAATGCATCAGGCTGCCGAACCAGGTGTTCAGCGCCGACACCAGCAGTCCCTCGGGGTCGTCGGTGCAACGCTTCAGGCCCTCGGGATCCGTCAGCGAGGCGCCCCAGAAGCGCTCCATGGTGAGCACCCGCCCGGTGCTCAGCTCCGGGTAGACGCGCGGCACGGCGGCGTCGCGGTTCAGCGTGTCGTCCAGGTAGACCCGGAACGCCTCGATGTTGGCGGCCTCCTTGAGAAAGTCGCACTCCTCCATCATCGAGCCCTGGATCTCTTCCACGATGGCCGCCAGCGAGGCGTGCGCCGCGCCGGGCGTGACGCGCTCGGCCACGCGCGCGAGCAGGTGCAGCAGGTTCAGGTCCGTGACGATGATCTTCTCGACGTCCGGCTTGCGCACCTTCAGCACCACGTCCTCGCCGGTCTTCAGGCGCGCGGCGTGGACCTGCGCGATGGACGCGGACGCCAGCGGCTCCGGGTCCACCCACAGGAACTCGGACTCCAGGCGGGCGCCGAGCTCTTCTTTCAGCGTGCGGCGGATGACCCGCCAGGGCAGCGGCGTGGTGCGGTCCAGGCAGTGCTGGAATTCCATCACCCAGGCCTCGGGGAACATCGAGGGAGAGCTGGCGATGAACTGGCCCAGCTTCACGTAGGTGGCGCCCAGCCGCTCGAAGGTCTGCCGCGCCAGCTGCGGCGTGGGCGGTCGATCGCCCAGCAGCCAGCCGAGGCCGGTGCCGGCCAGCACGCGGCCGGTCTGGCCCAGCCGCATCGCGCCCTTGAAGGTCATCCCCAGCGCCTGGGTGGCGGTGTTCATGCGCGCGCTCCTTTCGCCTTCATCGCTCGCGCAGCACCGTGGCGCGCAGCGCGCGGTCGATGAAGGACCGCACCGGCGGGTGGAAACGGAAACCCAGGTGGCCGCCGGGATACCACTCGATCTCCGGCTCCTGCCAGTGACGCCAGAGCATGTCGACCTGCGCTGGCGGCACGAAGCGGTCGGCCAGCGCGCCATAGATAAAGCGCTGCTCGCGCGCGATCCGCGGGGTCATGGCGAGCGGCGAGACCGGGATCAGCGCCCGGGAGATCCGCTCCGGCGTGATGTTTTCTTGTGCCGCCAGGGCGAGTGCGCGGCCGCTGGCGTGGTAACAGGTCAGCTCGCCGAACTCCGCCGCGGGAATGCCCGCGATGGCGCATTCCAGGTTGTCTTCCAGCGAAGCCACCAGCGCCGTGGAATAGCCGCCCAGCGACAGGCCCGTGATGCCGACACGCTCCGCGCCCTCGTCCCGCAGCCAGGCCAGCAGGCGGCGGATGTCCCAGGCCGTCTGGGTCAGGGCGTGCAAGGTATTGCTGACGTCGCCGGCAAGAAAGCCCTCGCCGCTGGCCTTGCCGTTGGCGCGGGGGCCGTGCAGCGGCAGGACCGGAAACGCCAGGTTCACGCCGCGCGAATGCAGCCAGGCGGCGCCCATGGCGCGCATGTCGAGCCAGGCGTGCCCCATGGCCAGCCCGTGGACGCACACCAGCCAGTCGCGGCTGCCCGGCGAGCGCACCACGCGCACCTCGCTCTTGCGGTTGTTCCGGTAGCCGAGCCAGCGGTCGCGCCCCGGGGCGTCTTCGCGCGGCTCGAAATCGCTGTCGAAACGCATCAGCTCGCAATCGAGGCCGGCGATGCGCCGCGAGGCCAGCGAGACCGGCCCTATGGGCGGCGGCGCGCGATGGAAACTCGCCGGCGACTTCAGCCAGCCGCCGTCCTCCAGCCACTCGAGCGTCTGCACCAGCTCGACGCCGACCCGGGGCTGCACCGGCCGGCTATAGACGCCGATCACCGTGGTCAGGCTGCCGAGCACGGCTTCGTCCAGCGCGATCTCCGCGGCCAGCGGCACGCTCATTTCCGGCACTTCCCGGCCGGGCGGCGGCACCAGGTCTTCCGCCGCCAGCCGCCCGGATGCGAGCCCGGCCGCCGCCGAAAGAGCGCCGAGCAGCAGCGCCTCGCCGGGCGCAATGAACAACAGCGGCACGGCAAAAATCAGCCCCACCAGGGCGCCGGTCGCGCCCGCGCGCGGCACCAGCCGGTCACCCGGAAACAGCAGCGTGCCGGTGCCCGCGGCCAGGAGCAGCGCGCCCGGCAGCGCGGCCAGGATGAGCGCCAGCAGGCCGCCGTCTGCGCCGCAGGCGATCCAGGCGACACCCGCCACGGCCATCAGCCAGGGCTCGGGCCGGCGGGCCATTTCATGATCCATGCGCGGAACCTCGCGACGAATGAAGTGCGGGCGGCGCGCCGTTCCGGCGCGCCATATGCATAAGCATAAACATCCGGCGCCGCCGGCGCGATGTCCCTGCGCGCTCTTCCTTCGTGCTCTCCCTGCGCGATGGCTGCAAAGGGGCGCTATCATGACAGCCTGCGGCGAACGACAAGGCGACCAGACAGGGCGACCAGACAGGGCGACCAGGCGATCCATGACGCTGAACGACGAGTATTTCCGTGATCTGCCGCCCCAGGCGCGTCGCTATGACACGCCGCTGGGCGACAGCCTCGTCTTCTCGGTCTTCCCCAACGGCACCAAGTGCTGGGTGCTGATCTACTCCGTCGGCGGGTTTGCGCGTCGCCGCACCCTGGGCCTGTTCCCGGAAATGAAGCTGGACGCGGCGCGCGAGGCCGTCGCGCAGGCGCGACGCATCCTGGAAGCGGAAAGCGAGCTGGCGCGGAGCGGCGAGCCGACCGCGGCCAGCGGGCGGCGCAGCCCGTGGGTCAGCATGCTGGAAGACCGGCCCCTGCTGGCCGTGGGGCTCGGACTCGGCTTTGCTGCGCTGCTCGGCCTGGCCGTGGTCTGGCTGCTCGGCTGAGCCGCGCCACCGGTCGGTAGCGGGGAGCGCCGCCAGCGAGCGCTACCAGGGGATCCGCGACCCGTCCCAGGCGAAAAAACCGCCGCTGTCAGCGGGCTCGAGACCATCCAGCACGTGCAACAGCTGCTCGACCGCCCGATCCGTGCTGAACAGCTTGTCCGGCGGCACCCGGCTGCGAAACGGCCGGGACAGCTCCGTCTCCGTGGTGCCCGGGTGCAAAGCCACGCACACCAGGCCGCGCGCGCTCCGCCCCATCTCGATAGCGAGCGTCCTGATGAACATGTTCTGGGCGGCCTTCGCCCCCCGGTAGGCGTACCAGCCGCCCAGGCGGTTGTCGCCGATACTTCCCACCCGCGCGGAAAGGCTCGCAAACACGGCCCGCTCGCGGCGCGGCAACTGCGGCTGAAAGTGTTTTGCCAGCAACAGGGGCCCCGCGCCGTTCACAGCGAAGGATTGCATGAGCCAGTCCGATCGCACGTCGGCCAGGCGGCGCTCGGGCTGCAGGCCATCCGCCTCGTGCAGCAGCCCCCCGCAATTGATCACCAGGTCCAGCGGCGCACCCTCGGTGGCGATCTCGCGGGCAGCCGCGGCCAGCGTGGACTCCTCGGCCAGGTCCATCCGCAGCGGCCTGATCGCCGCGTGTTCCTGCGCCAGGGACTGAAGGGCGTCGGCGGAGCGCGGATTGCGGCATCCGGCCCAGATGCGCCGCACCTGCCCGCCCTGCGCGAGCTGACGCACGAAACCCAGGCCGATGCCGCGGCTCGCGCCGACCACGCAGGCGGTCACGGGGTGCTCGAAGCGGCTAAAGGCGGTGCTTGGGACGGATTCCAGGGACATGGGCAAGGGCGACTCTGTGGCAACGGCGGACAGCAGGGATTTCGTGCAGTGCCGCTCGCCGGATGCGCCCGTGCGCGCTGCGGGCGTGAGAAAGCGCCGCCGGGGAGTTAGGCTATGCGCAGTCACAAGGAATCAAGAGATCGAGCATGCCGTCCTTCACCAGCCGTCTCGGCGCGGCAATCACGCTGCTCCTGCTGGCGGCCTGCGGCGGCCAGCACCCGCCGCTGCCCACTGTCGACTACGTGGACCTCGATCGTTACCTGGGCACCTGGTACGAGATCGCGCGTTATCCCGCGCCGTTCCAGGAGGGTTGCGTGGCGACCAGCGCCACCTACAGCCTGCGCGAGGACGGCGACATACGCGTGCTCAACCGGTGCCGGGTGGACACCCTGGACGGCGAGCTGCGCGTAGCCGAAGGACGCGCCAAGATCGTCGACGAGCAAAGCAACGCCAAGCTGAAAGTCACTTTCTTCTGGCCTTTCTACGGCGACTACTGGGTGCTCGCGCTGGACGAGGATTACCAGTGGGCGCTGGTGGGAGAACCTTCGCGCCAGTACCTGTGGATCCTGTCCCGCACGCGGCAGATGGACGCGGCGCTCTTCGATTCGATCGTCGGCCGCCTGCCGGCGCTCGGCTACGACCCTGAAAAGTTGCTGATCACGCCGCAGCCCGAGGGGCCCCCGGCGTCACCATGACATCACAATTACTGACAGCACCGCCCGCACCCCGTGCCTCACGCGATCTCAAGAGCGCCTGCGCGGGGCCGTGCTGTCTCATGTTGCTCGGCCTCTTGCTCTGGGGCGCGGGACTGCCCGCGCACGCCCAAAGCCTGCCCTTCGGCAACCCCGCGGCCGAACAACAGGAAACCACGGACACCGGCGCGACGGACACGGCGGCCGAAGCGCCCGACGCAATTCCGGTCGAGGAAATCCCCGACCGCATGGCGCAGGCCCGCGAACTGGCGCGGCGCGCCAGCGAAGCCGCGCGCGCGGTGCCAGGGACCCAGGCCGTGCAGCAACAGATGGACGGCCTGCAGGAGCAGCTGGACACCCTGGACGAAGCGGCCGCCGCGGACACGCTGCAGACCATGGACATGCGCGGCCTGGAAAGCGCATCCGCGCGCCTGGCCGCGCTGCGACGGGAACTCGACCCGCTGCGCTCGACGCTGGGACAGCGCACGCGCGAGCTTGCCGAATGGCGCAACCAGGTCATGGATTCTTTGCAGGCATGGCGGGAGACCGAAGCGACGGTGAACCGGCAGGACCGCCCGGGCGGTTTGCTGGACACGGTGCGAAACGTGCTGCAGCGGCTCGATAGCGCCGACCGCGCATTGGCCGAACGCCAGGAGCAGATCCTCGAGCTGCAAAGCACCCTGACCGGCTGGTCGTCGCAACTCCGCGAACGCCAGTCCGCCATCGAGAGCGAGTTGTCCAGGGCCCGCGCCGCCCTGTTCGAGCCGGACCACCCGCCGCTCTGGGAGGGCGAAGCCCTCACCATGGACCTGGCGGTCGCGAGCGAGCTGGTGCGCGATGACTGGCGGACCCTGAGCGATTACCTGGCGTCCCGGCCGGCCAACAACTGGGGTTTCTTCGGCCTGCTGGCCGTGCTGCTGTCCGCTTTCCTCGCCCTGGCGCGCAAGGTGTCGGCATGGGCCGAAGAAAAGCCGTCCCTGGCCGAGCCACTGAGCGTTTTCCGGCACCCGCTGGCGGCGGCGCTGGTGCTGGCGCTGCTGGCCGCGCCCTGGGTGTACCCGGCCATACCGTCGGCGGGCCGCGAGTTGCTCGGCGTGCTCCTGATCTGGCCCCTGCTGCGGGTGATGCAACCGCTGGTCGTTCCCTCGCTGCGCGGCGCCCTCTACCTGGTGGCCGGGCTTTACCTGTTGAACCGCGTGCATGGCCTGCTGCTGGCCGGCACCCACATGGGCCGCTACTACCTGCTCGCGCTGCTGCTGGCGGCGGCGGCGGGCACGGCATGGACCCTCCGGCCCGCCCGGGCCGGCTCACAGCTTGACGCGGGCCGCTGGTGGCGGCTTTCACGGGCGGCGCTGCGCCTGGGCCTGTTTTTGCTGGGTACCGCAGTGCTCGCCAACATCATCGGGCTGGTGACCCTGGCGGGGCTGCTCGGCAACGCGGTCATCAGCAGCGCCTTCGCCGCCGTGGTGCTGTTCGCCGGCGTGCGCGTGGCGCGCGCGGCTCTTGTCGCACTGTTGCAGACGCCCCTGCTGCAGCGCCTGAACCTCGCGCGATGGCACGGCCCGGCCATCGATCGCTGGATCATGCGCATCCTCCCGCTGGCCGCGCTGGCCGTGTGGGGGATGGCGACTCTCAGGCTTTTACGCCTCGAGCAGTGGTTCGGCGAACTGCTGTCCGCCATCCTCTTCAGCAGCGCCACCATCGGCACCATCGAGATTTCGCTGGGCGACATCCTGGGATTCATCCTCGCCATCTGGCTGGGACTGATCGCCTCGCGCGTGCTGCGTTTCGTGCTGGACGTGGACGTGTTCCCGCGCGTCTCGCTGCCGCGCGGCATCCCGGCCACCATCGCGATGCTCGTCAACTACACGGTGCTGGGTATCGCGGTGGTCCTGGCGGTGGCCGCGGCGGGGATCCAGCTGGACCGCTTCGCGATCATCGTGGGCGCGCTCTCGGTGGGCATCGGCTTCGGCCTGCAGAATATCGTCAACAACTTCGTGTCCGGCCTGATCCTGGCTTTCGAGCGGCCGGTGCAGGCGGGCGACACCATCGAGTTCACCAACACCTTCGGCAACGTCACGCGCATCGGCGTGCGCTCCAGCACGGTGCGCACCTTCGACGGCGCCGAAGTGATCGTGCCCAACGCCAACTTGATCTCGAACGAGGTGACGAACTGGACGCTGTCGGACCGCAACCGGCGCATCGAGATCATGGCCGGCGTCGCCTATGGCACCGACCCGCACCGCGTGCTCGAGTTGCTGCAGAAAGCCGGCCGCAAGACCGACGGCGTCTCCACCGATCCGGAACCCATCGCACTGTTCCTGGGCTTCGGCGACAGCTCGCTGGACTTCTCGCTGCGCTGCTGGACGGACGATTTCGACAACTACCTGGGGATCAAGAGCGCCCTCACGCTCGCCGTGCACGACGCCCTCTACGAGGCCGGCGTCGAGATACCTTTCCCGCAGCGCGACCTGCACCTGCGCTCGGTCGATTCGCAGGCGGTGGCCAGGATCGGCGCGGTTCAGTCTCCCGAGGTCGGCGACGGCGCGGCCGCGGAAAAGGCCGGCGACGAGGGGTCGTAGCGCTCGAAGCAGGCAAGTATGTTGGCCATCTTCGCCATCAGGCATACAGGGTGGAACGCGATGTGGTGCGACATGGCCTGGCGCGGACCGCACGCTATCCGAATGCGGCAGCCTGAAAACCCGGCATCCTCCGCGCAGCAAAAACACTTTCCGCGGCCCGGCGGCTGTCGTATGCTTTAGCCGCACCGTTTCCGGACGGTTGTTGTGTGTTCCGTTCTTGAGAGCCTCTTGCGATGAAGTCAATCTACGTGGGCAACCTGCCCTTTTCCGCCACTGAAGAAGAAGTGAGCGCCCTGTTCTCACCTTTCGGCAACGTGGAGTCGGTAAAGATCATCACCGACCGCGAGACCGGTCGACCGCGCGGCTTCGCGTTCGTCGACATGGGTGATGACGATGCCGAAAACGCCATCAAGGCCCTGGAGGGCCACGAGATGGGCGGCCGCTCGCTGAAGATCAACGAGGCTCGCCCCAAGGCACCGAGACCTCCGCGGTTCTGAGTTGCCGGCGGCCGGCTGTCGGCCGGTCCGCGCGCGCAACCGCAAGGCACCGCTTGCTGCGCCAGCCGCGCGGCACCAGTCGGCTCGTGCGCGGATAATGCGCCAGGGACTCAATCGGCGGACTGGCCGGACTCCAGCGACCGGAAATCGAACAGCCCGGCATCCATCAGCTGGGACGGCGCGACGTTCGCCATCGCTGAGGTGATGGACTCCAGGCGGCCCGGGAAACGCCGTTCCCAGTCGGCCAGCATCGCCTTGATCTCCTTGCGTTGCAGGTTCTCCTGGCTGCCGCACAGGTTGCAGGGGATCAGCGGAAAGCCCTTGGCAGTGGCATAGCGGGCCAGCTCGCTTTCGCGGCAGTAGGCCAGCGGGCGAATCACCACGTTGCGCCCGTCGTCGCTGCGCAGCTTGGGCGGCATGGCCTTGAGGGTGCCGCCGAAGAACATGTTCAGAAACAGCGTCTCCATGATGTCGTCCAGGTGGTGCCCGAGCGCGATCCGGTTGAAGCCCTGTTCCGCGGCGAAGCTGTAGAGCGCGCCGCGCCGCAGGCGCGAGCACAGCCCGCAGGTGGTCTTGCCCGCCGGGATCACGCGCGTCACCACGCTGTAGGTGTCCTGCTCCAGGACGTGGAAAGGCACGCCGAGGGAGCGCAGGTAGTCGGGCAGCACGTGCGCGGGGAAGCCGGGCTGTTTCTGGTCCAGGTTGACCGCCACCAGCTCGAAAGACACCGGCGCGGCGCGCTGCAGCGCGAGCAGCAGGCTGAGCATGGCGTAGCTGTCCTTGCCGCCGGACAGGCACACCATGACGCGATCGCCGTCGGCGATCATGCCGAAATCCTCGATGGCCTTGCCCACCCGGGTCCGCAGGCGGGACTCCAGGCGACGGGCCGTGGACGAAAGGGGGGCGACGCTGCTCATCTGGGGCTGCTCATGTCGGATACTCTGCAGGGCGCGCATTCTACATGAGCGCCCGAAGACATCGCCGCCAGCTGCGCGCGGCGCGGTAGAATGCGCGCATGCGTGCCAGGTCCCTGCTGCTGTCGAGCCTGCTGCTGTCGAGCCTGGTGCCGATGGCCGGCCGGGCTGCACCCGCGCAGGACAGCGAGGCCCCGCTCGAGGTGATCGTCAGCATCCTGCCGCAGCAATACCTGGTGGAGCGCGTCGCGGGCGAGCGGGCCGAGGTGCTCGCCCTCGTGCAGCCGGGCGACAACCCGGCGACCTACAGTCCCGGCCCCGCCACGCTGGTCGCTCTGGGCGGCGCGCGGCTGTGGTTCACCATCGGCGTGCATTTCGAGACGCTGTGGCTGGAGCGCATCACCCGCGATCGCCCCGGGCTGGAAGTGGTGGACCTGGCGGACGGCCTGCCGCTGCGCCACCTGCGGGAAAGCCTGTCGCCCGACGACGATGAGACCACGGCGAGGCACGACGGGCACGACCACCATGCCGGAACCCCCGATCCGCATACCTGGACCGATCCCCGCCTGGCCGCCCGGATGGTCGGCCGCATCGAGGCCGCCCTGGCGCGCGTCGACCCGCAGCACGCGCAGCAGTACGCGGCGCGCAGCGCAAGACTGCAGCGCGAACTGCTCGACCTGCACGAGGAGATCGCGGCGCGCCTGGAACCCCTGCGCGGCAGCGTTTTCATCGTGTTCCATCCGTCCTGGGGTTATTTCGCCGACGCTTACGGGCTGGTGCAGCTGCCCATCGAAACCGGCGGCCGCGAACCGGGACCGCGCGGGCTCGCGACCATCATCGAGCGTGGCCGGGAAGCCGGCGTGGGCGCGGTTTTCGTGCAGCAACAGTTCAGCCAGAGGACTGCGCGCGCGGTGGCGGAAGCGCTGGATGCCGAGCTGGTGGAGGCCGACCCGCTGGCCTACGACTACATCGAAAACCTCCGCGCGGTCTCCATCCGCATGGCCGAGGCGCTGGGCGACCGGCCAGCCGGGGATGCCCGGTGAGCGCTGCGCTCGCCTTCAGCGGCGTGAGCTTCGGCTTCGGCGACGGCCCGGACGTGGTCAGGGACGTGGACCTGGAGATCGGCGAGCACGAGCTCATCGGCCTCATCGGGCCGAACGGCGGCGGCAAGAGCACGCTGCTGAAGCTGGCCGCGGGACTGCTCAAGCCGCGCCAGGGCGAGGTGAAGGTGTTCGGCCGGCCGCCGCATGAGGCGCGCGACGAGATCGGCTATGTGCCGCAGTTCGCCCTGTTCCCGCGCGATTTCCCCATCACGGTGGCGCAGGCGGTGTTGCTGGGCCGGCTGAGCGACGGCATCGCGCTGCGCTGGAGCAGGGAGGACCGCGCCGCCGCCGCGCGCGCCATCAGCGAAACCGAGCTGGACGAGCTGGCCGACCGCCCGCTGAGCGCGCTTTCCGGCGGCGAGCTGC
Organism: Gammaproteobacteria bacterium; assembly: GCA_035268405.1. Taxonomy (GTDB): domain Bacteria; phylum Pseudomonadota; class Gammaproteobacteria; order Steroidobacterales; family XN24; genus XN24. The sequence goes on from DATFKW010000089.1 coordinate 16,646, forward strand.
AGCGGGTGCTCATCGCCCGCGCCCTGGCGGCCGAGCCGCGCCTGCTGCTGCTCGACGAGCCCACTTCCAACCTCGACCAGCGCGCCGAGGAAGACATATTCTCGCTGCTGGCCAAGCTCGGCGACCGTATGGCCGTGGTGCTGGTGTCGCACGACGTAGGCTTCGTGACCGATTTCGTCCAGCGGGTCGCCTGCATCAACCGGACGCTCGTCTGCCACGGCACCTCGGAGCTGACCGGCGAAGTGATCAATGAGATCTACGGCCACCCCGTGCGGGCCGTGCACCACGACCATCAGCATGATCACCAGCATGCGCCGTCGCGGGACGAAGGCTGATGGAGTTCCTGCAGGCCATCGCCGAGCACGAGTTCCTGCAGCGCGC
>DATFKW010000090.1:0-12718 GCA_035268405.1 Gammaproteobacteria bacterium
CTGGTGCTCGGTGACCAGCTCGATCGCCGCAGCCCGGCGCTCGATGCTGCGGCATGCGACGAGGCGGTGGTGCTGATGATCGAGTCGGCGGGCGAAGCCGCGCACGCCTGGAGCCACAAGCAACGCATCGCTCTTTTTCTCTCCGCCATGCGCCACCATGCGGAGGCGCTGCGCGGCGACGGCTGGACGGTCGACTATCAGCCGCTCCAGGCGGGGCACGACTCGCTGGCGGACGGCGTCTGCGACGCCATCGCGCGCCATCGGCCGCAGCGCGTGCGGATGGTCGAGGCAGGGGAATGGCGGGTGCAGCAAATGATCGACAGGGCCTGCGCCGAGGCCGGCGCCGAGCTGCAGGTGCATGACGACAGCCACTTCTTCTGCAGCCGGGAAGAGTTCGCCCGCTGGGCCGGGGGCCGCAAGCAACTCGTGATGGAGTATTTCTATCGCGACATGCGCAAGCGATTCGATGTGCTGATGGAGAACGGCCGCCCGGCCGGCGACGCATGGAACTTCGATCGCGCCAATCGCGGCAGCTTCGGTCGGCATGGGCCAGGAGAGGTGCCCACGCCGCTGCGCTTTGAGCCGGACGCGATCACTCGCGGCGTCCTCGACGAGGTCGAGAAGAGATTCCCCGGACACCCCGGCAGCCTGGAGGGGTTCGGCTGGCCTGTCACCCCGGCGGAGGCGGAGGCGGCGCTGAAGGATTTCGTGACCCGTCGCCTGCCCTCCTACGGCCGTTACCAGGATGCCATGTGGCAGGGACAGCCGTGGCTTTATCATGCGGGCATTTCGGCGGCCCTCAACCTGAAACTGCTCGATCCCCGTCGCGCGGTCGATGCCGCGGTGACCGCCTGGGATGCCGGCGACGCGCCCCTGGAAGCCGTGGAAGGCTTCGTACGCCAGCTGCTCGGCTGGCGCGAATTCATTCGGGGCGTGTACTGGCTGGAGATGCCCGCTTACGCCCGGCACAACCATTTCGGCCACGATCGGCCGCTGCCGTCGTTCTTCTGGAACGGGGACACGGAGCTGAACTGCCTGCGGCAATGTTTCGGCGACACGCTGGCCAACGGTTACGCCCACCACATCCAGCGTCTCATGGTGATCGGCAACTTCGCGCTGCTCGCCGGACTGCGTCCACAAGCCGTCTGCGACTGGTTCCTCGGGATCTACGTCGACGCGGTCGAGTGGGTCGAGCTCCCGAACACCCTGGGCATGGCGCTGCACGCCGACGGAGGGGTCGTCGGCACCAAGCCATACGTGGCCAGCGGCGCGTACATCAAGCGCATGAGCAACTACTGTGACGGCTGCCGCTTCGATTCCGGCAAGCGCAGCGGCGCGGACGCCTGCCCGTTCAACCTCCTGTACTGGAATTTTCTCGCGCAGCACCGGGAGACGCTGACGGCCAACCCGCGCATGCGCCTGGCGCTGAAGAACCTGGAAAGGCTGGACGACGCACGGCTGGAAGAGATCCGGGCCGGGGCGGCGGGGTTCCTCGCGAAACTCTGACGGGCGCCTGACAGGTGGATCTGTCCGCGCGCGGCAAGCCTAGCGCTTAGGAACCTGCAAGCCCTTCAAAGAAGAATAGTAGGCCGCGAGGTCGGCGATGTCCGCGTCGGACAAATCGGACACCCAGGGCGCCATCAGCGCGTTCTCGCGCTCGCCGCTGCGGTACTGCTTCAGCGCGTGAACGAGGTAATCGGCGTACTGGCCGGCAAGCACCGGGAAGTTCGGGGCGGTGCCGAGACCGTCCTGGCCGTGGCAGGCGGCGCAGGGCGCCGACTTGGCGCGGCCGAGTTCCGGGTTGCCGGCGCCCGCGGCGCCCGCGGCGAGCAGCGCCGCCGCGGCGAACGCGCTCATGAAAACCGTCCTTGACCTGCTCATCGGCCCTGCTCCTCGAACCAGGCCGCGATCGCCTGGATCTCGTCCTCGCTCAGCGTGGCGGCGTTCGCGTGCATGGTGCCGTGCGGCCGGTCGCCACTGGCATAGGCGCGCAGCGCATCGGTGATGTATTGCGCGTGCTGCCCGCCCAGCTTGGGCACGTGGTAGGTCGGATAGACATTCTTGTAGCCCTTGATGCCATGACAACCCAGGCAGGTTTCCACGGCGTCCGGGCGCGATTCGGCCAGCGCCGACGGTGAAGCCACGAGGACGGCCAGGGCCAGTCCGGTCATTACCGCGCGGGATCGCATGGACATCCTCCAGGTCTTGGATATGGCGCACAACAGCGGCGGTATGTTAATCAGGGGGCACCGAAAAAGCCAATCAGCGCAGGCGGGTCTCGCGGCCCGGCGGGCGCGGACGGTCCTGTAATCAACCGGGGGATTCCACCATGCTGCGCGCGCCTGTCATCGCCTGCTTCTGCATTCTCGCCTTCCTGCTCGGCAGCGGCAGCGCCGCGGCGACCGGGCAGGCCACCGTCACCGCCGCCGGCACCGGCTGGGCCGAAACCGAGCCCGACATCGCGCGGCTCCGCTTCGGCGTGACCGCCCGCACGCCCACCGTCGCCGAGGGACGCGACGAGGTGGCGCGCGGCGTGGCGCGCCTGATCGCGCTGGCGCGCGACACCGGCCTGGCGGACGAACACATCGCCACCGCGGTCTTGTCCGTCCGCCCGGACCGGGAGTACGACCCCGAAACCCGCACGCAGCGCGACAAGGGCTACGTGGTCAGCCGGGAAGTACGCCTGAAACTCACCGACATCGGGCGGCTGGGCGAACTCATTGAGGCGGCGCTCGGCCTGGGGGTCACCGAGGCGTCGCCCCCGGTGTTCGAGTCCTCGCGACGCGACGCGCTGGCCGCCGAGGCGCTGGCCGCGGCGGCGCGCGACGCCCGCATGCGCGCCGCGGCAATGGCGGAAGCGCTGGACGGCCGTCTCGGCCCGCCGGTCAGCCTCCGCTCGGGCGGCGCACCGCCGCAGCCGCGCCCCATGATGATGCGCAGCGCGAGCGCGGAAGCGGATGACATACCGGGAGAGCAGACCTACCAGGCCGGGCTGGTCCGCGTCACCGAGAGCGTCGTCGCGACCTTCGAGCTCCGGGCGCCCTAGCGGCGCGTTCCGGGAGACGGGGTCACTCCGCCGCGACGCGTCCCTCCAGCGTCACGAAGCGGCTGGGATGGACGTTGAGCGGATTGTCCTCCACGCCCCTCACCCGCGGCTTCACCAGCTTCTTGCTGACGTAGAAATAGAGCGGCATGAGCGGCGCCGCCTCCAGCGCGCGCGCCTCGGCCTCGGCCAGGCGCCGCAAGCCGGCTGCGCGATCCGCCTGCATGCTGGCTTCTCGCAACAGGCGGTCATAGTCCGGATCCGCCCAGCCGGTGCCGTTCACCGGACTGTCGCCGGCCAGTATGCCGAGGAAACTCTCCGCGGCTGCGAAATCCGCGATCCAGCTGGCGCGGTACACCTGGGTGACTGCCCCGGCGCGCACGTTGCCCAGCAGCACCCTGAACTCCTCGCCCACCAGTGCGGTCTCGACCCCGAGCGCGTCTCGCCACATGGTGCTGACCGCGACGGCGATGCGCTCGTGCAGCTCGCCGGTGTTGTAGCGCAGCTCGAGCTGCAGCGGCCGGTCGGGACCGTAGCCGGCCTCCGCGAGCAAGCGCGTCGCGGCCTCGATGCGATCGCTGCGGCGGGCCTCGCAAAGCGGGTCGCCGGGTGAGTCGTAATTGTCCAGCGCCGGCGGCACCAGCGTGCAGGCCGGTTGCTCGCCCGCGCCGGTGACCCGCAGGGTGAGCAACTCCCGGTCCACTGCCAGGGAGAGCGCACGACGCACGCGCGCATCGTCCAGCGGCGGCCGCCGCGTGTTGAAGCCGTAGAAATAGACCGCGAGATAAGGACTGAGACGCAGCTCTTCAGGCATGTGCTCGCGCAGCCAGGGCACGCGCGAGACCGGCACCGTGTAGGTCATGTCGAGCTCGCCGGCGCGGTAGCGCGAGAGCTCGGCGGCGTGGTCCTCGATCGGCAGGTAGCGCACCCGGTCGATGGCGACCTCGCCGGCGGCCCGGTAAAACGCGTTGCGCTCCAGCAGGATGTCCGATCCCGGCCTGCGCGCTGCCAGCCTGAACGCGCCGCTGGACACGCGGCCGTCGGCGGGCAGGTCGTCACGCCGCGGGCTAGCCGCGGGATGCGCCAGCAGGGCCGGCAGCCACGGCACCGGATGCCGCAGCACGATGCGCAGCTCATCCGGTGCATCGGCGTGGACCGCGGCGATTGGCGCGAACAGCGCGGCATGCGGCGAGGCCGTCACCGGGTCCGCCAGCGCATCGAAGGCATTGGCAAAGTGGGCCGCCGTGACGCGATCGCCGTCCGACCAGCGCGCCCCGGGATCCAGCTCGAAACGCCACGCCAGGCCGTCCTCCGACGCCTCCCAGCGCCGCGCCGCGCCGGGAACCACGGCGCCGGCCGCGTCCAGCGTCGTGAGGCCCTCGTGCAGGTCGCGCAGGATGTTCAGCGCCGGCTCACTGCGTGCCTGCAGCGGGTCCAGCGACTCCGGGTCGGCATTGTTGCCGCGCACGAATTCGACCGCGCCCTCCGGGACAGGCGCGGAAGCGGGTGGCTCCGCATCCGGCCGCAGCGCGAGCCAGGCCAGCAGCACGGCGGCGGCCAGCGCGACTCCGGCCAGGTAGCGCCCGTATCTCACCCTCAAAAGCCCCGTTGCGCGGTATCGATGGACAGGTGGCGCGAGTACGTGCGGTTCAGCACGTTGCCGCTGTAGCCACGCACCCAGGGCTTGACCAGGTGCTTGCCCACCGGGTGGTAAAGCGGCAGGATCGGGTAGTGCTCGAGCATGCGCCGCTCCGCGGACTCAAGCAGCAGGCGACGCTGCGCGGGATCCTGCTCCACGGCCGCCTCGTCGAGCAGCTGCTCGTAGCGCGGGTCGTCGTAACCCGTGTCGTTCACGGCGCCGTCGCTCGCCAGGATCTCGAGGAAGTTCGAGGCGTCGTTGTAATCGCCCGCCCACGCCAGGCGCAGCACCTGCCAGCGGTCGGGGTCCTTGCGGCGCGACAGCATGACCCGGAATTCCTCGTTGAACAGCGTGCTCTCCACTCCCAGGTGTTCGCGCCACATCGAGGTCACGGCAACGGCGATGCGGCGCAGGTTTTCGTTGGTGTTGTAATGCACCTCCACGCGCAGCGGCCGGTCGGGCCCGTAACCCGCCTCCGTCAGCAGCGCGCGCGCCGTCTCCACGCGCGCCTCCATGCTCCAGTCATGCCACTCGAACAGCTGCGCGCTGTAGTTCGCAACGCCCGGCGGCACCAGCCCGTAGGCCGGGTGGTCGCCGGAGGCCATCACCACCTCCACCAGCCGCCGGCGATCCACAGCCATGTTGAGCGCCTTGCGCACGCGCAGATCGTCGGTCGGCGGACGGCGCGTGTTGAACAGCCAGAACTGGCTCGACAGCGCGGGCGCCGTGTGCAACTCGTCGGCGTAGTTCTGGCGTAGCCACTCGAAGCGCGACAGGGGCAACTGCACCGTGTAATCCAGCGCGCCCGCCCGGTAGCGATTGAGCTCCGCCGCCGGCAGCTCGAAGGTGTAGAAGCGCACCACGCCGATGGCCGGCGGCTCGCGGAAATGCGGGTTGCGGCGCAACTGGACATGGCTGTGCACCGTCCATTCGTCGAGCTGGTAGGCGCCGTTGGAGACCAGCCGGCCGGGTCGCGCGAAACCCGCGCCATGTGCCTCCAGGCTGGGCCGGTGGACCGGGAAAGTGATCGGGTGGGTCAGCAGCCCGAGCAGGTAAGGCGTGGGGCTGCGCAGGCGGATCACCAGCGTCAGGGGACCGCGCGCTTCCACCGCCAGGGTCTCGGGCGGGCGGCGGCCCGCGATGATCTCGGCGGCGCCGTCGATCGGATGCAGCAGCGCGGCGCTGGAACTGGCGGTCCCGGGGTCCACGGCGCGGCGCAACCCGGCCACGAAATCGTGCGCAGTGACCGGGTCGCCGTTCGACCAGCGACCGGCCGGCTGCAACAAGAAGGTCCAGGTCAGGTTGTCTTCGCTGACTTTCCAGGACGCCGCGGCGCCGGCGGTGAGCTCGCCCGCAGGCGTCTCGCCCACCAGGCCCTCGTAGAGATCGCGGATGATGTCGCGGCTGCTTTCATCTTCGGCGCGTTGCGGGTCCAGGGTGTCCGGCTCCGGGCCGTTGCCGCGCCGCAGCACGACCTCGGCGACCGCTGGACTGGTGTTCGCAGCCTCGCGGGGCGCGTCCTTTGCCGGCGCGTCCGCTTCCGGCGCGCAGCCGGCCAGCAGCGCCAGCACGGCCAGGCCCGCTGGCAGTCGCGCCTTTCTCATGCCACCCGGTCGGCGCGGTCGCGGCGCTTCAGGTGCACCAGCAACAGGGAAATGGCGGCGGGAGTGACGCCGGCCAGGCGGGCGGCCTGGCCGAGCGTGGCGGGGCGCGCCTCCGCGAGCCTCTGTCGCGCTTCGTGAGACAGCCCCCGCACCTGCGCATAGTCCAGGTCGTCGGGCAGGGCCGCGGACTCGTGCCGGCGCTGGCGCTCGACCTCCGCCTGCTGGCGGCGGATGTAACCGTCGTAGCGCGCATGGATCTCGATCCGCTCGGCCACCTCGGGGGCGACGCCCGTATCCTCGATGCAGCCCGCGGCGAGCAGTGCCTGGTAGCCCACCCCCGGCCTGCGCAGCAACTCCAGCACCGGCACCTCGCGCGACGGCAGCTCGCCGGGAAAGGCCGCTGCCTGCTCGGGACTCAGGCTCTCCGGTCGCATCCTTGCACCCGCAAGCCGGCCCATCTCGCGCTCCACCGCCGCCTGCTTGGCCTCGAAACGGGCCCAGCGCTCATCGTCCACCAGGCCCAGCGCCCGGCCCTGCGGCGTGAGACGCTCGTCGGCATTGTCTTCGCGCAGCAGCAGGCGGTATTCCGCGCGGCTGGTGAACATGCGATAGGGCTCGGAGGCCCCGCGCGTCACCAGGTCGTCGGCCAGCACGCCGATGTACGCCTCGTGGCGCGCGGGCACCCAGGGCGCCTCGCCGCGCAGGCCGCGCACCGCGTTGACCCCCGCCAGCAATCCCTGCGCGCCGGCTTCCTCGTAGCCGGTCGTGCCGTTGATCTGGCCGGCGAAGAACAGCCCGCCGTACTGGTGCGTCTCCAGCGTGGGCCGCAGGTCGCGCGGATCGAAATAATCGTACTCGATGGCATAACCCGGTCGCGTGATGTGCGCCCGCTCGAAACCCGGGATGCTGCGCACCAGGGCGTACTGCACGTCGAAGGGCAGGCTGGTCGAAATCCCGTTCGGGTACACCTCGCGCGCCTCCAGCCCCTCGGGCTCGACGAACACCTGGTGCGAGCTCTTGTCGGCAAAACGGCTGATCTTGTCTTCCACCGACGGGCAATAACGCGGTCCCGCGCCCTCGATCGCGCCGCTGTGCATCGGCGAGCGGTGCAGGGCCGCGCGGATGATGTCGTGGGTGCGCTCGGTGGTGCCAGTGATCCAGCAGGGTAGCTGCCGCGGGTGGTCCGCACGCGCGCCCAGGAAGCTGAACACCGGGCGGGGCTCGTCGCCGGGCTGGATGCGCATGGCGTCGAAGTCGAGGGTGTCGGCGGCCAGTCGCGGCGGCGTGCCGGTCTTGAGCCGGCCGACCCGCAGCGGTAGTTCGCGCAGTCGCGCCGCCAGCCGGTTGGAGGGCGGGTCGCCGGCGCGGCCGCCCTCGTGACCGGATTCGCCGATATGGATGCGGCCGCCCAGGAACGTCCCCACCGTCAGCACCACCGCCGGTGCGCGGAACACCAGTCCCATGGCGGTCACCACGCCAGCCACGCGCTCGCCCTCGATCACCAGGTCGGCGACGCTCTGCTGAAACAGCGCCAGCTTCGGCTGGGCGTCCACCATGCGGCGGATCGCCGCGCGGTAGAGCGCGCGGTCCGCCTGCGCCCGCGTGGCGCGCACCGCCGGGCCCTTGCGCGCATTCAGCGTGCGGAAGTGGATGCCCGCGGCATCCGCGGCACGCGCCATCGCGCCGCCGAGCGCATCGATCTCCCGCGCCAGGTGGCCCTTGCCGATACCGCCGATGGCGGGATTGCAGCTCATCTGGCCGAGCGTCTCGATGCTCTGCGTCAGCAGCAATGTGCGGGCGCCCATGCGCGCCGAGGCGAGCGCCGCCTCGGTGCCGGCGTGACCGCCGCCGACCACGATGACCTCGAATTCCTCCGGATGCTGCACTGGCTTGCTCCATGCCCTGCGCCGTTCGCCGGACCCGCCCGCAGGGCAGCGGCAGGCCGTCCCCAATGATAACCCCGGGCCGCAAGCGGGCCAGCCCCCCGTAGACCTGCGCGTGCAACTGAGAAGGAAGTCACAGCGGCAGGCGCCGGCGTGGGGCATTCTTCGACGTCGCGGGCGCGAGCCGCCCGTGGATTGCAAGGGGAACGAGTTGGGCGATGTCTCGCAAGCACGCGGGCAGGCGAAAGTAGTGGCGGACAACCGGCAGGCGGTCCGCTTGCGTCGTTTCTACATGGCGCTGGCGTCCTACGCCCTGTGGGGCGGCATCGCACTCGTCGGCTGGGCCGGCGGCATGATCGCCATGCCGGGCTGGCTGCTCGCCGCCACGCTCAGCGGCATCGTCATCTCCAACGCCTGGTTCTGGTACATGCTGCGCTCCGGGCGCAGCCTGCTGTTCCAGGACCCCTCGATGACGCGCCCCCAGGTCGTGATGGGGCTGTTCTGGATCCTGGTGGTGATCGGCGCCTCCCATGTGGATCGCAGCCTGATGATCGTCGTCTACATCGTGATCATGCTGTTCGGCATTTTTCGGCTGGACCGCGACGACTTCCTCAAGCTGACCGCGCTGGCGCTGGTCGGCTACGTGGTGGTGGTGGCCGCCGACCTGTTCCTGCGCGGCGTGGAGGTGCGGCCCTTCGAAGAAGCCATGCGTTTCCTCGTGCTGGCCTCCTGCCTGCTGTGGTGCACTTTCTTCGGCACCCACGTGGCGCAGCTGCGGGCGCGCCTGCGGCAACAGAACGAGGCGCTGCAACAGCACGTCCGGGATGCGCGCCGCATCGCCGATCGCGATCACCTGACCTCGGCGTACAACCGGCGCTACATCATGAATGCGATGGAGGAGGAGCGCGGCCGTTCCCAGCGGCGTCACGCGCCTTTCTCGATCGTCATTTTCGACCTCGACCACTTCAAGTCCATCAATGACCGCTACGGGCACGTGGCCGGCGATCGCGTGCTGACGCGCTTCGCGGAGATCGCCAAGCGCGAGCTGCGGGGCGCCGACGTGGTCTCGCCGGGCCGCAGGGCGCGCTCTTTCGGCCGCTTCGGCGGCGAGGAATTCATCGGCCTGCTGCCCGAGACCGGGCTGGACGGCGCGCGCCGCTGCGCCACCCGCCTGCAGGAAGTGCTCGCCACGGAAAAATTCGAGTCCGGGATCCAGGTGACTTTTTCGGCGGGCGTCGCGGTCTACCGGCACGGCGAGACCATCGAGCAGACCCTGAGCCGCGCGGATGACGCGCTTTATCGCGCCAAGCACGCCGGCCGGAACCGGGTATTCGACGAAAAGCCCGCCCGCCGCTCCAGCAAGGTCATCAAGATCGACTCGCGCAACTGAGTCTTGCCGCGGCGCCAGCGGCGCTACTTGCCGATACAGAACTCGCCGAAAATCCGCCCCAGCAAATCTTCGGTGGTGAACTCGCCCGTGACCTCGCCCAGCGCATGGTGCGCCAGCCGCAGCTCCTCGGCGGCCAGCTCCGCAGCTTCCTCCGCCCGGACCAGCGCGAGCGCTTCGCCGGCATGGCGGCCGGCAAGGTCCAGCGCCTCCAGGTGGCGCCGGCGCGCCGAGTAGGTGCTGCCCTCGCCGGACCCGTAGCCGGCGAATGCCTTGAGTCGCTCGCGCAGCAACTCCAGCCCCTCGCCGGTGAGCGCCGAGAGGCGAATGACCGGGCGTCCGCTATCGGCCGTGTGCTCGCCGGGCGCGAAGTTGAGCAGGTCGATCTTGTTGCGGACTTCCAGCACGGGAACTTCAGCGGGCAGTTCCGGCAGGTCGCCCGGCTCGCCCGCGGTCGCATCGGTCACGAGCAGCACCAGGTCGGCGCGCTGCATCGCGTCGCGCGCCCGCCGGATGCCTTCAAGCTCGATGCGGTCGGCGCCGTCGCGCAGCCCGGCGGTGTCCACGACCCGCAGCGGCATGCCGTCGATGAGGATGTCTTCACGCACGAGGTCGCGGGTGGTGCCGGGAAGCTCGGTGACGATGGCCGCTCCGTAGCCCGCCAGCCGGTTCAACAGGCTGGACTTGCCGGCGTTCGGCGGTCCGGCGATCACCAGCGTCAGCCCGTCGTGCAGGGCGCGGCCGCGGTCGGCGGCGCGGCGCAGCCGCCGGAGGCGCTGCAGGAATTCCTCAATGCTGTTGCCAAGCTCCGGGTCGCTGAAGGTGTCGACGCCTTCCTCCGGGAAATCCATCCCTGCCTCCAGCCGCACGCGCAAGCCGGCCAGGGTCTCGGCGAGGCTTTCGACCGCGGCGGAAAATTCGCCCTCCAGCGAGCGCAGGGCGGCGCGCGCCGCATCGGCCGAGGCGCTCTGCACCAGGTCGGCGACCGCTTCCGCCTGCGCCAGGTCGATGCGCCCGTTGACGAAGGCGCGCCGGCTGAACTCGCCCGGCCCGGCCTCGCGCGCGCCCAGTTCGACCAGCCGGCGGATCAACAGCGTCGCGAGCACCGGGCTGCCATGCAGCTGGAATTCGACGACATCGTCGCCGGTGAAGGAAGCTGGGCCGGGAAACACCAGCACCAGCGCCCGGTCGATGGGCGCGTCGTCGGCAGCATGCAGCATGCGCAAGCCGGCCTGGCGGGGGGCAGGCAGCGCGCCGGCGACCATTTTCGCCAGCGAGAGGGCGCGCGGACCGGAGAGCCGCAGGATGCAGACGCCGCCGCGCCCGGGCGGCGTCGCCACGGCGACGATGGTATCGCTATCGACAGGCAGCTTCGTCACGGCCGTGGGCGCGGTGCCGCGCGGCGGGGCGGCCGCTAGGCGCCGCCCCGTTCCACGACGCGGTTGATGCGCCACTGCTGGAGAATCGCCAGCAGGTTGTTGACGAACCAGTAAAGCACCAGCCCGGCCGGGAAGAAGGCGAAGAAGATGGTGAACACGAAAGGCAGCAGCTGCATGATCTTCGCCTGCATGGGGTCGGGCGGCGCGGGATTCAGCTTCTGCTGCGCCCACATCGTGAGACCCATGAGCACCGGCAGAATGAAGTAGGGATCACGCACCGAAAGGTCGTTGATCCACAGCATGAAGGGCGCCTGGCGCATCTCCACGCTCTCCAGCAGCACCCAGTAAAGCGCCAGGAACACCGGCATCTGCACGAGAATCGGCAGGCAGCCGGCCGCGGGGTTCACCTTCTCCCGCTTGTACAGTTCCATCATGGCCTGCGACAGCTTCTGGCGGTCGTCGGCGTAACGCTCCTGCAGCGCTTTCATGCGCGGCTGCAGCTTGCGCATTTTGGCCATCGACTTGCCGCTGGTCTCGGACAGCTTGTAGAAGACCGCCTTGATCAAAACGGTCAGCAGGATGATGGACCAACCCCAGTTGCCCACCAGGTCGTGGATCTGCGACAAGACCCAGAAGAGCGGCTGCGAAATCACCGTCAGCCAGCCGTAATCGACCGTCAGCCGCAGCCTGGGGGCCGTCGCTTCCAGCTGGTCCTGCAGCTTGGGCCCGACGAACAGCTGGTCTTCGAACGTGGCGGAACCGCCGGCCGGGACGGCGCTCGGCATGCGCACCGCGGTGAGCGTATAGAGCTCAGAGCGGTTGGCCGAAGCGGTGTACTGGGCCCGTCCCGACGGGATGGCGGCAGCCAGGAAATGATGCTGGATCGACGCCGCCCAACCGCTGTCGGTGGTGAATTCCCGCCGCGCGTCGGCGAGGTCCGAGGGGTCCAGTTTGTCGTATTTCTCGCCATCGAAGATGACCGGCCCGTGATAGGAGTAGCTGTCGACATTCGTCAGGCTGCGGCCTTCGGGATCATGCAGGCGTCGTAGCTGCAGATAGCTCGCGCCGTTCCATGGCGCCTCGCTCTGGTTGTCGACCTGTTGTTCCAGCGCGATGGCGTAACTGCCCCGGGTGAAACGGTAGACCTTGGTCACGGTGATGCCGCTCTCGAGGCGGGCGGTCAAAGGAACTTCGAGGACATCCTGTCCGGCATCCAGGCGATACTCCATGGCCGGCGCCGAGAACAGGGTGTCGGGTCGCGTGGAAATCGCGGGGTCACCGGCGGTGACGCCCGTCCGCAGGACGAAAAAGTCGCCGGGCCGCGGGTTGAGCAACTGGACCGGCACATCCGGCTGGTTCTTGTTGATCGGGTACTCCGGCAGCAAGGCTTTCACCAGGTCCCCGCCCTGCAGGCTGATCTCCATTTCGAGCACATCGGTGGACACGCGCACGCGCGGAGCGTCGTCGAGGGCCGCTTCATCAGCCGCGCTCAGCTGCGGACCTTCATCGGCGTCCCGCGGCAGCGCCGGCGCGCCTTCGCCGCCTTCAGTGGAGGACGCGCCCGAGGGCAGCGACGGCGTATCGCCGTCCGGGAGCCGCGGCGCGGACCCCTCGTCGATGCTTTCCTGTTGCGCGTCCTGCGCACGCTGCGGCGCCTGGTCCTGCAGAAAGGCGGTGTAGTTCAGCCAGACCATCAGGGCCAGGGCGATCCAGAGAAATACTCGCTGGTTATCCATGGGGTTCAGGAGGTTCCTCGAGCGGCAGGGTCGCGCGGCGGCACGGG
>DATFKW010000091.1:0-50840 GCA_035268405.1 Gammaproteobacteria bacterium
GGAGATGGTGATGCCCGGGGACAACGTGCAGATGGCGGTGGAGCTGATTGCGCCGATCGCGATGGAAGAAGGCCTGCGCTTCGCCATCCGCGAGGGCGGCCGCACCGTCGGCGCCGGCGTGGTCGCGAAGATTTACGAATAAGGCCCGCTCGGGCTCACTGGACTGAAGACCATGGCTAACCAGAACATCCGCATCCGCCTCAAGTCCTTCGACCACCGGTTGATCGACACCTCGGCCAAGGAGATCGTCGAGACCGCGCGCCGCACCGGCGCGCAGGTCCGCGGCCCGATCCCCCTGCCGAGCAAGACGGAGCGTTTCACCGTCCTGGTCTCTCCGCACGTCAACAAGGACGCGCGCGACCAGTACGAGCTCATCACGCACAAGCGCTTGATGGATATCCTCGATCCCACGGACAAGACCGTGGACGCCCTGATGAAGCTGGAGCTTCCCGCGGGCGTGGATGTGCAGATCAAGCTGAATTAGCGGTTGAACCCGCCGGGTACCCCGCGTATAGTAGCGGGCTCCCTGCGGCCCGGTGCGAATTTGCTCGCGCCGGGCCGCTGATTTCACGGCGCCACGGCGCCTGCTTCCGCCTTCGCAATGGTTTGGCCCGGGGTTCGGGCGCCGGCGAAGGCGGTTCTGAACCAAGCTGCAGCGCTGGCCAATCGAAGTCGGCGCGGTGATAGAGGAACAGACAAGATGGCAATCGGTCTGGTGGGCCGCAAGTGCGGCATGACCCGCGTGTTCACGGAAGACGGCGCCTCGGTGCCGGTGACCGTGATCGAGGCGTTGCCCAACAGGGTGGCGCAGGTCAAGACGGAAGAGACGGACGGTTATCGCGCCGTGCAGGTCACCCTGGGCAGCCGCAAGCCTTCGCGCGTGGCGAAGGCCCAGGCCGGCCATTACGCGCGCGCCGGGATCGAGGCCGGCGAGGGGCTCTGGGAGTTTCGCCTGGGCCCCGACGAGGGCGCGGAACTCGCCCCTGGCGCCGAGATCAAGGTTGACGCCTTCGCCGACGGCCAGGTGGTCGACGTCTCCGGCGTGACCATCGGCAAGGGCTTTGCCGGCACCGTCAAGCGCCATGGCTTCCGCATGCAGGACGCCACGCACGGCAATTCCGTGTCCCATCGCGCGCCGGGCTCCATCGGCCAGAACCAGACGCCGGGTCGCGTCTTCAAGGGCAAGAAGATGTCGGGCCACATGGGCGCCGTCACTTCCACCGCCCAGAACCTGACCGTGGTCCGCGTCGACGCGGACCGGAACCTCCTCCTGGTCAAGGGCGCCGTTCCGGGTTCGCGCGGTGGCCGCGTGTTCATCCGGCCGGCTGTCAAGGCGCGGGGTCAATAAGCATGTCCATGAAGTTGCAGATGCACGGCGCCGCCGACAAGGACCTCCAGGTTTCGGAGCTGGCCTTCGGCAAGGAATTCAACGAGGCGCTGGTGCACCAGGTGGTCACCGCCTACATGGCGGCCGGCCGTTCCGGCACCAAGGCGCAGAAGACGCGCTCGGAAGTTTCCGGCGGCGGCATCAAGCCCTGGCGCCAGAAAGGCACCGGCCGCGCCCGCGCCGGCACCATCCGCAGTCCCGTGTGGGTCGGCGGCGGCCGCGCCTTCGCCGCGAAGCCGCGCAGCTTCGAGCAGAAGGTCAACCGCAAGATGTACCGCGGCGCGATGCGCTCGCTGCTGTCGGAGCTGATCCGCCAGAAGCGCCTGATCGTGGTCGAGTCGCTGGAGCTCGCCGAGCCGAAGACGCGGCTGTTCGTCGAGCAGATGAAGGGACTGGGCGTTCCCAGCGGCCTGTTCGTCATCGAGGCCTTCGAGGAGAAGCTCTGGCTGGCGGCGCGCAACCTGCCGCATGTCGAGCTGCTCGAGGCGTCCGCGCTGGATCCCGTCAGCCTGCTGCGCCACGACCACGTCGTGATGACCGTGGCGGCGCTGCGCCGTGTCGAGGAGAAGCTGGCATGAACCAGGAACGCCTGATGACCGTGCTGCTCGAGCCGCACGTTTCGGAGAAAGCCACCCTGGCCAACGAGCAGGGCAACCAGGTCGTCTTCAAGGTCCGTCGCGACGCCAGCAAGGCGGAGATCGGCAAGGCCGTGGAGATGATGTTCGAGGTCAAGGTGGAGGCCGTCCAGGTCGCCCTGGTCAAGGGCAAGATCAAGCGTTTCGGCTCGGCCCTGGGCCGGCGTCCGGACTGGAAAAAGGCATATGTGCGCCTCGCGCCGGGCCAGGACATCGATTTCCTGGGCGGCGAGTAGCCCGGCCGCTCAAGAGCAGGACTGAGACACATGGCAGTTAAAAAAGCAAAACCGACTTCCGCTGGGCGCCGCTTCGTCGTCGAGGTGAAGACGCCGGGGCTGCACAAGGGCGAGCCCTACGGGCCGCTGCTGGCCAAGAAGCATCGCACCGGCGCGCGCAACAACGCCGGCCGGATCACCGTGCGCCACCAGGGCGGCGGTCACAAGCAGCGCTACCGGGTGGTGGATTTCCGCCGCGACAAGGACGGCATTCCGGCGCGCGTGGAGCGTCTCGAGTACGACCCGAACCGCAGCGCGCATCTCGCCCTGCTGCTGTACGCGGACGGCGAGCGTCGCTACATCATCGCCGCCAGGGGCCTGAAGGACGGCGACCCCCTGATGTCCGGGCCCGAGGCCCCGATCAAGGCGGGCAACGCGCTGCCGCTGAAGAACATACCGGTGGGCTCGACGGTGCACTGCGTGGAGATGAAGCCAGGCAAGGGCGCGCAGCTCGCGCGCAGCGCCGGCGCCTCGGTGATGATCGCGGCGCGCGAGGGCATCTACGCCACGCTGCGGCTGCGCTCCGGCGAGACGCGCAAGGTGCACGCGGACTGTCGCGCCACCGTTGGCGAGGTCGGCAACGGCGAGCACTCGCTGCGCAAGCTCGGCAAGGCCGGCGCGAGCCGCTGGCGCGGCGTGCGCCCGACGGTGCGCGGCACCGTGATGAACCCGGTTGACCACCCGCACGGCGGTGGCGAGGGCCGGAACTTCGGCGTCCATCCCACGACCCCGTGGGGTGTGCCGACCAAGGGATACAAGACCCGCAAGAACAAGCGCACGGACGGCATGATTGTCCGTCGTCGCGGCCGCAAGTAAGGGAACGGAGAGGTAATAGCAGTGCCACGTTCGGTTAAGAAGGGACCTTTCGTCGATGCCCAGCTCCTGAAGAAGGCGCGGGCGGCGCAGGACAGGAACGATCGCAGGCCGATCAAGACCTGGTCGCGCCGTTCGATGATCGTCCCGAACATGGTGGGACTGACGATTGCCGTGCACAACGGCCGTCAGCACGTGCCGGTGCTCGTGTCGGAGAACATGGTCGGGCACAAGCTGGGCGAATTCGCGCAGACCCGCACGTTCAAGAGCCACTCCGGCGACCGGAAGTCGAAGTAGGAGTTATAGCGATGCAGGTAGCAGCCAGGCTTCGGTACGCCAGGATCTCGCCGCAGAAATGCCGGCTGGTCGCGGACATGGTCCGCGGCAAGCCCGTCGGCATGGCGCTGCAGACGCTGGAGTACACGCCCAAGAAAGCGGCGCGGATCGTGAAGAAGGTGCTCGAGTCGGCCATTGCGAACGCCGAGCACAACCACGGCGCGGACATCGACGAGCTCAAGGTTTCGACGATCATGGTCGACGAGGCGCCGACCTTCAAGCGTTTCGAGGCGCGCGCCAAGGGGCGCGGCAACCGCATCATCAAGCGCAACAGTCACATCACCATCCAGGTGGCGGACGAGTAGCACGGGAAGTTATTCATGGGTCAAAAAGTACATCCTGTTGGCATTCGGCTCGGCATCACCCGGGAGTGGGACTCCCGCTGGTTCGCCGACACGAAGAACTTCCCCGAGTACCTGCACACGGATTCGAAGATCCGGGGCATGCTGCACAAGCGCCTCTCGCAGGCCTCCGTCAGCCGCATCCAGATCGAGCGTCCCGCCCGCAAGGCCCACATCACGATCCATACGGCGCGGCCGGGTATCGTGATCGGCAAGAAGGGCGAGGATATCGAGAAGCTGCGCGCCGACGTGGCGCGCATGCTGGAGCTGCCGATCGGCGACGTGCGCATCAACATCGCGGAGATTCGCAAGCCGGAACTGGACGCGCAGCTGGTGGCCGAGGGCATCGCGCAGCAGCTGGAGCGACGCGTGATGTTCCGCCGCGCCATGAAGCGCGCCGTGACCAACACCATGCGCCTGGGCGCGCAGGGCGTGAAGATCAAGGTGGGCGGCCGCCTGAACGGCGCCGAGATCGCCCGCTCGGAGTGGTATCGCGAGGGCCGCGTGCCCCTGCACACCTTCCGCGCGGACATCGATTACGGCTTTGCCGAGGCGAAGACCACCTACGGGATCATCGGCGTGAAGGTCTGGATCTTCAAGGGCGAGATCATCGAGAAGGCGCCGGTCGTGACCGCTGAAGCGGCGGCCAGCTAGGAGTTACCGGGATGCTGCAACCGAAGCGCACCAAGTTCAGGAAACAGTTCAAGGGCAAGAACCGCGGACTCGCGCATCGTGGCGCGAACGTGTCTTTCGGCGAGTTCGGGCTCAAGGCCACCACTCGCGGCCGGCTGACGGCGCGCCAGATCGAGGCCGCGCGGCGTGCCATGACGCGCCACGTGAAGCGCGGCGGCAAGATCTGGATCCGGGTGTTCCCGGACAAGCCGATCACCGCCAAGCCGATCGAGGTCCGCATGGGCAAGGGCAAGGGCAACGTCGAGTACTGGGTCGCCGAGATCAAGCCGGGCCGCGTGCTCTACGAGATGGAAGGCGTGTCCGAGGAAATCGCGCGCGAGGCGTTCCGGCTGGCGGCCTCCAAGCTGCCCTTCGGCACCACCTTCGTGTCCAGGCAGGTGATGTGATGGAAGCCAAGGAAATGCGGGGCAAGACCGAGGCGGAGCTGAAGGAAGAGCTGCTGACGCTCCGTCGCGAGCAGTTCAACCTGCGGATGCAGCGGGCGACCGGGCAGATGGCCAGGCCCGACCAGTTCTCCAAGGTCCGCAAGGACATCGCGCGGCTGAAGACCGTGCTGGCCGAAAAGACGCGCAGCGAAGCAAAGGATAAGGCGTGATGAGCGAGACCATCGAGAAGACGGGCCAGCGCGTCCGTACCCTGACCGGCCGGGTCGTCAGCGACGGCATGGACAAGACGGTCTCCGTGTCGGTGGAGCGTCGCGTCAAGCACCCGGTGTATGGCAAGTACATCCGCCGCACCTCCAAGGTGCTGGCGCACGACGAGAACAACGAATGCCGTGTCGGCGACACGGTGAGCATCGCCGAGGTCCGGCCCCTGTCCAAGCGCAAGGCCTGGCAGATGGTCAAGATCATCGAGCGGCTCCCCGAGCGCTGAGTGACATCGGGAAGTATTAAGAGAGTGCAGTCATGATCCAGATGCAGACCGTTCTGACGGTGGCGGACAACAGCGGGGCGCGGCGCGTCCAGTGCATCAAGGTGCTGGGCGGTTCCAAGCGCCGCTACGCCGGCGTGGGGGACATCATCAAGGTGAGCGTCCGAGACGCGATCCCGCGCGGCAAGGTCAAGAAAGGCGAAGTCTACAACGCCGTCGTGGTGCGGACCCGCAAGGGCGTGCGGCGTCCCGACGGCTCGCTGATCCGCTTCGACGGCAACGCGGCCGTCCTGCTGACCGGCAAGCTGGAGCCCATCGGCACGCGTATTTTCGGGCCCGTGACGCGCGAGCTGCGTACCGGGAACTTCATGAAGATCATCTCGCTCGCGCCTGAAGTGATCTAGGCGCCGGGGAGCCAAGAATGAACAGGATCAAGAAAGGCGACGAAGTCATCGTCATCGCGGGCCGCGACAAGGGCCGGCGCGGAACGGTGCTGAAGGTCTACGAGGACGAGCGCGTGCTCGTCGAGAACGTGAACGTCGTCAAAAAGCACGAGCGTCCCAACCCGCAGCGCGGCGTGGCGGGCGGCATCATCGAGAAAGAGATGCCGATGCACGCCTGCAAGGTGATGTTGTGGAACCCCGTCGCCAAGAAGGGCGACCGGGTGGGCGTCCGCACCCTGCAGGACGGCAAGAGGGTGCGTTACTTCAAGTCGAACAACGAGGTCGTGGACGTCTGACGGCGTCCGGGTGAAACATGGCCAGGCTTAAAGAAAATTACGAGCAGAAACTCACCCCCGCGCTGATGGAGCGGCTGGGGCTGAAGAACGTCATGGAAGTGCCGCGGATCGCCAAGATCACGGTCAACATGGGCGTGGGCGAGGCGGTGGCCGACAAGAAAATCGTCGACAACGCCGTCAAGGACATGGAGGCGATCACCGGCCAGAAGGCCGTGATCACCAAGGCCCGCAAGTCCGTGGCCGCGTTCAAGGTGCGCGACGGCATGCCCATCGGCTGCAAGGTGACCCTGCGCCGCGAGCGCATGTACGAGTTTCTCGACAGGCTGATCAACATCGCGATCCCGCGCGTGCGGGATTTCCGCGGCCTGTCGCTGAAGTCTTTCGACGGCCAGGGCAACTACAGCCTGGGCGTCAAGGAGCAGATCATTTTTCCCGAGATCGACTACGACAAGGTCGACGCGATCCGGGGCATGGACATCACGATTACGACGACGGCGAAAGACGACACGTCGGGCAGGGCACTGCTCGAGGCGTTCGAATTCCCGTTCCGGAAGTAGAGGACCGCAAGCCTATGGCCAAGAAATCCATGATCATGCGCGAGCGCCGCCGCGAGAAGCTGGTGGCGAAGTACGCCGACCGGCGCGCGAAGCTCAAGGCGATCATCGTAGACCCGATGACCAGCGACGAGGAGCGGCTGGAAGCCGTGGCCAGGCTGGCCGCGCTGCCGCGCGACGCCAGTCCGACGCGGATGCGGAATCGCTGCGCGATCACGGGGCGCCCCAGGGGCTATTACCGGAAGTTCGGGCTGGCGCGCAACAAGCTGCGCGAGGCCACCATGAACGGCGAAATTCCCGGCCTGCGCAAGGCCAGCTGGTAAGTCGGCGAGAGACAGGATTCTGAAATGAGCATGACCGACCCTATCGCGGACCTGCTGACGCGGATTCGCAACGGCCAGAAGGCGGGCAAGACGCAGGTGCGTGCGCCGTCCTCGGGCATCAAGAAGGCCATCCTGGAGGTGCTCCGGGACGAGGGCTACATCGAGGGTTTCGCCAGCGAGGGGACCGGCAAGGGCAAGGAAGACCTGGTCATCACGCTGCGCTACCACGATGGCGAGCCAGTCATCGACAACCTGCAGCGGGTCAGCAAGCCCGGCCGCAGGGTGTACACGGGCAAGGAAGACCTGCCCACGGTTTTCGGCGGCCTCGGCGTGGCGATCGTGTCGACGTCCGACGGCCTCATGAGCGACCGCCAGGCGCGTGCCAAGGGCCGCGGCGGCGAAGTCATCTGCGTTGTGTCCTGACGGACCCAACCCACGAACTGCGAGATAGAACGATGTCCAGAGTCGCCAAGGTGCCGGTCCAGCTGCCCAAGGGCGTCGAGTTCAAGCTCGACGGCCGGGTGGCCGTGCTCAAGGGTCCCAAGGGAGAGCTGTCCCTTGCGATCGACCCCTCGGTCGAGGTCGTGCAGGAAGAGAACGCGCTGCGGGTCAGCGTGCCCGGCTCCGCCAAGCCGTCCGGCCCGATGGCCGGTACGGTGCGCGCGCTGCTCGCCAACATGGCGCAGGGCGTGTCCGCCGGCTTCGAGAAGAAGCTCGAGCTGGTCGGGGTCGGCTACCGGGCGCAGGCGCAGGGCAAGGTGCTCAACCTGACGCTGGGTTTTTCCCATCCGGTGGCCTATCCGATTCCGGACGGCATCACGGTGGAAACGCCCAGCCAGACCGAAGTGGTGGTCAAGGGCATCGACCGCCAGAAAGTAGGCCAGGTGGCGGCGGACATCCGTCGCTACCGTCCGCCGGAGCCCTACAAGGGCAAGGGCGTGCGGTACTCGGATGAGCGCGTGGTCATGAAGGAAGCGAAGAAGAAGTAGGGCAGGGCGAGGCATGGAAAAGAAAGTTTCACGCATCAGGCGCGCGCGCCGCGCCCGGTCCAAGATCCGGGAACTGGGATACAACCGTCTCAGCGTTCACCGCACGCCGCGTCACATCTACGCGCAGGTACTGTCGCCGGACGGCGGCAAGGTGCTTGCGGCGGCGTCGACGGTACAGAGCGCGGTGCGCGAGGGTATCGAGAAGACCGGCAACATCACAGCCGCCCAGGCCGTTGGCCGGGCGATCGCCGAGGCGGCCAAGGCCGCGGGCGTGAGCCGGGTGGCATTCGACCGTTCGGGGTTCCGCTATCACGGCAGGGTCAAGGCCCTCGCCGATGCGGCCCGCGAGAACGGTTTGGAGTTCTAGGCAAACGCCCGGGGACAGTTGAATAATGGCAGCACCAGATAGAAATTCCGCCGGCGACGACCTGCTCGAGAAGCTCGTCACCGTCAATCGCGTCGCCAAGGTCGTCAAGGGCGGCCGGCAGTTCGGCTTTACCGCGCTGACGGTGGTCGGCGACGGCGCCGGTCGCGTGGGTTACGGCTATGGCAAGGCGCGCGAAGTGCCCGTGGCCATCCAGAAGGCGATGCAGGCGGCCCGCAAGAACATGCGGCGCATCCAGCTGAAGAAAGAGACCCTGCAGTACGCGACCGAGGGCTACCACGGCGCGACCAAGGTCTACATGCAGCCGGCCTCCGACGGTACGGGCGTGATCGCGGGCGGCGCCATGCGCGCGGTCTTCGAATGCGCGGGCGTGCGCAACGTCCTGGCCAAGAGCTACGGCTCGCGCAATCCCATCAATGTCGTGCAGGCCACCATCAAGGGGCTGTCGGGCATCCGCTCCCCGGAGCAGATCGCGGCCAAGCGCGGCAAGTCGGTCGAAGAGATCCTGGGTTAGAACGATGGCTGAGAACAACGCAAACGACGGGCAGGTCCGCGTCAAGCTGGTGAAGAGCACCGCGGGTCGCAGCGCCAGGCACAAGGCCTGCGTGATCGGCCTGGGCCTGCGCCGGATCAACCACAGCGTGGTGGTGGCGAACACGCCCGAGAACCGCGGCATGATCAACAAGGTCTCGTACCTGTTGCAGGTAGAGGAAGTCTGAAATGCGCCTTAACGACATCAAGCCAGCAGAAGGCAGCCGCAAGGCGCCCAAGCGCCTGGGCCGCGGCCACTCCGCCGGCCAGGGCAAGACCAGCGGCCGCGGCGTCAAGGGCCAGCATGCCCGTTCCGGCGGCTACCACAAGGTCGGCTTCGAGGGTGGCCAGATGCCGCTGCAGCGGCGCCTCCCCAAGGTGGGTTTCGCCTCGCCGAAGAAGCGTTACAGCGACGAGCTGCGCCTGGACGAACTGGCGAAGCTGGACGGGGAAGTGGACCTGCTGGCGCTGAAGACCGCCGGCCTGGTGGGCCAGGAGGTCAAGCGCGTCAAGGTCATCCTCTCCGGCAAGATCGACAAGGCCGTGACCGTGAAGGGGCTGGCTGTGACGGCCGGCGCACGCGCCGCCATCGAGGCGGCGGGCGGCAAGATCGAGGACTAGCGTGGCCAAGACCCCCACAAGCATGAATCCCGGTGCGGCGCTCGGCCAGGCCGCCCGCCTGGGCGACCTGCGGAAGAGGATATTCTTCCTGCTGGGCGCGCTGGTGGTCTACCGTATCGGCACCTTCATCCCGGTTCCGGGCATCGACCCGGCGGCGCTGGCCCGCTTCTTCCAGGAGCAGCAGGGCACCATCCTGAGCGTGTTCAACATGTTCTCGGGCGGCGCGCTGGAGCGCCTCTCGATTCTTGCCCTGGGCATCATGCCGTACATCTCCGCCTCCATCATCATGCAGATGATGAGCGTGGTGGTGCCCTCGCTGGCCGCCATCAAGAAGGAAGGCGAGGCCGGCCGCCGCAAGATCACCCAGTACACCCGCTACGGCACGCTGGGGCTGGCGAGCTTCCAGTCCATCGGCGCCGCGGTGGCCTTCCAGAACCAGGGCGTGGTGATCAACCCCGGCCCGCAGTTCGTGCTGATCGCCTGCGTCACCATGGTGACCGGCACCATGTTCCTCATGTGGCTGGGCGAGCAGGTCACCGAGCGGGGCATCGGCAACGGCATCTCCATGATCATCCTGGCCGGCATCGTCGCCGGCCTGCCGTCGGCGCTTGGCGGCACCCTGGAGCTGGTGCGCAACGGCGAAATGCCGGCGGCGCTGGCGCTGATACTGTTCTTCCTGGTGCTTGCCGTGACGGCCTTCGTGGCCTTCGTCGAGCGCGGCCAGCGGCGCATCGCGGTGAACTACGCGAAGCGGCAACAGGGCCGCAAGATGTACCAGGGCCAGACCACGCACCTGCCCTTCAAGCTGAACATGGCCGGCGTCATCCCGCCCATCTTCGCCAGCAGCCTGATCCTGTTCCCCGCGACGGTGGCGCAGTGGTTCGGCACCTCGGAGAGCATGGGCTGGCTGCAGATCATGGCGTCCAGCCTGTCGCCGGGCCAGCCGGTGTACACGCTGATCTACGCCGGCCTGATCATCTTCTTCTGCTTTTTCTACACCGCGCTGGTGTTCAACTCGCGCGAGACGGCCGACAACCTGAAGCGCTCCGGCGCGTTCATCCCGGGCATCCGCCCCGGCCAGCAGACGGCCGAGTACATCGACAGCGTGCTGACGCGCCTGACCTTCTGGGGCGCCATGTACATCACGCTGATCTGCCTGCTGCCGGAGTTCATGATCATGTACTGGAACGTGCCCTTCTATTTCGGCGGCACGTCCCTGCTGATCATCGTGGTCGTCAGCCTGGACTTCATGTCCCAGCTTCAGGCTCACATGATGAGCCACCAGTACGACGGCCTGTTGAAGAAGGCCAACCTGAAGGGTTACGGCCGCGCCGGGCAAGTCCGCTGACCGGCGCGGAACCAGGAGAGAGCTATGAAAGTGCGTGCATCGGTCAAGAAGATCTGCAGGAACTGCAAGATCATCCGCCGCGGCGGGGTCATCCGGGTGATTTGCTCGGATCCGCGCCACAAGCAGCGGCAAGGCTAAATAGACATTGAAGGCGAACGCCGAATCAGGCACAATGTTCGGCTTCGCGTGAGCGACAGGAGACGGCGTTAATGGCCCGTATTGCCGGGATCAACATCCCAGCCAACAAGCACACAGTGATCGCGCTGACCCATATTTTCGGGGTCGGCAATTCGCGTTCGAAGAAGATTTGCGAAGCCGCCGGCGTTGCGCCGGACACCAAGGTTCGCGACCTGACGGAACCGGAGATCGAAAGCCTGCGTGCCGAAGTGGCCCGTATCTCGGTGGAGGGCGACCTGCGCCGCGAGAATTCCATGAACATCAAGCGATTGATGGACCTCGGCTGTTACCGGGGAATTCGTCATCGCCGCGGGCTGCCCCTGCGCGGGCAGCGCACGCGCACCAACGCACGGACGCGGAAGGGTCCGCGTCGTCCCGTGAGGAAGTAACGCATGGCCAAGCAAGCCCCCCGGGTGCGCAAAAAGATCAAGAAGCAGGTGGTGGACGCCATTGCGCACATCCACGCCTCTTTCAACAACACGATCATCACGATCACGGACCGCCAGGGCAACGCGCTGTCCTGGGCCACCTCCGGCGGTTGCGGTTTTCGTGGTTCGCGCAAGAGCACGCCGTTCGCCGCGCAGGTCGCCGCCGAGAAGGCCGGCAACGCCGCGGCGGAGTACGGCGTCAAGAACGTCGAAGTGCGCGTCAAGGGCCCCGGCCCGGGTCGCGAATCGGCCGTCCGCTCGCTGAACGCGGTGGGATTCCGCGTGACCAACATCGAGGACGTGACCCCGATTCCCCATAATGGCTGTCGTCCGCCCAAGAAGCGGCGCGTCTGATCTCAGAGGCTTCGAACTATGGCTAGATATCTCGGACCGAAGTGCAAGCTCTCCCGCCGGGAGGGCACGGACCTGTTTCTCAAGAGCAGCGTCCGTCCGCTCGAGTCCAAGTGCAAACTCGAGGTGCCGCCCGGCGGCGCTCCCCAGCGTCGCCCGCGCATTTCGGACTACGGTCTGCAGCTGCGCGAGAAGCAGAAGCTGCGCCGCATGTACGGAGTCCTGGAACGCCAGTTCCACAACTACTACAAGCGCGCCGCCCAGCAGAAGGGCTCCACCGGCGAGAACCTGCTGAAGCTGCTCGAGGGTCGCCTGGACAACGTCGCCTACCGGATGGGCTTTGCCTCCACCCGGGCGGAGGCGCGCCAGCTGGTGAGCCACAAGGGCATCACCGTCGATGGCCAGGTCGTGAACATTCCTTCCTTCCAGGTCAGCGCCGGTCAGGAAATCGCGATCCGCGAAAAGGCCAGGAAGCAGCTGCGGGTGCAGAACGCCCTGCAGATGATGGTCGAGGCCGGTTTCCCCGAGTGGGTCGACGTCGACCAGAAGAAGATGAGCGGCGTGTTCAAGCAGCTGCCGGACCGCGAAGAAATCCTGCCCGACATCAACGAAAACCTGGTCGTCGAGCTCTATTCCAAGTAATTTGCGAGGGACGAAGCCCATGCAGGCATCGGTCAACGAATTTTTGCGCCCCCGCGTCGTCAAGGTCCAGCCTGAGAGCCGGACCCGGGCCCGTGTCACCATCGAGCCGCTCGAGCGCGGCTTCGGTCACACGCTGGGCAACGCCCTGCGGCGGATACTCCTGTCCTCCATGCCCGGCTGCGCCGTGGTCGAGGCGGAGATCGACGGCGTGCTCCACGAGTACACCAGCATGGAGGGGGTGCAGGAAGACGTCGTGGACGTCCTGCTCAACCTCAAGCAGCTGGCCGTGAAAATGCACCAGCGCGACGAGATGGACCTGACCCTCACCAAGAAGGGCCCGGGCGTTGTCACGGCCGCCGACATCGAGACCGGCCACGACGTCGAGGTGATCAACCCCGAGCTGGTCATCGCCACGCTGACCAAGGCCGGCCAGCTGTCCATGCGCATCAAGGTGCGGCGCGGGCGCGGTTACCAGCCGGTCACGCAGCGGCCGTCCTTCGAAGAGCAGAGCGGCCCCATCGGCCGGCTGCAGCTGGACGCCTCCTTCAGCCCGGTGCGTCGCGTCGCTTACACCGTGGACGCCGCGCGCGTCGAGCAGCGCACGGACCTGGACAAGCTGATCCTGGACATCGAGACCAACGGCACCATCGACTCGGAAGAGGCGATCCGTCGTGCCGGCGCGATCCTGAAGGACCAGCTGGCGGTGTTCGTGGACCTGCAGGGCGAGGGCCTCGGCCCGGAGCCGGGCGACAAGGCCATCGATCCCATCCTCCTGAAGCCGGTGGACGAGCTCGAGCTGACGGTGCGCTCGGCCAACTGCCTCAAGGCGGAAGACATCAACTACATCGGCGACCTGGTCCAGAAGACGGAAGTGGAGCTGCTCCGCACGCCGAACCTGGGCAAGAAATCGCTGACCGAGATCAAGCAGGTGCTGGAGAACCACGACCTGCAGCTCGGCATGCGCCTCGAGGGCTGGCCGCCGGCCAGCCTGAGGCACGACGACGATCGGGTCGCCTGAGGCGCCCGGCCAACCAGGATAACGAGTCATGCGCCATCGCAAATCCGGCCGCCAACTGGGCCGCAACAGTTCCCACCGCCGGGCCATGTACCGCAACATGGCCTCGTCGCTGCTGCTGCACGAGACCATCCGCACCACGCTGCCGAAGGCCAAGGAGCTGCGGCGGGTGGTCGAGCCGCTGATCACGCTGGCGAAGGAAGACGGCGTGACACAGCGCCGGCGGGCCTTCGACAGGCTGCGGGACAAGCAGGTCGTGGGCAAGCTGTTCAACGAGCTGGGACCGCGTTATCGCGCGCGCCCGGGCGGCTACCTGCGCATCCTCAAGATGGGCTATCGCCCCGGGGATTCGGCGCCCATGGCGCTGGTGCAGCTGGTGGACCAGCCGGAGGCCGGGGAGCAGCCGGGCGAGTAACGGCAGCCCCAGGGCGCGCGTACGCTGGAAAGCCGGGCCCCGTGCCCGGCTTTTTTGTGGCCGCGATGCGTCTGCAAGCCCCGTAAAACCTGCGTCGCGTCGCAATGCCATAATAGCGGCCGGAGGTATTCTCGCTTGATGGACTTGTCCGACTGCCTTGTAGTGGGTGTCTCGTCCCGGGCGCTGTTCGACCTGCGCCGGGAGGACGCCCTGTTCGTCAATGCCGGCCTGGCCGCTTACCGGGCCGAACAGCTGGCCCGCGAGGACGAAATCCTGCCTCCGGGCACGGGATTTCCCCTGGTACGCGCCGTGCTCGACCTGAACGATCCGGCCCACCAGCGTCGTGCCGAGGTGGTCGTCATGTCCCGCAATTCCACGGAGACCAGCCTGCGGATCTTCAACTCGATCCGCCATTACGACCTCGACATCAGTCGCGCCGCCCTGTCGGGTGGCGCGCCGCTGGCGCCCTACCTGCGGGCCTTCAACGTGGACTTGTTCCTCTCCTGCTACGAGGACGACGTGCGCCGGGCGCTGGAAGGCGGCGTCGCCGCGGCGCTCTTGTACGACCGTCCCGAGGACCCGCGCGAGGCCGCCGACGAGATCCGCATCGCTTTCGACGGCGACGCAATCCTGTTCTCCGATGAATCCGAGCGCATCTTCCAGGCGGACGGCCTGGAAGCCTTTGCCCGGCACGAAGCGGAGCGCGCCCGCGAGCCGCTCGCCGAGGGACCCTTCGCGCGCGTCCTGCACAAGCTTTCTGCGTTGCAACAGGCGGCCCGGCAAGAGGGCGCCACGCCCATCCGGACGGCGCTGGTCACGGCGCGCGGCGGCCCGGCGCACGAGCGCGTGATCCGCACGCTGCTGGCGTGGGGCGTGGTCGTGGACGAGGCGTTTTTCCTCGGCGGGGTGCCCAAGACCGAGATCCTGGCGGCTTTCCGGCCGCACATTTTCTTCGATGACCAGGCGACGCACTGCGAACGCGCCGCGTCCCGTGTGCCCACCGGCCGCGTGCCGGTGGTCCCGGGCAAGACTGAGAGGTGACTTGATGAGCATCCCCGATCCGCGGGAATACCGGGCCCTGGGCTACCTGATCGACGGCACGCCCTTTTTTGTGCGCGCCTTGCGCGAATGGGACCGCGCGGCACTGCTGGAGCTGTTCGAGCGCTCCAGCCAGCAGTCGCGGTACTTCCGCTACTTCGAGCGCAAAAACACGCTCACCGACAGCGAGCTGGACTATTACACGCAGCTGGATTTCGAGCACCACGCGGCGCTGGCCGCGGAGGCGCCGGACGAGGAAGGCATTATCGCCGTCGGCCGCTACATCGAGGTGCAGCCGGAGGCCGACCCGCGGCGCGCCGAGGTGGCCTTCCTGGTGCGGGACGATTTCCAGGGCCTCGGAGTGGCCACGCAGCTGCTCAAGCACCTGATCCGCATCGCCCGTGAAAACAACATCGCCGAGTTCGAGGCGGAGATGCTGCCGTCGAACACGCGCATGCTGGAGGTTTTCGACCACTCCGGCTACCAGCTCAAGCGCAGCCGCGAGCGCGACAGCGTGCGCGTGGTGTTCCCCATCCTCGACGAGCGGATCCCCTTCTGAATCTTCGACCGCTGCCGCTGCTCGCGCTCGCCCTGCTCGCCCTGCCGCTGGCGGGCGGCTGCAGCCGGATCGACACGCTGCGTCTGGCGCACGCCAACAGCGGCACCTCGGCGGACTGGCCGCCCGGGGCAGTGGCGGTCGAGCTGGCGCTCGAGCGCACCCTGGATGGTCGCCCATGGCTGCCGGTGTCGGTGGACGGCAGCGCGCCACTGCCCTTCCTGCTGCAGGCGTCCGCCGGCGCGATCGCGCTGACCGGGGCGCGGCCGGCCGGCCTGGCCGCCGGTTTTGCGGGTCGCATGAAGCTCAGCCAGGCCTTGCTTCCCGGGATCGAGGGCGGGCGGCTGGTGAAGCGGCGCCGGCTGGAATTCGGGCCGCTGGCACTGGAAGACCAGGGACTGCTGCTGGTGGAGCCGGCGGACTGGCCCCATGGCCGGCCGCGCGGCTTTGCCGCCGGCGTCATCGGCTACGACCTGTTTCGCCGCTTCGTCGTGGAGATCGATTTGTCCGCGGACCGGTTGAGACTGCATCGCCGCAGCCGGGGCTTGCAGGGCCTGGGCGAGACGCAGCGCCTGCTGGTGCTGGACCGGCGTCTGTATGTCGAGGCCTGGCTGGAGCTCGGCCGCGGGCTCGGTCGCTGGGTGCGGCTGGAGTTCGAGCCCGCCGCGCCCGCCGGCATCTGCCTGGATGCGCGCTCCAGGCCCGCCGTCGTGCGTATCGCCGACTTCTCTTTCCCGGTAGATGAAACGATTTGCGGCGACCGGGCGCCGAGGGACCGCAAGTCCGCCGCGCGCGACGGGGTGCTTGGCGCGCAAGCGCTCGAGTCGCTCGCCGTGGGCGTCGATTATCGCGCCGGACAGATCGCCTTCCGGCGCGTCGACTGAAGCGGTACCGGCTTAACAGCAACCGGGGCCTGAGGCATGATGCGAGCCTGCACCAGGAGAAAGCGATGTCCCGTACAATACTTGCCGGCCTTTGCCTGCTGGCCGCCACGCTGTCGACTAACGTGTCCATGAGCGCAGACCGTGTCCTGGGTCCCCAGTTCGTCACCCGCTCCGAGGTGCTCGCGCCGCATGGCATGGCGGCGACCAGCCAGCCGCTGGCGACCCAGGTCGCGCTGGACGTGCTGAAGCAGGGCGGCGGCGCCGTGGACGCGGCCATTGCCGCGAACGCCGCGCTGGGCCTGATGGAACCGACCGGCTGCGGCATCGGCGGCGACCTGTTCGCCATCGTCTGGGACGCGGAAAGCGGGCAACTCCACGGCCTCAACGCCAGCGGGCGCTCGCCGCGCGCCCTGGAGCTCGAGTGGTTCCTGGAGAACGGCTACGAGCGCATTCCGCCGCGCGGCCCGCTGCCGGTGAGCGTGCCGGGCGCGGTCGACGGCTGGTTCGAGCTGCACGAGCGCTTCGGCCGCCTGCCCATGAAAGACGTGCTGGCGCCCGCGATCCGCTATGCGCGCGAGGGTTTCCCGGTCACGGAGGTGATCGCCTACTACTGGGCGCGCAATGCCGAGCTGCTCGAGGAGTATCCCAACTTTCCCGAGGTCTTCATGCCGGGCGGGCGGGCGCCGCGCGAGGGCGAGATCTTCCGCAACCCGGCCCTGGCGGACACCTATGCGCGCCTGGCCGAGGAGGGCCGCGACGCCTTCTACAGGGGCGAGGTGGCGCGCGTGATCGCCGACCACGTGCAGGAGAACGGCGGCTTTCTCGCCTACGAAGACCTGGCGAGCCATCGCTCCGAGTGGGTGGAGCCGGTCTCGACGAATTACCGCGGTTACGACGTCTGGCAACTGCCGCCGAATGGCCAGGGCATCGCGGGCCTGCAGATTCTCAACATCCTGGAAGCCTGGGACCTCGCCGAGCTGGGCTTCGGCAGCGCGGATTACCTGCACCTGCTGGTAGAGGCCAAGAAACTGGCCTTCGAGGACCGCGCGCGTTTTTACGCGGACCCGGATTTCGCCGACGTGCCGGTGGCCGAACTGATCTCCAAGGAATACGCGGCGCGGCGGCGCGCGCTGATCGATCCGCAGCGGGCGGCCGACGCCTATCCCGCCGGGGACCCCGAGGTCCTTGAGCGCAGCGACACCATCTACCTGACGGTGGCCGACGCCGCGGGCAACATGGTGTCCCTGATCCAGAGCAATTACCGCGGCATGGGCTCGGGCATGACGCCTCCCGGCCTCGGTTTCGTGCTGCAGGACCGCGGCGAAATGTTCAGCCTGCAAGCGGGCCATCCCAATGTCTACGCGCCGGGCAAGCGGCCTTTCCACACCATCATCCCCGCCTTCGTCACCCGCGACGGCGCCCCCTGGCTGAGTTTCGGCGTGATGGGCGGCGGCATGCAACCGCAGGGCCACGTGCAGGTGCTGGTCAACATGATCGACTTCGGCATGGACCTGCAAGCGGCCGGCGACGCGCCGCGGGTGCGGCACGACGGCTCCAGCGAGCCGACCGACGAGCGCATGACCGACGGCGGGGTGGTGCGCCTGGAAAGCGGCTTTCCGGCCGAGGCGATCGCCGAGCTGGAGCGGCGCGGGCACACCGTCGAAGTGTCCAACGATGGCGGTTACGGCGGCTACCAGGCGATCCGCAAGGACCCGGCGGCCTGGGCCGGCGCCTCGGAGTCGCGCAAGGACGGCCAGGCTTCGGGATACTGACGCGCCATGCAGCAGCGGGGGACATCACCATGAAAGTGCTGCCGGTCAACGAGGGCGCGTTCACCGTGCTGTTGTCCTTCGATTGCCGACCCGCCGAGAGCGAACGCTTCGCGCTCGAGCTCGCGCACTTCGTGGAGGAGCGCATGCGTTTTCACCCGGGTTTCCTGTCGGGCACGATCTATCTCAGCGAGGACGCCAGCAAGGTCTTCGAGCTGTTCCAGTGGGCGCGCGCCGAAGACTGGCACGCCTACCGGGCCAGCGAGGACGGCCGCGATGCCGTGCGGTGGCTGAGCGGCCATCGGCCCGGCATCAGTTTCCTGGAAACGGTGCGCTGCGTGGTGCCGCCGGCGCCGGGCGAACGCACGCCGCCGCCGGCCTGAGCCAGGCCGTTGCCCAGCCACAAGCCCCTTGCAGACCTGCATGGCACGAGCCGGCTCGCGGTGGATGCCGCCCGCGGCGTGACCGGCCTGGTCGAATCCATGCACGCCACCATCGCCGGCGTCGCCGGTCTCGTGCCGGGCGCCGACGTCAACCGCACGCGCGGCATCACCGGCCTGGTGTATCGCTGCGTGGACGGCGCGATGCAGCTGGCGGGCGGCGGCCTGGACCTCGCGCTCAGGCCGCTGGCCGGCCTTGCGGAGCCGCGCGCATCGGCGCCGGCACGCGATACGGTGCTGGGCATACTGAACGGCGTGCTCGGCGATCACCTGGAAGCCTCCGGCAACCCGCTGGCCGTCGGCATGACCCTGCGGCACGACGGCCGCGTCGTTGACCCCTGCAAATCGGATCTGCGCGCCGCCTTGCCGCGCGCCGGCGGGAAGATCCTGCTGCAGATCCACGGCTTGTGCATGAGCCAGCGGGAGTGGGCCCGCGGCGGGGTCGATCATTGCGCTGAATTCGCGCCCGGCCTCGGCTATACGGTCCTGCGCCTGAATTACAACACCGGCCGGAGAATCGCGGAGAACGGTCGCTCGCTCGCGGCGTTGCTCGAGGCGCTGGACGCGGCATGGCCGGTGCCGGTGGAGGAGATCGCGATCGTGGCGCACAGCATGGGCGGGCTGGTGGCGCGCAGCGCGCACCACCACGCTGCGGCGGCGGGCCAGGCCTGGCCGGAGCGGCTGCGCAAGCTGGTGTTTCTCGGCACGCCGCAGCACGGCGCGCCGCTGGAGCGCGCCGGCAACCGCTTCGACTGGCTGCTGGGGCTCACGCCTTACACCCTGCCTTTCACCCGCCTCGGCAAGGTGCGCAGCGCCGGCATCACGGACCTGCGCTACGGCAGCCTGCTGGACGACGACTGGCAGGGCGTCGATCGCTATGCGCGCGTGCCGGCGGAATGCCGCAGGCCGGTACCCTTGCCGGCCGGCGTGGACTGTTTCGCCGTCGCCGCGGTGCGCGCGGCGGCGCCCGGCGCGCCGGCCGCGGACTTCTACGGCGACGGGCTGGTGCCGCTGGCGAGCGCGCTGGGCGAGCATCCCGACCCGCGGTACGAGCTGGGCATCCCGGCGCGGGCACGCTGGATCGGAACGCGCCTCGGGCACCTCGAGCTTTTGTCCGACCCAGGCGTGTTCGCGCAGGTGCGTCGCTGGCTGGAGTCCTGAGCCGCGGGCCGGCTCGGTCAGTCGGCGACGGCCGGGAGCGCCTCGGCCCGTCCGATAGACTGCGCCGGATCGAAGCTCTGCACCCGCAGGTCCACCAGCTGGTCCACCTGTCCGGCCGAGGCTCCCGCCACGCTCAGCACGGTGTCGCCGATGCGCGCCCGTCCCTCGCCGGTGGCGGGGTCGAAAGCCGTCAGGTAGGCCCGGATTTCCTCGCCGGGTGCAAAGACCGGCGTGTCGCTGCGGAAGCGCCAGTTGCGGAACGGTCGAATGCTCATTGCGTCGCATGCCCCTTGCTGATGCGGTCCGTGGTGTATTCGCGGCCGAAGCCGGTCCAGGCCGAGAACAGGAACACGGCCACCAGCAGCCAGCCGTGGAAGACCCAGGGCCATGCCTGGATCGGCTCCACCACCATGGCGGGCGTGAACCAGTCGTAGGTCTCCGCCAGGCCCTGCATCTGGGTGTAGCCGACCAGCACGCCGCCGGCCCAGGGGAAAATGTAGCCCAGCGCCGAGGTGTTGGCGTCCAGGATATTGGCGCGACGGTAGCCGTTGATGTTGAAGCGCTTGCCGATGGTGGCGATGTAGGGCGCGATGGCGATCTGCGCGGCGGTGTTGATGGTGATCGCGGCATTGATGCCGGCGGTCACGCTGACCATCGTCAGTTCCGCGGAGCGCACGCTGCGCGCCACCTTCTCGAGCAGCCACTCCTGCAGCGCATGGAAGCCGCCGCCCCGGATCATGACCTGCGCGCCGCCCAGCACCAGCAGGATCAGCACCGCCAGCGTCGCGAAACCCACCGGCCCGTCGTAAAGGCTGCCGCCGACGCCGGCCTCGGCCGCGGCGACCGCCTGCACCAGCGGCCAGTCGCCGAAGCGCGCCGCGGCCCAGCTGTCCTCCGCGACCCGGAACACCAGCATGTCGGTGCCCGGCGCCAGGCCGAACAGCAGGTTGATGGCGACCGCCAGGATCAGGCCGACGGAGATGGCCTGGATGATGTGGCGGCCGCGGATCGCGAGGCCGATGACCACGGCGATGGGCAGCAGGTGGAACAGGCCGCTGGCATTGCTCTGCGCCCGGAACAGCGCCGCCGCGTCGGCGTCGATGGCGGCGCCCGTGGAGGCCCAGCCGAAGCCGAGGTAGGCGATGAAGGCCAGCGTCGCGGCGATGATGGCGTACTTGAAGCGGCTGGCCACCACGCCGCCCACGTCGGAGTCCTGCGTCACCGCGCTGACGATGGTGGTGTCGCTGACCGGCGCGAGATTGTCGCCGAACACGGCGCCCGAGAGGATCGCGCCGAACATCAGCAGCGGATCGGCGCCCAGCACCACGCCGGCCGGGAAGAACAGCGCGACGAAGGCGATCACCGTGCCGTAGCCGGTGCCGATGCCGGTCGCCAGCAGCGCGGCCAGCAGGAAGGTCACCGCGGGAAACACCGCCGGGCCCATGCCGGCGGTCTCCGCCAGCCAGCCCAGTCCGTCGACGAAGCCGCCCGCCTGCAGCGTGGCCGCGAACATGCCGGCCCACAGCCAGGCCACGATGGCGGTCACGGCGACTTTCTGCGCCATGCCCTCGACCACCGCCTCGGCGTAGTCCGCCCAGTTGCCGCGCACCAGCAGCATGCCGAGAATGAGCCCGACCAGCATGCCGACGATCAGGCCGGCGGTGTCGCCGATGCCGAGCACGCCGGACTGCGCGATGGCCCAGGCGATGAAGAACAGGATGGGCACGGCGCTCATCGCCTTGCCTCCATGGAAGCGGATCTCAGCGGGCGGGGCGGGTGCCGGCCCGCTGTGTCCGGCGTGCGTGCCGTCGTTCATGTGTGATCCTTTTCGTCGGCGATGAACACCCAGAAGGGGATGCCGAGCGCGCGCCACGTTTCGACCGTGTCGGCGAGAATGCCGGTCGCCATCCGGTAATCCTCCGGGGCGGCGTCGCGCAAGTCAGCGGCTTGCTCCAGCAGCAGTAGGTATCCCTCCGCCGGCAGCCATTCCAGGTCCGCGAGGCAGTCCGCCAGCGCATCCCAATTCTGGCCGAAGCACGCGGGGAACTCCAGCGCGGCCGCCGTGCGCGAGAGGAATGCCGCCTTGTCGCGGCAGCCGCCCAGGTCGATCCGCGCGCACCGGAGACCAGCGGCGCGGGCCGTCTCGAGCAGAGCCTCGCGCCGTTGCGGCGCGATCGCGCGCAGGCCGGCGCTGGCGGGGTCCCGCAGGGTCGCCGGAGGCATCGCGCCTGTCACCGCAGGAGCTCGAAGCGGCGAAAGCTGCCGTAGTGATCCGCCGTGTAGTAATACACCTCCGGGGGGCGGCCTCCCGTGACGATGCGCCGGGCGCCGCGGTGACCCACGCCCGGGGTCCGCACGGTGTATTCGCGGTAGTAGCCCCTCGGACGCGCGGGCAGGCGCCCTTCGCGGTTTTGGAACACGGTGCCGTCCTGGCGATGGGGAAAGGGACCGTCACGGCGAATGAGGGCCAGGGTATGGAGCGCCTCGGCGGGCAGCCAGTCAGCCACCGGCTCATGCGCAGGCCCATCTGCCGAGACCTCCGCGGGGACCTCCGCGGTCGTGGCGGGCGCCGCGCGCTCGAGCGGGGATTCAGCGGGCCGCTCCCAGAGGCTGAGCAGCGCCGCGACGGCCAGCAGGAGCACCAGCAGGGGCAGTCGTTGCCGCACCCGTTTAGGCCCGTTTCTTTTTTCTTTTCGGCGTCCGCGCGGCCGCGGCGGCAAGGATCGGCTTGAGGTATTGCCCGGTAAATGAAGCCTTGCTCGCGGCGATTTTTTCCGGCGGGCCCTCGGCCACGAGCCGGCCCCCGCCGCTGCCGCCTTCAGGGCCCAAATCGATGATCCAGTCCGCCGTCTTGATGACGTCGAGGTTGTGTTCGATCACCACCACCGTGTTTCCATGGTCGCGCAACCGCCCGAGCACCCCGAGCAGTTGCGCGATGTCGTGGAAATGAAGCCCGGTGGTCGGCTCGTCGAGAATGTACATGGTTTTGCCGGTGTCGCGCTTCGACAGTTCCCTGGCCAGCTTGACGCGCTGGGCTTCGCCGCCGGACAGGGTAGTGGCGTTCTGGCCCAGGCGGACGTAGGACAGCCCGACGTCCATCAGCGTCTGCAGCTTGCGCCGCACCACCGGCACGTTGGCGAAGAACTCCAGCGCTTCCTCGATGGTCATCTCGAGAATCTCGTGGATGTTCTTGCCCTTGTAGCGGATCTCCAGCGTCTCGCGGTTGTAGCGCTGGCCCTTGCAGGCGTCGCAGGCCACGTAGACGTCGGGCAGAAAGTGCATCTCCACCTTGATCACGCCGTCGCCCTGGCAGGCCTCGCAGCGGCCGCCCTTGACGTTGAAGCTGAAGCGGCCCGCCTTGTAGCCGCGCGAGCGCGCTTCCGCGGTGCCCGCGAACAGCTCGCGGATGGGCGTGAACAGGCCGCTGTAGGTGGCCGGGTTGGAGCGCGGCGTGCGGCCGATCGGGCTCTGGCTGATGTCGATGACCTTGTCGATCTGCTGCAGGCCGTCGATGCGCGCGTGCGGCGAGGGCGTCACCGAGGCGTTGTTGAGCTTCTGGGCGGCCGCCAGGTAGAGCGTGTCGTTGATCAGCGTGGACTTGCCGGAGCCCGACACGCCGGTCACGCAGGTCAGCAGGCCGATGGGGACCGCCACGTCCAGGCCCTGCAGGTTGTTGCCGCGCGCCTCGCGAATCACGATGTCCTCGCCCTTGCGACGCGGCGTGCGCTTCGCGGGGATGGCGATGCTGCGGCGCCCGGCGAGGTAGTCGCCGGTCAGCGAGTCCGGGCTGGCCATGATGTCGGCCGGCTCGCCCTGCGCCACGATGCGCCCGCCGTGCACGCCGGCGCCCGGGCCGATGTCCACGATGTGGTCGGCCGTGGCGATGGCTTCCTCGTCGTGCTCCACCACGATCACGGTGTTGCCCAGGTCCCGCAGGTGCAGCAGCGTGTTCAGCAGGCGCCGGTTGTCGCGCTGGTGCAGTCCTATGGAGGGCTCGTCGAGGATGTACATGACGCCGACCAGCCCGGAGCCGATCTGGCTCGCCAGCCGGATGCGCTGGGCCTCGCCGCCGGACAGGGTCTCGGCGCTGCGGTCCAGCGTCAGGTAGTCCAGCCCCACGTCCACCAGGAACTGCAGCCGGTCCTGGATCTCCTTGACGATCTTGCGGGCGACCTCGCCGCGCCACCCGGGCAGCGCCAGCGCGGCGAAGAAGGCCAGCGCCTCGCCGACCGCCGTGGCCGTCACCTCCGCCAGGCCGCGCTCCGCGACGAACACGTTGCGCGCGGCCTCGTTCAGCCGCGTGCCCCCGCAACTCGGGCAGGGATGCGTGCCCAGGTACTTGGACAGCTCGTCGCGCACCGCGCCGGACTCGGTCTCGCGGTAGCGCCGCTGCATGTTGGGGATGATGCCCTCGAAGCGATGCTTGCGCCGCGTGACGCCGCCGCGGCCGTTGAAATAGGAAAACGCGATATCTTCCTTGCCCGAGCCGTACAGCACGATCTTGCGGATGCGCGCGGGCAGCTGCTCGAAGGGCGTTTCCACGTCGAAGTCGTAATGCTCTGCGAGACTGCGCACCAGCTGGAAATAATAGGCATTGCGCCGGTCCCAGCCGCGCACCGCGCCGCCGGCCAGCGACAGGTGCGGATGCGCCGCCACGCGCTCCGGATCGAAGAACTGCTGCACGCCCAGGCCGTCGCAGGTGGGGCAGGCGCCCGCCGGGTTGTTGAAGGAGAACAGCCGCGGCTCGAGCTGCGGGATGCTGTAGCCGCACACCGGGCAGGCGAAGCGGTCGGAAAACACCATCGGCGTCCGCGCGGGCTCGTCCATGAAGGCAATGGTGGCCATGCCGTCCGCGAGCTTGAGCGCGGTCTCGAACGACTCCGCCAGGCGCAGCTGCATGTCCGGCCGCGCGCGGAAGCGGTCCACCACGGCCTCGATGGTGTGCTTGCGGTGCAGGTCCAGGTCGGGCGGATCGTCCAGCTCGAAGATCTCCCCGTCGATGCGCGCGCGGATGAAGCCCTGCGCGCGCAGCTCGGCGATCACCTGGGCGTGCTCGCCCTTGCGGTCGCGGATCACCGGCGCGAGCAGGATCAGCCGCGTCCCCTCCGGGAGCGCCAGCACCTGGTCGACCATCTGCGTGACGGTCTGCGCCTCGAGGCGCTCGCCGTGCCGGGGGCAGCGGGGCGTGCCGGCGCGCGCGTACAGCAGCCGCAGGTAATCGTAGATCTCCGTGACCGTGCCCACGGTCGAGCGGGGGTTGTGGGAGGTCGATTTCTGCTCGATGGAAATGGCCGGCGAGAGCCCCTCGATGGACTCCACGTCGGGTTTTTCCATCATCGAGAGGAACTGGCGGGCGTAGGCCGACAAGGATTCCACGTAGCGCCGCTGGCCCTCCGCGTAGATGGTGTCGAAAGCCAGCGAGGATTTGCCCGAGCCGGACAGGCCGGTGACCACGATCAGCCGGTCGCGCGGCAGATCCAGGTCCACCGTCTTGAGGTTGTGGGTGCGGGCCCCGCGAATGCGGATCGTGTCCATGGCTACCGGTATGCTCGACTGAACTCATTACTATACGCAGAAACGCGGGCGATGCGCCTGCCGCGCGGACAGGACGCTTTCGACCGGCGTCAAGGGCCGGTTTCCGGGTCGCGTGGATGAGATTCGACCCTGTTCAGGCTAGACTAGTCAGTTATTCTTGAATGCCGGCCAGATCGGCCTGCAAACACATTCCCAAAGCGAGGTCACGCACATGGCACGCGGTATCAACAAGGTCATCCTGGTGGGCAACCTGGGTGCGGATCCGGAATCGAGGACCACCCCGGGCGGTCTGACGGTCACCAACATCCGCGTCGCCACCACGGAAAAGCGCAAGGATCGCCAGAGCGGCGATTTCGTCGAGGAAACCGAGTGGCACCGCGTGGTGATGTTCGACCGCCTGGCGGAGGTTGCGCGGGAGTACCTGCGCAAGGGCTCGCAGGTCTACATAGAGGGCCAGATCCGCACCAACAAGTGGCAGGACAAGGAAGGCAACGACCGCTATACCACCGAGATCATCGGGCGCGAGATGCAGATGCTGGGCGGGCGTCCCGGGGGCGGCGCCCCGGCGGGCGGCGGCGACGACTATCGCTCCTCTTCCTCCGGCGGCAGCGCGCCCGCCTCGGGCGGTTCGCGCAAGGAAGAACCCTTCGAGGACGACATCCCGTTTTAGCGGGTGCGACCGATGC
This sequence comes from Gammaproteobacteria bacterium, assembly GCA_035268405.1. GTDB lineage: Bacteria > Pseudomonadota > Gammaproteobacteria > Steroidobacterales > XN24 > XN24. The sequence goes on from DATFKW010000091.1 coordinate 25,938, forward strand.
AAGAAACCAAGCCCGGCGGCAAGCTCTTCATCCGCACCTTCGGCTGCCAGATGAACGAGTACGATTCCTCCAAGATGGCGGACGTGCTGCGCGCGTCGCACGGCTTCGAGCCCGTGGCCGTACCGGAGGAAGCGGACCTGCTGCTGCTGAACACCTGCTCGATACGTGAGAAGGCCCAGGAGAAAGTGTTTTCTCTGCTGGGGCGCTGGCGCGAGCTGAAAAAGGCGCGCCCGGGCGTGGTCATCGGCGTGGGGGGCTGCGTGGCCAGCCAGGAGGGCGAGGCCATCCTGGAGCGCGCGCCCTTCGTGGACCTTGTGTTCGGCCCCCAGACGCTGCACCGGCTGCCCCTCATGCTGGACGAGGCGCGTCGCCGGCGACAGCCCTCGGTGGACGTGTCCTTCCCGGAAATCGAGAAATTCGACCGCCTGCCGGCGCCGCGCGCCGCGGGACCCACGGCCTTCGTCTCGGTGATGGAAGGTTGCAGCAAGTACTGCAGCTTCTGCGTCGTGCCCTACACCCGCGGCGAGGAGGTCAGCCGGCCCTTCGACGACGTGATCGCCGAGGTCGCGCAGCTGGCGGCGCAGGGCGTTCGGGAGATCAATCTCCTGGGACAGAACGTCAATGCCTATCGCGGGCTGATGCACGACGGCACCACGGCCGACCTGGCGGCGCTGATCCGCTTCGTCGCGGCGGTGGACGGGATCGACCGGATCCGCTTCACCACGTCGCATCCGCTGGAGTTCACCGACAGCCTGGTCGAGGCCTATGCCGAGGTGCCGGAGCTGGCGCCCTACCTGCACCTGCCGGTGCAGAGCGGCTCGGACCGCATCCTGGCGCTGATGAAGCGGGGCCATACGGCGCTGGAATATCGCCACAAGCTGCGCAAGCTGCGCGAGGCGCGTCCCGGCATCAGCATCAGCTCGGATTTCATCGTCGGCTTCCCCGGCGAGACGGACGCCGATTTCGACCAGACCATGCAGCTCATCGAGGAGGTCGGTTTCGACCAGTCCTTCAGCTTCATCTACAGCCGCCGACCCGGCACGCCGGCCGCCGCCCTGCCGGACGACGTGGATCCGGCGCGCAAGAAGCAGCGCCTCGCGCTGCTGCAGCAGCGCATCAACCAGCGGGCGGCGCAGATCAGCGCGGCCATGGTGGGCGGCGTGGAGCGCGTGCTGGTGGAGCGGCCCTCGAGAAAAAACCCGCGCCAGCTGGCGGGCCGCACCGGCAATATGCGCTGGGTCAATTTTGACGGCGAGCCCGCCCTGGTGGGACGCTTTGCGGACGTGCTCATCACCGAGGCTCTGCCCAACTCGCTGCGCGGTCGCGTGGTCGGCGTCGAGGACGCGCTGGCCCGGTCCGCCTGAGGTCGATCACCACTTTGAACGCCCACCCCGTCAGGGACCTGGTACTGGAACCCGCCGACAACCAGCGGCTGGCGAACCTGTGCGGCCAGTTCGACGAGCACCTCAAGCAGATCGAGCAGCGCCTGGGCGTGCAGATCCGCCCGCGCGGCAACCGCTTCCAGCTGGAGGGGCCGGAGCGCGCGGTGGAAGCCGCCGAACGCCTGCTGGTGTCGCTGTTCGAGCAGGCCGCCGAGGAAAGCATCAGCCCGCAGCACGTGCACGCCGGCCTGCAGGAAGCGGGGCTTTACGAGGAGGACGGCGGCGGCGCGAAGGACGAGGTCCGCACCCGGCGCGGCGTCATCCGCGGGCGGGGGCCCAACCAGCGGAATTATCTGCAGTCGATGCGCGAGGAGGACTTGTGCTTCGGCATCGGCCCCGCGGGCACCGGCAAGACCTATCTCGCGGTGGCGCGCGCCGTGGAGGCGCTGGAGCGCGATGAGGTGCGCCGCATCGTGCTGGTGCGTCCCGCGGTCGAGGCCGGCGAGCGGCTGGGATTCCTGCCGGGCGACCTGTCGCAGAAGGTCGACCCCTACCTGCGGCCGATGTACGACGCGCTCTACGAGATGCTGGGCTTCGAGCGCGTCGCCAAGCTGATCGAGCGTCACGTCATCGAGATCGCGCCGCTGGCTTTCATGCGCGGCCGGACGCTGAACGAGGCCTTCGTGATCCTCGACGAGGCGCAGAACTCCACCGTCGAGCAGATGAAGATGTTCCTGACGCGCATCGGCTTCGGCTCGCGCGCGGTGGTCACGGGCGACGTGACCCAGACGGACCTGCCGAGCGGTCGCCGTTCCGGCCTCGGCCACGCGGCCGAGGTGCTGAAGGGCGTGGACGGCGTGGGCTTCACCTGGTTCACGGCGCGCGACGTGGTGCGTCATCCGCTGGTGCAGCGCATCGTCGAGGCCTACCAGCAGCACCAGGAGTCGCAGGAATGAGCCTGCGCGTCGATGTGCAGGTGGGCGGGTCGCGCGGCGGCCTGCCGCCGGTGTCGCGCTTCAAGGCCTGGGCGCGCGCCGCGCTCGCCGGGCGCAAGCGCGCCGCCGAGCTGTCCATCCGCGTGGTGGACGCGGCCGAGAGCCAGGCGCTCAACCGCCGCTTCAGGGGCAAGGACCGGCCCACCAACGTGCTGTCCTTTCCCGCCGATCTGCCGCCCGAGCTGGAGTTGCCGTTGCTGGGCGACCTGGTCGTCTGCCGCGAGGTGGTGGAGGCCGAGGCCGCCGATCAGGGCAAGCCGGCGGAGGCGCACTGGGCGCACATGGTGGTGCACGGCACCCTGCACTTGCTCGGCTACGATCACGAGACGACCGAAGGCGCCGAGTCCATGGAGGCGCTGGAGGCGGAGATCCTCTCCGAGTTCGGCTGGCCGGATCCCTACCAGGAGCATGACGAAAACGATGGCTGACGAAAAACCTCCGAGTACCGGCGGGCGCCGGTCCGGCTTGCTGGCCCGCTGGGCCGAGGCCTTCCGCAGCGCCCCGCGCGACCGCCAGGCACTCGCCGAAGTGCTGGAGCAGGCACGCGACGAGCACATACTCGACGCCGACGAGCACCGCATGCTGGAGGGCGTGCTGGAAGTGTCCGGCATCCAGGTGCGCGACATCATGGTCCCGCGCGGCCGCATGGTGGTGGTGGAGCGCAACGCCACTCCGCAGCAGATGCTGCAGATCATCATCGATTCCGGCCACTCGCGCTTCCCCGTGATCGCCGACGATCGCGACGAGGTGATCGGCATCCTGTTGGCCAAGGACCTGTTGCGCTTTTTCGTCGAGGAAGACCAGGAGCGCTTCCGCATCAAGGAGTGCCTGCGTCCCGCGGTGTTTATTCCCGAGAGCAAGCGGCTCAATGTCCTGCTCAAGGAGTTCCGCAACAGTCACAACCACATGGCCATCGTGGTTGACGAGTACGGTGGCGTCTCCGGCCTGCTCACCATCGAGGACGTGCTGGAGCAGATCGTGGGCGAGATCGACGACGAGCACGACCCCGACGAGGAGGTCATGATCGTGCCCGAGCGGGAGGGCTGCTGGCGGGTGGATGCCCTGGCGCGCATCGAGGACCTGAACGAAGAGCTGGGCACGCGCTTCAGCGACGAGAACTACGACACCGTGGGCGGGCTGGTCATGCACGAGCTGGGCCGCTTGCCGCGCAGCGGCGAGTCGCTGTTGCTGGAGGGGATGCGCTTCACGGTGCTGCGCGCGGACCGCCGCCGCGTGCACTCGGTGCGATTGCGCCGCGCCGGTGACTGACCAGGTGGCGCGGGCCCTCGACACGCCGCGTGCCCCGTGGCGCTCCCGGCTGGCGGGCCTGGCCGCCGTCCTGGCCGGGCTGTCGCTGCCCTTTGCCTTCGCGCCCTGGGGCTACTGGCCGCTGGGCCTGCTGTCGCCCGCCGCATTGTTCCTCTGCTGGCGCGGCGCAGCGCCGGGCCGGGCGGCGTGGCTGGGTTTTCTCTACGGCTTCGCGGCCTTTCTCTCGGGCACCTGGTGGACCTACATCTCGGTGCACGAGTTCGGCCAGGCGCCGCGGCTGCTGGCGGCTTTCCTGACGCTGGCATTGGCCGCCCTGATGGCCGGCTACTACGCCCTGCTGGGCTGGCTGGCCGCCCGCTGGCTGCCCGCCGGCGGGGCGTTGCGCTGGCTGGTGGGGCTGCCGGCCGCCTGGACCGCCATCGAGTGGCTGCGGGGCTGGTTCCTCAGCGGGTTTCCCTGGCTCAGCCTCGGCTACAGCCAGACGGACTCGGTGCTGGGCGCGCTGGCGCCCGTGATCGGCGTGTATGGCGTGGGCTGGGTGTGCGCGCTGTCCGCCGGCGCCATCGTTGCGCTGCTGGCGGAGGATATGCGCCGCCGGGCGCTGGCGGTGGCGGCGCTGTTCGTGGTGTTCGCCGCCGCCGGAGCGGCGGGCCGCGGCGAGTGGACGGAGCCCGCCGGCGCGCCGGTCCGCGCCGTCATGGTCCAGGGCGCCGTCGGCCAGGACGAGAAGTGGCTGGACACCGCGCTGGCGCCGACTCGCGAGCTCTATCTCGCGCTCACCGAGCCGCACTGGGGCGCGGACCTGGTGATCTGGCCGGAAGCGGCGATCCCGGCGCTGCTGCACCAGGAAACGGACTTCATCCAGGCGCTGGACGCCAGGGCGCGCGCAAGCGGCAGCGAGTTGCTGCTCGGCATCCTGGAGCGCGACCCGGTGCGCGGCCAGTACCACAACATCCTGCTGGCACTGGGCGGCACGCCGGAGATCTACCGCAAGCGGCAGCTGGTGCCCTTCGGCGAGTATTTTCCGGTGCCCGCTTTCGTGCGCCGCTGGATGCGCCTGATGAACCTGCCCTACACCGACTTCGCGCCGGGGCGGCCGGACCCGTCGCCGATGACGCTGGCAGGCGTGCGGGTGGCGCCGACGATCTGCTACGAGGACGCCTTCGGCGCGCAGCAGCGCGTGTTCTTTCCCGGCGCGGAGCTGCTGGTCAACGTCAGCAACGACGCCTGGTTCGGCGACACGGTCGCGCCCCATCAGCATCTGCAGATCGCGCGCATGCGGGCCATGGAGACGGGGCGCTGGATGCTGAGAGCGACCAACAACGGCGTCACCGCGGTGATCGACCCGCGCGGCCGCGTGACGCAGCGCTCCAGGCAGTTCGTCACCGCGGTGGTGGAAACGGAAGTGACGCCGATGCGCGGCCTCACGCCCTGGCTGCGCTACGGTGACTGGCCGCTGGCGGCCCTCGCCGCCGTGCTGGTGCTGCTGGCGGCTTTGCGCCGCAACACGGCCGCGCTGTAATCTTCGCCAACCAGATTCACTGAAGGCCGCCATGGACCCCATTTACAAGCCGGAAGTCATCGAGCCTGCCGCCCAGCGCTACTGGGACGGCGCTCGCTGCTTCGAGGCGAGCGAAGACGCCTCGCGCGAGAAGTTCTATTGCCTGTGCATGTTTCCTTACCCCAGCGGCCGCCTGCACATGGGCCATGTGCGCAACTACACCATCGGCGACGTGGTCAGCCGCTACCAGCGCATGCAGGGCAAGAACGTGCTGCAGCCCATGGGCTGGGACGCCTTCGGCCTGCCGGCGGAAAACGCGGCCATCAAGCACGGCGTGCCGCCGGCGCAATGGACCCGCGAGAACATCGGCCACATGCGCGCCCAGCTGAGGCGACTGGGTTTCGCCTACGACTGGCGGCGCGAGCTGGCGACCTGCGACCCGGAGTACTATCGCTGGGAGCAGTGGTTCTTCCTCAAGCTGTACGAGCAGGGCGTGGTCTACAAGGCGTCCTCGACGGTCAACTGGGACCCGGTCGACCAGACCGTGCTGGCCAACGAACAGGTCATCGACGGCCGCGGCTGGCGCTCCGGCGCGCCGGTGGAGCGCCGCGAGATTCCGCAGTGGTTTCTGAAGATCACCGACTATGCCGACCAGCTGCTGTATGACCTGGACAAGCTGCCCGGCTGGCCCGAGCAGGTGCGCGCCATGCAGGCCAACTGGATCGGCCGCTCGGAGGGCGTGGAGCTCGACTTCGAGCTGGCCGAAGGCCCGGTCGCCGGCTACGACGCGCTGACGGTATACACGACGCGGCCGGACACGCTTTACGGCGTGACCTACATGGCGGTGGCCGCGGAGCACCCGCTGGCCGTCGAGGCCGCCGAGGGCAACCCGGCGCTGCAGGAGTTCCTGGCCGAGTGCCGCGCCGCGCACACCACCGAGGCGGCGCTGGAGACCATGGAGAAGCGCGGCCTGCCGCTGGGCCTGAGCGTCATCCACCCGCTGACCGGCGCCCGCGTGCCGGTCTGGGTGGCCAATTTCGTGCTCATGGGCTACGGCACCGGCGCAGTGATGGCGGTGCCCGGCCACGACCGGCGCGACTGGGAGTTCGCCACGCGCTATCGGCTGCCGATCCGCCAGGTGATCGCGCCGGCCGACGGCAGCGAGATCGACCTTTGCGCCGGTGCCTTCGTCGATTACGGCGTACTGGTCAACTCGGACGGCTTCGACGGCATGAGTTCGGCCGAGGCCTTCGAGGCGCTGGCCGCGCGGCTGGAAGGCGAGGGGCGCGGCCGGCGGCGCGTCAACTACCGGCTGCGCGACTGGAGCGTGTCGCGCCAGCGCTACTGGGGCTGCCCGGTGCCGATGATCAACTGCCCGGCCTGCGGTGCCGTGCCGGTGCCGGAAGCGCAGTTGCCGGTGCGCCTGCCGGAAGACGTGACGCTCTCCGGCGTCGGCTCGCCGCTGAAGGCCATGGATGACTTCGTGCGCGTCGATTGCCCCGGCTGCGGCGGCGAGGCGCGCCGCGAGACCGACACCTTCGACACCTTCTTCGAGTCTTCCTGGTACTACGCGCGCTACTGCTCGGCGGACCAGGAAGAGGCCATGCTGGACGATCGGGCGCGCTACTGGCTGCCGGTGGACCAGTACATCGGCGGCATCGAGCATGCCGTGCTCCACCTGCTGTACTCGCGTTTCTTTCACAAGCTGATGCGCGACCAGGGCCTGGTGGAAGGCGACGAGCCCTTCACCAACCTGCTGACCCAGGGCATGGTGCTGGCGGAGTCCTTCTACCGCGAGGACGAGAAAGGCGGGCGCACCTGGTTCAACCCTGCGGAGGTGGAGACGCAGCACGACCGCAAGGGCCGCGTCACCAGCGCGATTCTCAAGGACGACGGCCGGCCGGTGGCGCTGGGCGGCATCGGCACCATGTCCAAGTCCAAGAACAACGGCGCCGATCCGCAGGGCCTGATCGACCGCTATGGCGCGGACACGGTGCGGCTGTTCACCATGTTTGCCGCGCCCCCGGAGCAGAGCCTGGAATGGTCGGACTCCGGCGTGGAGGGCTCGCATCGCTTCATGAAACGGCTGTGGCGCATGGTGCACGAGCATGTCGCGGCCGGCCCGGCGCCGGCACTCGAGACGCTCTCGCTGGACGAGGCGCAAAGAGAATTGAGGCGGCAGCTGCACGCCACCATCGCCAAGGTGAGCGACGACATCGGCCGCCGTTATACCTTCAACACCGCGATCGCCGCGGTGATGGAGCTGCTCAACGCCCTGGGCCGTCACGCCGGCGAGCAACCACAGGACCGCGCGCTGCGCCAGGAGGCCTTCGAGGCGGTGGTGCTGATGCTCTCGCCGATCGTGCCGCATGCCTGCCACGCGCTCTGGACGGAGCTCGGCCGCGAGGGCGCGGTGGTCGACCAGCCCTGGCCCGGTTTCGACCCAGACGCGCTGGTGCAGGAGGAAGTCGAGCTGGTGGTGCAGGTGCAGGGCAAGCTGCGCGGGCGCATCCGGGTTGCGCGCGACGCCCCGGAGGCCGTGGTGCGGGAGGCGGCGTTGTCCGAGGAGAACGTGTCCCGCTTCATCGGCGACCGGCCGGTGCGCAAGCTGATCATCGTGCCGGGCCGGCTCGTCAACATCGTGGTCTGAAAGATGCGCAGTGCATTCGCCATGGCGCTGGCCGCCGTCCTGTTCGCGCTGCCGGGCTGCGGTTTTCACCTGCAGGGCGTCACGCGCCTGCCGCCGGAACTCTCCGCCATCTATTTGCAGGTGCCGGACCCGGCGTCCGACCTCGCTTTCCAGCTGCGCCGTTCTCTGGCCGCTTCCGGCGTCACCGTGGTCGACCGACCGGACCAGGCGACGGCGGTGCTCAGCGTGCCGGCGGAGAACTACGGCCGGCGCATCAAGTCGGTGTCCGCCCAGAACCGGCCCACCGAGTTCGAGATTTTCTACGAGGCCGAGTATCGGCTGCAGGCCGACGGCGAGGTGCTGCTGCCGCGCCAGGAGGTCGCGCGCTCGCGCATCGTGCCTTACAGCGAGCGGGACATACTGGGCAAGCAGCAGGAACAAGCCATGCTGCGCGACGCCATGGCCCGCGAGATCGCCGGCGTCATCACGCGCAGGCTGGCGGACCTCGGGCAGTGAGCCCGGCGGAGGTGGCCGTGCTCGGCGACGGGCACGAGCCGGCCGTGCAGCGGCTGCTGGCGCGCTACGGGATGACGCTGCGCCCGGTCGCCGCCGGCGACGCGATCCCGGCGTCCTGGTGGGGCGAGCGCGAGGCGGGACTGCGCGGCGCGAGCCTGCATGCGCGCCCGGACACGCCTTTGCACTCGGTGCTGCACGAGGCCTGCCATTTCGTGTGCATGCCGCCGGGGCGGCGTGCCGCGCTCGACACGGACGCGGGCGGCGATTACGCCGAGGAGAACGGCGTGTGTTACCTGCAGGTGCTGCTGGCCGACGAACTGCCCGGCTTCGGCCGCGCCCGCATGCTCGCGGACATGGATGCCTGGGGCTATTCCTTCAGGCTGGGCTCCGCGCGGGCCTGGTTCGAGACGGACGCGGAGGACGCGCGCGCCTGGCTGGTCCGGCACGCCATCACGGATCCGGCCGGCCGGCCCAGCTGGCGGCTGCGCGCCGACTGAGAGTGCAGCCGGGGCGGGCGCTCAGGGCGACAGCGTGCCGCGGTAATCGAAGGGCAGCGTGCGCAGGAAACCGCTGGCAAGATGCAGCCGGCCGTGCACCCGGTAATCCAGCGGCTCATCCCGCCGGCCGCCCAGCTCGACGGCCTGGCGCAGCACGTCGAACACCGAGGTGGTGACGACCACGCGCGTCTCGGCCTCGCCCAGGCGCGGCAGCTCGAAGGTCTCGTTGCTCACGCCGCGGGCCAGCCGCCGGTCGTTGAGCGCGAGCTCGAAGTCCAGCCCGTCGATGGTGACGGCCTTGTTGTTGGGGTTCACCAGGCGCAGGCCGACGGCGAAACGCTGCTCCAGCGAGCCCGATTCGGATTCCAGCATCTGCAGGCTGGTGACACGCACTTCCGGGGCTTCCAGCGAAGCGATGCTGGCGCAGCCGGCGGCGGCCAGCGAGAGTATCAGCGTCCCCAGCAGGGCAAGATGTCGGATCATGGGTTGGTCTCCCCGGGCGGGTCGTGGCATGAGCGGCCATTATAGGCGCCGTTGCCACGGATCCGCGCCGCTGCCTAAACTGGAGGTGACGCAGGCAGCACATGCCCCCACAGGCCCGCAGGAGGCGCACCCATGCCCACGCTGTTTGAAAAGATCATCGCCGGGGATATTCCGGCCGATTTCGTGCACCGCGACGAGCGCGTGGTGGCCTTCAGGGACATCCATCCGCAGGCCCCCGTGCACATCCTGATCATCCCGGTGAAGCCCATCCCGACGGCCAACGACATCGCCGACGGCGATGCGGAACTCGTCGGCCACATGTTCTGCGTGGCGCGCGACATCGCGCGCGCGGAGGGCATCGCGGAAGACGGCTACCGGCTGATCATCAACTGCAACAGCCACGGCGGACAGGAGGTTTACCACCTGCACCTGCACCTGGTGGGCGGCCGGCCGCTGGGCCGCATGTTGCCCGGGCAATGAGCGTCGCCGTGCTTGCGCTGGTGGCCGGGGCCGCGATCGATCCGGGCACGCTGGGGCGTTTCGCCGACCTCGCGCTGGACTGCGTGCACCGCGAGTACCCGAACAAGATCGCGCATGTCATGGACAGCGATGCGGACGCGGCGCCGCCGCGCGAGCTGACGCCGGTTTTCTGGGGCTGTTTCGACTGGCACTCCTCGGTGCACGGCCACTGGCTGCTGGCACGACTGCTGCGGCTGGCGCCGGAGGCCGAGTTCGCCCCGGCCGCGCGCGCCGCCCTGGATCGCAGCCTGACGGCCGAAGGATTGCGCGGCGAAGTCGCCTACATGTCCCGCGAGGGCCGCGAGGGTTTCGAGCGCCCCTACGGCCTGGCCTGGCTGCTGCAGCTGGGTACCGAGCTGCGCGAGTGGCAGGACCCCGACGCGGCGCGCTGGGCGGCGAACCTCGCCCCCGCGGAGGCGCTGGCTGCGCGGCGGCTGTCCGAGTGGCTGCCCAAGCTCGCCTATCCCATTCGCGGCGGCGAGCACTTCCAGACCGCCTTCTCTTTCGGGCTGGCGCTGGACTGGGCGCGCACGGCGGGTGACGAAGCGCTGGCGGCCCTGCTGGCGGAGACCTCCAGGTCGCTCTACCTGGCGGATCGCGACTGCCCGCTGGACTACGAGCCGTCCGGGCATGATTTCCTGTCGCCCTGCCTGGCGGAAGCGGACCTGCTGCGCCGCGTGCTGTCGCCGGACGCCTTCGCCCGCTGGTTGTCGTCCTTCATGCCGGGCATTCCCGGCGACGGCGGTGCGGAATGGCTGCCGATCGCGCGAGTGACGGACCGCGAGGACGGCAAGCTCGCCCACCTGGACGGCCTCAACCTGAGCCGCGCATGGATGCTCCAGGGGATCGAGGCCGGCCTGCCGCCCGCAGACCCGCGCCGCGCCAGCCTCCAGGCCGCGGCGGCGGCACATGCCGCCGCCGGGCTGGAAGGCGTCACGGACGCGCACTATGCAGGCAGTCACTGGCTGGGCAGTTTCGCCACCTACCTGCTCACGGGCCGCGGCTTGCCGGACGCTGCGCGCGACTAGCGGCCGAGGTCGAAACGCACGCCCGCGATGAAGGCCCGGCCGATGATCGGCGCCTCGTCCTTGAAGAAGCTCTGGTGCAGCCGGCCGTCCTCGTCGAGCAGGTTGCGGCCCTGCAGGAAGAAGCGCGCGTCCCGGAGCGCGGCGGGCTTCCAGACCAGGTCGAAAGACACCAGGTTGAAGCCTTCGGTCTCGTCTTCGGTGGCGGCAGTGTCGTCCTGCTTGAATACGCGCCGGTAATCCACGCGGAAATCGAGATTCCTCCAGTAGCTGTCCAGTCCCACGCCGAGGCGGGTCGGGGTGATCCGTGGCAGGTTCCCGCCGTCACGCAGCTTGCCGCGCACGTGATCGCCGCTGACGCGCAGCGTCACGGGCAGCGGTCCCCCGGCGAGATCGATGGCGGCCGCGAACTCCGCGCCGTAGAACTCGGCGTCCACCTGGCGGTTGAAGACCAGCTGGTTGCCCAGCTCGCACAGGCCGCCCTCGCCGGGCTGGCAGTCCGCCGCCGTGCCCTCGCCCGCGCGGTCGCCCAGGTCGTTGACGAACACCGGGTTGCCGCTGCCGTCGTCCTCCGATGCCAGGAAGATGAAGTCGCTGACGCGGTTGTAGAACATCGTGAAGTCATAGCTGAAGCGGCCCGCGTGGCGGTCGATGCCGATCTCCAGGTTGAGGTAGCGCTCCTTGTCCAGCGAAGGGTCGCCGATCTCGAAGGTCCCGGCAGCGGCGTGGCGCCCGAAGGCCCACAGCTGCTCGGGGGAGGGCGCGCGTTCCGCGTGCGTCAGCGTGGCGCGTAGATGTCCTGTCCGGTCGAGTTCCACGATGGTGCCGGCAGAGACGCTCACCGGCGTGAAGCTGCGCGCTGATACCTGCGCGGGGAACGGCAGGAAAGTCCCGTCGGCCAGCGTGATGCCGTCGATGGCGTTCACCGGGACCGCGTCCGGGTCGCTGCGCTCGCGCTCGACGCGGGCGCCCAGCTCGAGCCGCCCGAAGCCGGTGGGCAGTTCCTCCAGCACGAACAGCGCCGTGGAGCGGGTACGGTTCGGGCGCACGTAGAAGTTGTCGTCGCCCTCGGCCTCGGCGAGGAAGTCCCGGTCGCGATGCTGCAGCCCGATCACGCCCGACCAGTTGCCGAGCGGCTTGTGCATCATCTCCAGGCGGGTTTCGAACTCGTCGTTATCGAAGCCCGCCTCGACCTCGCGCTCGTCCAGCACGGCGCCTTCGGGCGTGCGCTCGAACTCGAATCCCACCTCCTGCTGGCTGAACTCCGTGTAGGCCATTTTCGCCCGCAGCAGCCTGAAGCCGGGCAGCGGCTCCTCGAGCACGGCGCGCAGGTCGGCACGGTCGTAGTCCGCGAGAATGCGCTCGAATTCGTCACCCCGGCCACCCATGTCCAGCGGCCGCGGATCGAAGTTTTCCGGCACCCCGTAGTCCGTTTCCCAGCTGCTGACGCCCAGCCCGACATGACCGCGTGCACCGCGGAACAGGCCGGTGGCTGAATAGGAGTCGGTCTCGATGCTCGAGTTGCGCAGGCGGTCACGGTTGCTTTCCACCTGGTCAACGCCCTGGAAGCCGTTGATGGAAAAGTCGTCCGTGCGCCGCAGGCTGCCGTCGGCGCGCAGCACGAACTGTTCACTCAGGGGCGCCTCCAGGGCGAGGCGCCCGCGCCGGTCATTGCCGTTTTCACCGTAGGACAGGGCGCCGCTGGTGACCACGCCGTCGCCGAATTGCGGGCTGAAGCGCCCGGTGCGCACGTTGATGACGCCGCCGGCGGCCCCGCTGCCGTAGAGCAGCGTTGCGGGGCCGCGGAAGACCTCGATCTGTTCCGCGTGCGCGGTGTCGATCCCCAGCGCATGGTCGGCGCCTTCGCCTGAGATGTCGGCGACGCTCATGCCGTCCTCCAGCACTTCCACCCGCGAGCCCTGCAGCCCCCGGATGACCGGCCGGCCGACGCCGGGGCCGAAGTCGGCGTTGGCTACGCCCGGCAATCCGTCCAGCACCTCGCCCAGCGTCCCTGCCTGGCGCAGTTCGAGCGCGTCGCCGGCCAGCACGTGGACCGGCTGGATCAGTTCGTCGGCGCTGCGGTCGCCGCGCGGGTCGGCCGTGACGACCACCGGCGACAGCGTCGTGTCGCCGCGCGGACCGGTCTCTTCGTCGGCGTGGACGGCAGCGACGTTGAGCAGCGCGGCAAGCGTTGCCACGCTGCATGAGCAGATCGTTTTCATCGTTCTTCCTCGTTCCTTTACAGCAATCGCACGGCGCCCCGGCGCCCGGCCGCTGGCCGGGGCGAAGCCCGTAGGTTGGTTCGTTCAGCTGCAGGAGGAAGGAGGTCCCCGCGGAAGGGGGGCGGGCGCCCGGCGTGCCACGACCGGGCGAACACGCGGGCCCGGCGACGCCGCCATCGGCACAAAATCGGGCGAGGGGAGCGCGGCCGGGGGTGCACCGGTCCCGCCGCGCTCCACGACCAGGCAGAATTCGCAGGACGCGTCGGACGGATGGTGCGCGACCGCCTGGTGCCATTCGACGGCGACGAAGCGCAGCACGAGCACCAGCATCGCCAGGAAGGCGAGGCGCTTGATGCCGCGAGTTGCTGTGTCGCCGACCAGGTTCATGGGCGTCTCCTCCAGCTTAAGGTACCCCAGCTGTCAAGCCCGTCCAAGCGCGATAAAGTCGCGCTTGCGGCCGGATTCCCCGTGCTACACTGCCGATGCGATGAAAAATACCGGGAACAACACCCCCGCCCGTGGCACTCTCGCCTGAACAGCTCGAGGCCGGCCTCGACCGCCGCCTCGCGCCCGCCTACCTGATCGCCGGTGACGAACCCCTGCTCGTGCAGGAGTGCGCCGACGCCGTGCGCAGGAAGGCCAGGGAGACCGGCTTCGAGGAGCGCGAAGTGCATGCGGTGGAGCGCGGCTTCGACTGGGCCGCCTTCGAGAGCGATCTCGCCAGCCTCTCCCTGTTTGCCAGCCGCCGCCTGGTCGAGCTGCGCCTGAAAACGCCCGGCGCCGCCGCGCCGGGGGCGGAAGCGTTTGCGCGCTTTGCCGCCAGCCCGCCCGACGACGTGCTGCTGATGGTCATCGCGCCGAAAATGGACAAGCGCGCGCAGCAGTCAGGATGGTTCAAGGCGCTCGCCGGTGCGGGCGAGTTCGTCGACGTGCGGCCGGTGGAGGCGCCGGCGCTGCCCGCATGGATCCAGGCGCGCCTGCGCAAGGTCGGCCTGCGCGCCGACGCCGCTGCCGTGCGGCTGCTGGTGGAACGGGTCGAGGGCAACCTGCTGGCGGCGCACCAGGAGATCGAAAAACTGCGCCTGCTCTGCGGCGAGGGCGAGATCGACGCCGAGCGCGTCCGCGAAGCCGTGGCCGACAGCGCGCGCTTCGACATTTTCAAGCTGGCGGACGCGGCGGTGAGCGGCGACACGGGCCGCGCCCTGCGCATTCTCGGCGGCCTGCGGGCCGAGGGGCTGGCGATCCCGCTGGTGCTCTGGCCGCTGGCGCGGGAAATCCGCGCGCTGGTGAGGGTCCGCTGGCACATCGACCAGGGCCTGGCGCCGCAGGCCGCCATGGCGCGGGCCGGCATCTGGCGAAACCGCGCCGGCATGGTGGGACGGGCCGTGACGCGCCACGACGCGGCGGCGCTGCGCCGGATCGCGCGGCGCCTCGCCCAGGTGGACCGCGTCTCCAAGGGCGCCGCGCCGGGCAATGCCGCGGCCCGCGCCGCCGTGGAGCGTCCGCGAAACTGGCCGAGGCCGTGCGATCCCTGGGGCGAGCTCGCGGAACTGGTCCGGATGGTCGCGGGGCCAGAGCGGCGCGCCGCGTGAGCGCTCGCCCGGAGCCGGGCCCGGTCGGGGTCTTCGGCGGCACCTTCGATCCGATCCACTACGGGCACCTGCGCACGGCTTTCGAGCTGCTCGAGGCCGCCCGGCTGGACCACGTGCGCTTCGTGCCCGCGGGGCGCCCGCCGCACCGCGACGCCGTGCATGCGGACGCCGCCACGCGCGTCGCGCTGGTGGCGGCCGCGATCGGCGACGAGCCGCGCTTCGTCCTGGACGAGCGCGAGTTGCAGCGCGCGGGCCCCTCCTACACGGTGGACACGCTGACAGACCTGCGGGCCGAGTTCCCGGCACGCCCGCTGTGCCTGGTGATCGGCATGGACGCCTTCCTGGGCCTGCCCCGCTGGCATCGCTGGCGCGAGATCCTGGCGCTGGCGCACCTGCTGGTGGCGCACCGGCCCGGCTGGCGCGCCCCCGAGAACGGGCCCCTGGGCGAGCTGCTGCAGGAGCGCGGCACGGCGGAAGCCGGCGCCTTGCAGGCGGCGCGTGCCGGAAGAGTCCTCGTGCACGAGGTGACGCAGCTGGAGATTTCCTCCAGCGCGATAAGAGAGCTGGCCAGGGCGGGGCGGGAGCCGCGCTACCTGGTGCCCGATCCGGTATGCCGGCTGCTGGCCGGATCGGGCTGTTATGCATCGCAGCCGCAGAGAGGCATTGATGGCTGAAGAATCCTTGCAAAGCATCGTAGTGAGCGCGCTGGAAGACCTGAAGGCGCGGGACGTGCTCGTGCTGGACGTGCGCGGGCTGACCAGCATCGCTGACAGCATGGTCATTGCGAGCGGGACTTCCGACCGGCATGTCCGGTCGCTCGCCGAGAACGTGATCGAGAAATGCAGGGAAGGCGGCCACAAGCCCCTGGGCGTGGAAGGGCTCAAGGACGGCGAATGGGTGCTCGTCGACCTGCAGGAGATCCTGGTCCACGTGATGCGGCCGAGCACGCGCGCCTTCTACAACCTCGAGAAGCTGTGGGCGCCGCCGGCCCGCTCCGGGCGCGCTTCGGCCGAGGCCTGAAGACGCGTGCAGCTGAGGCTGGTGGCCGTCGGCACCCGCATGCCCCGCTGGGTGGACGAGGGCTTCGCCGACTATGCCGGGCGCATGCCGCGCGAATGCCGGCTGACGCTGCGCGCCCTCAAGCTCGGCCAGCGCGGCCGCGGCGCGGATCCGCTGCGGGCGGTGGCGGACGAGGGGCGGCGCCTGCTGGCGGCCTCCGAGGGCTGCACGCGCGTCTGCCTGGACGTGCGCGGCAAAGCGGTGGATACGGCAGGGCTCGCCGACAAGCTGGCGAACTGGCTGCGTGAAGGGCGCGAGGTGGCCTTCCTGGTCGGCGGCCCCGACGGCCTGCCGGCGGAGTGCCTGGAAGCCGCGGACTGGCGCTGGTCGCTGTCGGCGCTGACTTTGCCCCACGGGCTGGTGCGCGTCATGCTCGCCGAGCAGCTCTACCGGGCCTGGACGGTGCTTTCCAGCCACCCCTACCACCGCGAGTAAGCCGGCCGGGGCGCTTGTAACGCCGCGGCGCAGCGGTGAAACTGGCGTCATGGATTCCGTTGCACTGGTGCTGGCGTCAGCTTCGCCGCGACGCAGGCAGCTGCTGGCGCCGTTCGGCCTGGCGCTGGACGTCTCGCCCGTCGATATCGACGAAACGCCTCGCCCGGGAGAGGCGCCGGAGGCGCTCGCCCGCCGGCTGGCCGCCGCGAAAGCCGCGGCCGCCGCCCGTGATGCGCCGCAGCGGTTGGTGCTGGCGGCCGACACGGTGGTGGCGCTTGAGGAGCGCGTGCTCGGCAAACCCGCCGATGCGGCGGACGCGCGGCGCATGCTGCATGCACTCTCCGGGCGCCGCCACCAGGTACACACGGCCGTTGCCGTGCGGCGCGGCGCCGAGGCCGGCCTGTGCCTGTCGAGCAGCGAAGTGGACTTCCGCGCCCTGTCGGCCGGGGAAATCGACGCCTACGTCGCCACCGGCGAGCCGCTCGACAAGGCCGGCGCCTACGGCATCCAGGGCCTGGCCGCCATTTTCGTCGCCCGCCTGAGCGGCAGCCACAGCGGCGTGGTCGGCCTGCCCTTGTGCGAGACGGCCGAGCTGCTGGGACGTTTCGGCGTGCGCCTGCTGCCTGCAAGCGTGGCGACCGCGCGCGGAGAAACCGTTATATGAGCGAAGAGATCCTCGTCAACGTCACGCCGCGCGAAACGCGCGCGGCGCTCCTCGAGAACGGCGTCCTGCACGAGGTGTTCATCGAGCGTGACAGCCGGCGCGGGCTTGCCGGCAACGTCTACAAGGGGCGGGTGCAGCGCGTCCTGCCCGGCATGCAGGCCGCCTTCGTGGACATCGGCCTGGACCGCACCGCTTTTCTGCATGCCTCCGACATCATGCGGGGCAGGGGACCGGAAGCGGAGGCCGTCACGGAAGGCCAGCCTGAAGTGCGCGACCTGGTCAGCGAGGGCCAGGACATACTGGTGCAGGTGGTCAAGGATCCCATCGGCACCAAGGGCGCGCGCCTGACGACCTTCGTCACCATCCCGTCGCGCTACCTCGTGTACCTGCCTTTCGGGCAGGGCCTGGGCGTCTCCACGCGCATCGAGGAAGACGAGGAGCGCACGCGGCTGCGGGAAATCCTCGAGGACATTTCGGGGTCGGTCGGCGGCGGGTGGATCGTGCGCACCGCCGCGGAACAGGCGCCGCGCGACGCCTTGCGCGCGGACATGCTGTTCCTGCAGAAGCTCTGGGAGGCGATTTCCGAGCAGGGCGCGAGATCTTCGGCGGGAACGCTGGTGCACGCGGACCTGGACCTGCCGCTGAGGCTGCTGCGCGACCTGCTGGCGCCGCGCGTGGAGCGCGTGCGCGTCGACGACCCCGGGGCGTATGCGCGCATGCGAAAGTTCGCCAGGACCTTCATCCCCGAGATGGAGCCGAAGATTGCCGAGTACGTCGAGAACCGCCCGCTGTTCGACCTGCACGGCGTCGAAGAGGAGATCGCCCGGGCCCTGGAATGCAAGGTCTCGCTCAAGTCGGGCGGCTACCTGGTGATCGACCAGACCGAGGCGATGACGACCATCGATGTGAACACCGGCGCCTACGTGGGTCACCGCAACCTCGAGGAGACCATCTTCCGCACCAACCTGGAGGCCGCCCAGGCCATCGCCCGGCAGCTGCGGCTCCGGAACCTGGGGGGGATCATCATTGTCGATTTCATCGACATGGAAGAGGAAGACCACCGCCAGCAGGTGCTGAGCGCCTTCGAGCAGGCGCTGCAGGGCGATCATGCGCGCAACCAGATCACCGAGGTGTCGCGGCTGGGGCTGGTCGAAATGACCCGCAAGCGGACCCGCGAAAGCCTGGAGCACGTGCTGTGCCGCCCCTGCCCCGCCTGTCTCGGGCGCGGCTCGGTTAAGACTTCGGAGACCGTCTGCTACGAGATCTTTCGCGACATCCTGCGCCAGTCCAGGCAGTTCGAGTTTCAGGAACTGCTGGTGCTGGCTCACGCCGAGGTGCTCGACCTGCTGGTGGACGAGGAGGCTTCCAGCCTGGCGGAACTCGAGTCGCTCACCGGCAAGCCCATCCGCCTGCAGGCCGAGTCCGGCTATTCGCATGACCAGTACGATGTCGTTCCCATCTGAGCGACTTGTGGAGCGACCTGTCGGGCGACACGCCCGGCCAGGTGGCCAGCGCCGGCGCGCGTGGGGGGCGCGGTGCCGGGCGTGATCCGGAAACTCTGGCGCATCGCCGCCGGGCTGTTCGCCGGCGCTGTCATCCTGGCGGCGCTGCTGGTGGGCGGGCTGCGGCTGGCGCTGGTCCAGGCGCCGGAATACCGCGAACAGGTCGAGGCGCGCGTGAGCGAGGCGCTCGGCCGCCCCGTGGAGCTTGGCTCGATGGACGCGCGACTGGGCCTGCGCGGGCCCGAGCTGAGTTTCACCGATGCGCAGGTGATGAGTCGCGACGGCGAGCGTCGCGTGCTGGCGGCATCTGGAGGCGCCCTGCAGTTCGACCCGTGGTCGCTTTTGCAGGGCGAGCTGAGCCCGGCTTCGGTCCGTCTGCGCGGCGTCCGTTTGCGCGTGGAACGCGATGCCCAAGGCGACTGGCGCCTGCTCGGTAGCGAAGCCTTGCATGAGCCGCGCGCCCGGGACACAAGCTGGCCGGTAATCGCGGAACTCCCGGCCGGGCGGCTCGAGCTCCAGGATCTCGAGATCGAGCTGGATGACCGGCAGCGGGATCTCGGGCCCTGGCTGATGCAGGTCGACCAGCTCGACCTGGAAATCGACGGCGCGCAGCTGAACTTGTCCGCCGACGGGCGGCTGCCCGAAGCGCTGGGCGGCGGCTTCGCGCTTTCGGCGAGCGTCAGCAGCCAGGATGCGCGGGGCCGCCCGAGCGACTGGCATGTCGGTCTCTCGGTCGACAGGCTGGACCTGGCGGCAGCGCGTGAGCTGGCCGGGCGGCATGCCGCAGTCCCGTCCGGAGGCGCGGTGGACGGCAGCTTTTCGGCATCCGCGGATTCCGACGGCCTGGCGCGCGTCGCGGGCGAGCTTTCGGCCACGAGCCTGCGACTGCCGGTGCCCGCCACCGTGGCGGCCGACGCCCCCGCGCAAGCCGACTACGAGCAGCTCGGCGCCAGCTTCGAATGGCGCCGTGGCGCCTTCGGCTGGGAGCTCGAGCTTGCCGGCCTCACGGTGGAGCGCGGCGACCGGAACTGGCAAAGCGAGCGGGTCGCGCTGGCGTTCGAGGAGGCATCTTCCGGGGCGGAAGGGCGGGCCGGTCGTTACCGCCTGAGCGCTGACCGCCTGCGCCTGGAGGATCTCGTGCCCGCGGCGCACTGGCTGCCGGAGAAGGCGCGCTCCAGGGTGCTGGCGCTTGCACCGCGCGGCATGCTGTTGCAGCTGGAGACTCATGTCGGATGGCCGCTGGCTGACGCCCGGGCGCCCGGCTTTCGCATCGCCACCCGCTTCGAGGACCTGGCGCTGGCGCCCTTGCGGCCGATGCCCGGCTTGAGCGGGCTCTCGGGCAACCTGGCGGGCGATTCCGACGCAGGCAGCGCGCAGCTGCGGGGCAGCGGCGCGCGCGTCGAGTTGCCCTGGTTGTTCCGGGACGCCATCGCCTTGCGGGAGGCGGCGCTGGAGCTGGAATGGAGCCGTGACCCGGAAAGCCTCCGGCTGCGCGTCGCCAGGCTGGAGGCCGCCAACCAGGACGCCGCGGTCAGCGCGAGCGGCCAGCTGGAGATTCCGGGGGACGGCGCCTCGCCGCGCATCGATCTGGAAGCAGTGGCCCGCGATGTGCAGCTGGCTGCGGCGCCGCGATACCTGCCGGTCGCGATCATGCCGGAACGCGTCGTGACCTGGCTGGATAGCGCGCTGCTCGCCGGGCGCGTAGCTGAAGCGCGCGCCGTATTCCGCGGCGCGACGCAGGATTTTCCTTTTCGCGATGACGAGGGACTGTTCAAGGTCGAGTTCGACATCGCCGACGGCCAGCTCGATTTCCGGCCCGGCTGGCCTTCGGCCGACGCGCTGGCCGCGTCGGTGCGCTTCGAGAACGAGGGGCTGTGGGCGGAAGTGCAGGAAGCGCGGCTGCTGGAAGTGAAGGCGGGGCCGGCCAGCGTTGCCATTCCGGATCTGCGGCAGGGCCGGCTGAGCATCGAGGGCGAGGCACGGGGCGAGCTGGGCGAGTTCCGCCGCTTCGCGCTGGCGTCAGACTTCCTGGAGCGCATCCTCGGGCGCGGCCTGGCGCCTGCCGAAGTGCGCGCCGGAGAGGCGTCGGCGGAGGTCGACCTGCTGCTGCCCTTGCGCTCGATCCGGGACACGCGAGCCGTGGTGGACCTGCAGATCAGCGGCGGCACGGTCGCCTACGGTTTCCTGGGCGAACCGGTGCGCGACATCGACGCGCGCATCAACATCGACAATGCGCAGGTGAGCGCGCGGGAAATCAGGGCCAGCCTGGCGGGCGAGGCCTTCTCCGCGGACATCACCGTGCTCGAGGACGGCGCCATCCGCCTGGCGGGCGGAGGGGCAATCGATGCCGGGGGGCTCGCGCGCGTGCTGCGGCTGCCCATCGACACCTGGGCGCGAGGCACGACGGATTGGCGGGCTCAGCTGCAGTTCCCCGCGCCCGGCAGCCTCGCTCCGCTGGAACTCGCATTTTCCTCGCAGCTCGAGGGCCTGGCAATCGAGCTGCCGGAACCGTTGTTCAAGTCAGCGGAGCAGGCCCGCCAGCTGCGCGTGAAAGCCGCCTTTCCGACGGCCGGGCTGGTGGACGCCGAGCTGGAATGGGACGACTCGCTGCGTGTCAACGCAAGGATCGACCGCTCCGGGCCGGAACCCGTGCTGCTCGCGGTGCCCGGCGCCGTGGAGGGCGAACCGGCGGGGCTCGCTTTCAGCGGCGCGATCAGGGAACTGGACCTGGGCGCCTGGCTGGAGCTGGAATTCCCGGAAAGAATCGACGCGAGCGGCCTGCCCGCGCAAATCGCCGGGGGACGCGTGCTGATCGGCCACCTGGACGCGCCCTGGTTACCGTCCGACGATCTGCTGCTGGACGTGGCTCGCCAGGCGGATCACTGGCAGGTGGAGCTGAATGCCATGCGGGTCGAAGGCACGCTGGAAGTGCCGTTTGCGCTCTATGGGGATGAACCGTTGCGGGCCCGGCTCGGCCGGCTCTGGGCGGACAGCGGCCAGGCCGCGGCGCAGCAGTCGTCGTCCGGGCAGCCGCCGGGTGATCGCGCCGAGCCGGCGTCGCTCGACCCCGCCCGGGTGCCGCCGCTGGATATAGAGATCGAGGATGCGCGCTACGGGGACATCCGCCTGGGCAGCGTGTCCGCGCGCGTGCTGCACGAGGAGGACGGTTTCGAGCTGATCGGCCTGGAGGGCATCGGCGAGGGCTTCATCATCCAGGCCGAGGGCAGCTCGCGCCTGTCCGACACGGTCGACCAGTCGCGGCTGGGCGTCACCATAGAGAGTGACGACGTGGGTGCGACGCTCGAGTACATGGGTTTTCGTCGCAGCATGGATGCCCGGCAAGCGAGTTTCGAGGCCGACGTGCGCTGGACGGGCGGATTGCGCAGCGACTGGCTGGCGGCGATCGAGGGAGAGGCGAGCATCCTCATAAGGGACGGGACGCTGGTGGGCGTCGAGCCCGGCGCGGGCCGGGTCTTCGGGCTGTTGAGCGTGCAGGCATTGCCGCGACGGCTCGCGCTCGACTTCAAGGACGTGTTCGGCGAAGGCACGGCCTTCGATCGCATCCGGGGCGACTTCCGCTTCGAGGACGGCAGCGCGTACACCGACAACCTCGTCATGCAGGGGCCGGCCGCCGAAATGGTCGTGGTGGGCCGGATCGGGCTGGTGGAGCGGGACTATGACCAGAAAGTGGTGATCGCGGCGGACCTGGGGCGCACCCTGCCGGTGGCGGGCACCGTGGTGGGCGGACCTGCCGTCGGCGCCGCGCTGTTCCTGCTGTCCGAGATCCTCAGCAAGCCCTTCGAGACGCAGGTGACTTATCACCTCGGCGGATCGTGGGAGGACCCGGTGGTCGAGCGGTTGGGCAGCGGCGCCGTGCCGCCGCCTGGAAACGGCGGACGCGATGCGCGCGAGGGCGGCCGCCCATGATGCCGCGCGTCGCCGCCGTGCAGATGTCTTCGGGTCCCGACCTGGAAGCGAACCTCGCCCAGGCCGAAGTCCTGCTGGAAGAGGCGGCGCGCGCCGGCGCATCGCTGGCCGCCCTGCCGGAGAATTTTTCCTTCCTCGGGCGCAGCGAGACGGACCGGATCGCCCGCGCCGAGGCGCCGGGCGACGGCCCGGTCCAGGCCTTCCTCGCCTCGCGCGCGCGGCAGCTCGGGCTGTGGATCGTGGGCGGCACCCTGCCGGTGCTCGAGCCTGGAGAGTCGCGGCCGCGCGCGGCCAGCATCCTGTATGACACCGACGGCGCGGCGGTGGCGCGCTACGACAAGCTGCACCTGTTCGATGTCGGGCTGCCCGGCAGCGACGAGGGCTACCGCGAGTCCGCCGGCGCCAGCGCGGGCCACGGGGCCGTGGTGGCCGCAAGCCCCGCCGGGCGGCTCGGGCTGGCGGTCTGTTACGATGTGCGCTTTCCAGAATTGTTCCGATCCATGGCGACCGCGGGCCTGGAGACGATCTCCCTGCCGTCGGCGTTCACGGTGCCCACCGGCCGGGCGCACTGGGAGCTCCTGCTGCGGGCCCGGGCCGTGGAAAACCTGGCCTTCATGCTCGCGCCCGCCCAGTGGGGCGAGCACGAGGGCGGCCGCAGGACCTGGGGCGATTCCATGATCATCAACCACTGGGGCGAGGTGCTGGCCCGCCGCCGGGAAGGCATCGGCGTGATCGTCGCCGACCTGGACATGGAGGCGCAACGCGAGGCGCGCCGCCGCTTTCCCGCGCTGGAGCACCGGCGACCGCCGGAGGCCCTGCGCCCGCCCACGGAGAAGGACGAATGAACGACAACGCCCCTGCACTCATAGCGGACCGGCTGCTGGGCCCCGCCGGGCTGGAGCAGCGCGACCTCGACCGGCTGCTGGGCCGCATCATGGGCCGCAACGTGGACGCTGCGGACATCTACCTCCAGGCGCTGCGCCAGGAGGCCTGGACGCTGGAGGACGGCAAGGTCAAGGACGCCAGCCACGTGATCGAACAGGGCGCGGGCATACGCGCGGTCAGTGGCGAAAAAACCGGTTTCGCCTATTCGGACGAGCTGCTGATGCCGGCCTTGAGCGCCGCTTCCGAGGCGGCGCGCGCCATCACGCGCGAGGGCGGCACGCGCACCGTTGCGGCCTGGCGCGCATCCCGGCCGACGCCGCTGTATCCCGACCTGGACCCGCTGGGCACGCTCAGCGATCCGGAGAAGATCGCGCTGCTGGAGCGGCTGGACGCCGTGACGCGCGCGGTGGACCCGCGGATTCGCGAGGTGGTGGTCAGCCTGGTGGGCGTGCATGAACTGATACTCGTGGCGGCCAGCGACGGCACACTGGCCACCGACGTCCGCCCGCTGATCCGCGTCAACGTGATGGCCATCGCCGAGCAGGACGGGCGCCGCGAGCAGGGTTTCGCGGGCGGCGGCGGCCGCTTCGGCTACGGCTGGCTGACCGACGACGCTCATGCCGAGTCATTCGCACGCGAGGCCGCGCGCCAGGCGCTGGTCAACCTGGAAGCCATCCCCGCGCCGGCCGGGACCATGCCCGTGGTACTCGGGCCGGGCTGGCCGGGGGTGCTGCTGCACGAGGCGATCGGCCACGGCCTGGAGGGCGATTTCAACCGGCGCGGTACCTCGGCCTTCGCCGGCCGCATTGGCGAGAAAGTCGCTTCGCCGCTTTGCACCGTGGTCGACGACGGCACGCTGCCGGGCCGCCGGGGCTCGCTGACCATCGACGACGAGGGCACGCCTTCCAGTTGCACCACGCTGATCGAGAACGGTGTGCTCAAGGGCTACCTGCAGGACAAGCTCAACGCGCGCCTGATGGGCACGCACTCCACCGGCAACGCGCGGCGCGAAAGCTTCGCCCACCTGCCCATGCCGCGCATGACCAACACCTACATGCTGGCCGGCCCGCACGATCCCGCCGAGATCATCGGCAGCGTCGAGCGCGGCCTCTATGCCGTCAACTTCGGCGGCGGGCAGGTGGACATCACGTCCGGCAAGTTCGTGTTTTCCGCCAGCGAGGCCTACCTGGTGGAGAACGGCCGGATCACGGCGCCGGTCAAGGGCGCGACCCTGATCGGTAACGGCCCGGACGTGCTCACGCGGGTGTCCATGGTCGGCAACGATCTGAAGCTGGACGCGGGCATCGGCGTCTGCGGCAAGGAAGGGCAGAGCGTTCCGGTCGGCGTCGGCCAGCCGACGCTGAAGGTGGACGCGCTGACGGTCGGCGGGACGGGCTGAGCGGCGCCTGCCGACACGGGTTTCAGCGAGGTCCGGCGCGTCTCGCCCGGTACGCCTCGGCATGCTCCACCAGCGCGCGGAACAAGCCCCGCTGGCGGCGGAGAAACAGCAGAAACTCCGGGTGCCACTGGACGCCGAGCAGGAAATCGCGGGCGGGGTCCTCGACCGACTGCACGATTCCGTCCAGGTCGCGGCCGGATACCCGCAACGGTTCGCCGACGCGATCGATGGCCTGGTTGTGCAGGCTGTTGATCTGGCAGCGCTCGGCGTCCAGCAGTTCCGCCAGCCAGCTGTCCTGCTCGATGCACAGCGTCTTGAGCGGCAGCACCGTCCAGCGGTTGGAGGTCTTGCTGCGGCGCGAGGCGAGTTCCTGGAACAGCGTTCCGCCCAGTCGCACGTTCA
>DATFKW010000092.1:0-11198 GCA_035268405.1 Gammaproteobacteria bacterium
GAGCTCCAGCGTCTCCAGCACGGGCAGCCGTTCCGCCGCGAGCACGATGACGAAGGCGGTGCGGCCCGCGTCGGCCAGCGTTTCGCGCAGCAGCGCGAGGCGCTCGCGCCGCCGGTTCAGCAGGTGCCGGATGCGATCGTCGCGGCTGCCGCGTGCGCCGGGCTCGCCACCCAGCACGCGCTCGCCCAGCGCGTCCTCTGACTCCAGGTTGGACAGCGCCGTGTCGAAGCGCGCGCCGCGTTCGCGCCGCGCCAGCAAGCCCTCGGTCCAGGCCGACATCATTTCCGGCAGCGCCATGAGCCGCGCCGTGTGACCCGAAGGCGCGGTGTCGAAGACCAGCAGCTCGTAGTCCGCCAGTCCCTGCTCGACTGTCTCGGCGATGCGCTCCAGCAATGCCGCTTCCTGCATGCCCGGTGCTTCCCGCGACAGCGCCATGTGGCGATCCACCTCGCCGGCCAGGTGCTCGGGCATCAGGCGCCGCAGCACCGCACCGACCTCCGCCAGGTGTTCGTCCACTACGCGCTCCGGGTCCAGTTCCAGGCCTTCCAGCCGTGGCGCCAGGCGCACCGGCTGCGGCCCCACCTCGCGGTTCCAGAGATGGCCAAGGTTATGCGCCGGATCGGTGGACACCAGCAGCACGCGCTGGCCGGCATTTGCCTCGGCCAGCGCCACCGCGGCGGCGACGGTGGTCTTGCCGACGCCGCCCTTGCCGCCGAAGAACAGCACGCGACGCCGACGCGCCAGGCTCAGCAGCATCGCAACTGGTCCAGCGGCGAGTGCTCCATGCCCATGCGGCGGTGCCAGTCGTGGAACTCTTCGTAGAGCACCGGCATCAGCTCCAGCGTGTACCAGGCCGCGGGGTTTGGCACGCCCAGGGTCTCGGCGAACACCAGCAGCATGAACAGGTCCTCTTCCTCGCGGCGCGCCTGCGCGAAGGTCCGCCGGTAGGGCGCTATGTAGAACTCCCGCAAGGCGGCGGAAATCTCCGCCAGCAGGCTCCCCGCACGGTCCTCTTTCACGCTCTCAGCCCTGTTGCTCCATTGGTACCGTCGCCTGTTTGCCGCGGCTCATGGCGATGGCGGCTTCCAGCGCGACCCACAGCGCCGCAAACAGGATCACGATGTCCATCCCCAGCAACAGCCAGTTCTCCTGGCGGTAGAACTGGCCCAGCTGCACCAGCAGCGCGTAGACCGACATGCTCAGCAGGAAGGCCAGCGGCACGGCGGTAAACCAGGCGCTGCGGCCCTGCCGGATCAGGATCACCGAGATGATCGACAGCGTCAGCCCGGCAAGCAGCTGGTTGGTGGTGCCGAACAGCGGCCAGATGACCATGCCGCCGGTGCCGTCGGCGCCCGCGCCGAAAGCGAGCGCCAGGCAGCAACCGAGCGCGACCAGCGTGCCGACCAGCACGTTGAGCCTGAAGCCCGCGATCTCGGCGGCTTCCTGCACCACGAAACGCTGCAGGCGCAGCCCGGTGTCCATGGTGGTGGCCGCGAACAGGATCGCCATCACCGCCAGCAGCGTGGCCCCCAGGTCCTCGGGCAGGCCGAAGCCGCCCGCCAGAATGGCGCCGCCGCCCTGCACGAAAGCCGTCAGGCTGCCGGCGCCGAAGCTGGAGTACATCGCCTCCCACTCGCCCAGCGTGGCGAAGCCCGCCGTGGTGCAGAGGATGGCCGCCAGGGCCAGCATGCCTTCGCCCACGGAGCCGAAATAACCCACGAAGCGGGCGTCAGTTTCCTTGTCCAGCTGCTTGGAGCTGGTCCCGGACGCCACCAGGCCGTGGAAGCCGCTGATCGCGCCGCAGGCGATGGTGACGAACAGTAGCGGCATGAGCCCAGGCGTGCCTTCCGGGACGTTGTCATTGAGGACCGGCGCGACGATCTCCGGCGAGAACAGCAGCACGGCCACGTACAGCAGGCCGAGACCCAGGAACAGCTGCAGGCCGTTGATGTAATCGCGCGGTTGCAGCAACACCCAGACCGGCAGCACGGAGGCGACGCCGGCATAGGCGAACAGCAGCAGGATCCACTGGGAGCGCGGTCCCAGGCCGAACACGCTTTCGGGCAGCGTGACCGGCAGGGCGTAGCCGACCAGGATCAGCGAGTACAGCGCGACCACGCCGATGATCGAGACCCACAGCAGGTTCAGCTTGTAGCGATACATCAGCTGGCCGATGACCAGCGCCACCAGGATTGCGCCCCAGGTGGGGATCACCGCGGTGGGCTGCGCGACCAGCAGGTTGGCGATCACCACGGCGAAGGCCGCGTTCACCATCAGCAGCAGCAGGAAGATCACCACCATGAACAGGTTGCGGGCGCGCGCGCCGATGATGTTGCCGGTCAGCGTGCCGATGGATTTGCCCTTGTTGCGCACGCTGGCCCAGAGCGCGCCGAAGTCGTGCACGCCGGCGAAGAAGATGGTGCCGAGAATGACCCAGGCGAAGGCCGGGCCCCAGCCCCAGATCACCGCGATGGCGGGCCCCACGATCGGCGCGGCGCCCGCCACCGAGGTGAAGTGATGGCCCCAGAGCACGAAGCGGTTGGTCGGCACGTAGTCCACGCCGTCGCGGAACTCGTGCGCGGGCGTGCGGAAGTCCGGATCGAGCCGGTAGATGCGTTCGGCGATGAACTTCGAGTAGAACAGGTAACCGGCCGTGAGCATGGCCAGTCCGAACAGCAACACCGTAATCGCGCTCATGGTTTTTCTCCGTCGTTTTTGTCAGGCGTTCTTGTCAGGCGGGTGATTGTTGCCGGTGATTCTCGTCAGTCGGGTGGTCAGCTTACTTCAGCCGGCAGCCGCAAAACGCGCGGCATCGATCTCGATCCAGGTCGCGCGGGCGCGCATGCAGGGCGTGCCGTCGGCACGCCAGATGACCGTTCCGGAATAATGCTTGCGGCCCTCGCGCCCGAGGCGCCAGCCGCCGACGATGTGCGGCCGTCCGGCCATGACGGGCGCGCTGGCGGCGACGGTCAGCCGACCCAGGACCAGCGGGTTCTCGAGCTCGTGGAGCCAGGCCCACGCGCCCGGACAATCCAGCGCGGCCCAGGTGAATTCCGGGCGCACACGGCCGTCCGGCCCGGCGAGTTCCGCAGACGGTTTCCACGGGCAGGCCACCAGGCCTTCGCAGGTTTCCTGGCCGCCCATCCCGCCGCTTACCTCACCGGCGAATACGCGCAGACCGTCGCCCGGTGCGCGGTCGGTGCCGCAGACGAAGCAGCCCGGGAACGCGTGCTCTTCCAGGCCGCGATAGCGGGCCGCCGCCTCGGTCGCGGCGCCGAGGCCGGGACAGGGTGGCGGCAGCAGGTCCAGCGTGCTTCGGCGCGCTTCGGCGATGTGCTCGCCGTCGTCCATGAGCACGCGATCTTCGCCAATTTGCAGCACCTTGAGAGGACGGTCCAGCGGCGGCGGCTGCTTGAGCGTGACCTCCACGGGCATCGGCATGCCGGCCGCCAGCAGTCCGCAGGTGTAGCCGCCGTTGCCCGAGCCGGGCGGGCCGCGGTAACGGCCCGCGATGACGACGGAATCGGCGGACTCGGCGGGCGCGCTCATTGCCGGGCGCCCCTAGTTCAGGTCCCTGCCGCAACCGGTGTAACTGCGACCGTCGAGCGTCACCGTGACGGTCCACGGGTTGACCTCGCCGGCCATGACGTCGGTGCAGGCGCGCTGCTCGGCGACGATTTCCAGCTGGTGCGCCTCGGTCTCGACGCGCCAGCGCTTGCGTAATCCGTCCTCGTCCTGGACGCCGGGGTTGGGGACTTCGACGCGCGCCTCGCCGTACTGGTGGACCATCACGATCTGCTCCGGGCGGACCTCGATGTGCCAGCGCGGCTCGGTGTTCGCGGCGCGGAACAGCACGCCGCGGATGCGCGCGTCGACCCAGGTGGTTTCCGAGCGGTTGAGGGTGCACTGCCTCTCTTCTCCGTCCACCGAGAGCGTGCCGGTATTGATGCTCTTGCCCCAGAACACCGTTTCGTCGTCCGAGTATTTCACGCCCGAGGCGGCCTCCACCTGCGGGAGCGTGAGCTCGCGCTCCGGGAGCATGAGCGTCAACTCGCCGTCCTGCGGGCGCGCGATCACGGAGATGCCGTTGCAGTCGTAGGCGTAGGCGGTGAAATCGAAGGCCTCCGCGCCGGGCCGGTTCTGGATGAGTTCCTGCAGGTTCTCCGGCCCGGTCTGTTCAGCGTAGTCGAAGCCGGGCGAGCGCTCTTCGGGCGGCGGGGGCGGCGGACTTTCGCTCGGGCCGCAGCCTTGAAGAAAAACGGCCAGCGTGAGGGCCGCGGCGGCAGTCGACTTACGCATGGTGAGCACCAAAAGAGGATATATCCTCATGCTAGCAAACCTCGAGCGCGGGTCCAGTACGCGAATATCACCGGCTCGGCCCGCTCACTCGGCCTTCTCGCCCGGTCTTGTCGTTCAGTCCAGGGCTTCATCCGGTCCGGCAAGTTCGTCGAGCCGCCGGCTCAAGCGCTCGATCTGCGTTTCGAGCTCCGCGACCCGGCGTTCGAGGCTGGCGTCGTCGCCGGTCGTGCCGTGGTGGCTTTCGGGGGCGCGGGCGCCTGGCGGCGCGTGTGCTCCGGCCGGCGTCGCAGCGGTCTCTTCATCCGGCATTTCAGCGGGCGCCTCGCCCGTAAACAGCTGCATCCAGCGCGATTCGCGCCGCCCCGGCTGCCGCGGCAGGCGCGCCACCAGCGGTTCCTCGCGAGCCGCCAGGGACTGCAGCGCGGCCTCCACCTCGCTGACATCGTGCAGCCTCGCCATGCGGCTCGCTCGGCCGCGCAGCTCGCCCGGGGTCTGCGGCCCGCGCAGCAGCAGTTCGCAGACGATGGCCGTTTCCTGCGGCGAAAACTTCAGGTCGCCGAACTGGGTGTTGCAGAAGCGATGGCGGTAACGGGTGACGCGGCCGCCCATGCCGCCGCTGCGGTCGGTGACGAGGTGCTTTTTCATCAGCCCGTCGACGATGGCCTGCACTTCGGCCTTGTCCAGCGCCAGCACCGGGTCACGGTTGCTTTTCTGGTTGCAGGCCGTCGTCAGCGCGTTCAGCGACAGCGGGTACTGGTCGGGAGTGGTGATTTCCTTCTCGATCAGGCAACCGATCACGCGTCCCTCGAGCGGGCTGAGTTCTGTTCGCAAGGTCTTGCTTCCTGGCGCGGCCAGGGCCGCATTTCGACCGTTCAGACTAAGCGATAATTCCTCGCCGGGATAGCGGCCGCGATAGAATGATTGCCACTTTCCCGATTCGTCCCCATATAGCATTCATGCTGATCAGCTTCGACCAGGTTTCGCTCCGCTTCGGCGACCAGGTGATTCTTTCGGCCGCCGATTTCGGCGTCGAGCCGGGTGAACGCGTGTGCCTGATCGGCCGCAATGGCGCCGGCAAGACCTCGCTGCTGAAGCTGATCTCCGGGACGATCGCCCCGGATGACGGCGAAATCCGGGCGCGCGCCGGCCTGCGCGTCAGCCGGCTCGAGCAGACCCTCCCCGAGGAACTGGGCCAGAGCGTGCGCGAGTCGGTTATGGAAGGCCTGGCCGGCACGCGGGCACTGGTCGAGCAATACCAGCGACTGGCGGCGGACAGCCTGGACGCGCGCGGCCTGGAGGCGCTGGAGGCGCTGCACCGGCGCATCGATGCAGTGGACGGCTGGCACGTGGAACGGACCGTGGACACGCTGCTGACCGAGATGGAGTTGCCCGGCGACAAGCTCGTGGGCGAATTGTCCGGCGGCTGGCGCCGGCGCGTGTCGCTGGCGCGCGCGCTGGTGAGCAAGCCGGAACTGCTGCTGCTGGATGAGCCCACCAACCACCTGGACCTGTCCTCCATCCAGTGGCTGGAGCAGCGCATCTCGAGCTGGCCGGGCGCGGTGCTGTTCATCACCCATGACCGCGCTTTCCTGCAGCGGCTTGCCACGCGCATCGTGGAAATCGACCGCGGCAAGCTCGTCAGCTGGCCGGGCGACTACCGCGATTACCTGCGGCGCAAGGCTGAAGCCGTCGAGGAAGAGGCACGCCACAACGCCGAGTTCGACCGCAAGCTGGCTGGCGAAGAGGCCTGGATCCGCCAGGGCATCAAGGCGCGCAGGACGCGCAACGAGGGGCGGGTGCGGGCGCTCATGGAGCTGCGCGAGCAGCGCGCGCAACGCATCAACCGGCCGGGCGACGCGCGCATCACCATCGGCGAGGCGGCGCTCTCGGGTCGCAAGGTCATCCAGGCCAAGAGCATGGGCTTCGGCTTCGAAGGCACGCCGCTGTTCGCGGGGCTGGATCTGAAGATCATGCGCGGCGACCGCATCGGGCTGGTGGGCAACAACGGGGTCGGCAAGAGCACCCTGCTGCGGCTGCTGCTGGGCGAGCTGGAGGCGCAGAGCGGCACCGTGAAACACGGCACCAACCTGGAGATCGCCTGGTTCGACCAGATGCGCGGCCTGCTGGACCCGGAGAAGAGCGTGGCGGAGAACGTCGGCGAGGGCCGCGACCACGTGGTGATCAACGGCAAGTCGCAGCACGTGGTGGGCTACCTGCGCGGTTTCCTGTTCAGCGCGAAGCGGGCGATGACGCCGGTGGGCTCGTTGTCCGGCGGCGAGCGCAACCGCGTCATCCTGGCGCGCCTGTTCACGCGGCCCAGCAACCTGCTGGTGCTGGACGAGCCGACCAACGACCTGGACGTGGAGACGCTCGAGGTGCTCGAGGAGCGGCTGGTGGACTATTCCGGCACGCTGCTTGTGGTCAGTCACGACCGGGAGTTCCTGGACAACGTGGTGGACAAGATCCTGGTCTTCGAGGCGGGCGGTCGCATCGTGGAATACGCCGGCGGCTACAGCGACTGGGCGCGTCGCGGGCGCGAGCTGGCGCAGATGGACGCGCCGGGATCGGCCCGCGGATCGGCGAGCTCGCCGGAAAGCTCGTCCGGGGCGAGAGCGGCCGGCGAAGCGGGGCGCGGCGGTGCGGGCGATGAAAAGCGCGCCGGCGGGCCTGGCGCCGGGCCGGGCAAGCCGGCGCGAAAGACTGCGCGGAAGCTGGGTTACAAGGAGCAGCGCGAACTGGACGGGCTGCCCGAGCGGGTCGAGGCGCTGGAAACAGAGATCAAGGCGCTCGAGGCGCGCATCGCCGCGCCCGGCTTTTATGCCCAGCCATGGGAGCAGACGCAACCCGCGCTGGATGCGCTGGCTGCGATGAACGCGCAGCACGATGAGCTGGCCGAGCGCTGGCTGGAACTCGAGGCACGCCAGGCGGCGCTGGCCGCGGGCGAGCCGGCCTGAGGCGCGCCGGACCCGGGGCGCTTCGCCGGCCTATGCACGGCGGGCGCGGGCCTCAGTAGTGGGGCGGCGCTTCCTCTTGCTCGGTGTAGCCGCGCGGCTGCTCTTCCAACGATTTCAGGCGCTCGGTCAGGCGCTCCAGTCGCGCCGCCAGGGCGTCCACCAGCTGTTGCTGGCGATACAGCACGTCGCTGAGTTCCTGGTTGCCGAGTTCCAGGTAAGCGACCTTAGATTCCAGCGCCTCGATGCGGTCTTCATTTAATGGGGCCATTCCCCATTTTACGTCCAAAATGGGGATTGGCCCCATTTTTTCTGTCGCGGGTTTATGCTGGTATGCGACCCGAGCGGCGCCCCCAAGGAGGCATGTCCATGAAACACTTTTTCTTTGCGCTCGCGGCGCCGGCCACCCTGGTGATTGCCGCCGCGCTGCTCCTCCAGGGCTGCGGCCAGGCGGATACCGTGCGCCACGCCGGCACCTGGGAACTGGATACGCAGGCTGCCATGGAGGCGATGGAAGCAGAGGTCGCGGCCATCGAGGACCCGGAGCAAAAAGAGGCAATGGAGCACGGCATGTCCATGATGGGCGCCGGCATGCTGGAAGCGATGGACATGAGCCTGACGCTTAACCCGGACGGCACCGCCTCCAGCACCACCAGCATGATGGGCCGTAGCGAAACGGTGACCGGGAAATGGTCCGCCGAGGGCGATCTGCTGACCATCGAGATGACCCGGGACGGCGAGTTCGGCCTGGTGAACGCGCGCGTCGACGGCGATCTGCTGCGCTTGCTGCCGCCCGAGGAGAACGGCATGCCCATACCCATCGTCCTGCGGAAACACGCCGAGTAGCGGCCCGGTCCATGCTCATCGACGCGGCGCGGCTGTCATGACCCGTATCCTGGCGCTGGATTTCGAGACCGCCAACAGGTCGGCCGACAGCGCCTGCGCGCTTGGGCTGGCGCTGGTCGAGGACGGCCGCCTGGTCGCCGAGGACGCATTCCTGATCCGCCCGCCGGAGCGGGAGTTCCTGTTCACGCACATCCACGGCCTGAGCTGGCCGGACGTCGCCGCGGAACTGCCCTTCGACGGCGCCTGGGCCCGCCTGGAACCCTGGCTGGAAGGCGTCGACTGGCTGGCCGCGCACAACGCGCCCTTCGACCGCGGCGTGCTGGACGCCTGCTGCAGGACGTATCGGCTCGCCTCGGTCGACAAGCCCTACATCTGCACGGTGCAGCTGGCGCGACAGGTCTGGGGCATTTACCCGACCAAGCTGCCGCTGGTCTGCAGCACGCTGGGCATCCCCCTGAAACATCACGACGCGGCATCCGATGCGTCGGCCTGCGCTCACATCATCGTGCGCGCGATGGAGACCGGCTGGCGGCCCTGAGCGGCGTTGGTGTCGTGTCGCCGTCCCCGCGCGGCGAAGTCGCTACGGTTACGAGATCCCGGCGCGCTCCATCCCCGGCGCGCCACGCCAGTAGCCGTCGCAGGTGCCGACGGGGGCGAGTGCGGCCAGCGCATCCAGCGCCCCGCGATCGTCCCCTTCCCGGCACAAGCGGTCGAAATGACTCACGACTTCCGCCATGCCCTGCGACTGCGGACTGAGCCTGAGGAAGGCGACCCCGGCCGCGCGCAGTTCGTCCAGCCACGGCGCCAGGTCCTGCGTCAGCGCCGACTGCGTCTGGATGCCGTTCAGCGCCAGGAAAGGCTCGCCCTCCCGGGTGCGCAGCAGCCGCCCGTCAGGATCCGCGAGGCAGGCGAGGTCGCAGTGGTCCTTGGGCTTGTCCTCGGCACGCGCCGTGTAACAGCGCGCCGACCATGCAAGCGGAATCCGTCCCCAGGCGAATACCTCGCAGGGACAGTCCGCGTCCGCGGCGGCGACCAGGTCCGCCGCGGTCGCGCCCGACAGCTCGAAGGGCAGCACCCAGCGGGTCATGCCCTGCGCGCGCAGCACCGACAGCGTGCGCTGGTTGTAGATGTTCAGGGTCGGTCCGCCGACGAACGGCAGGCCGCATTGGCCGAGAATGCCCACCGCCGCCATGTCGTTGGCCTCGACCAGGAAACGCCCGTTGCGGCACAGCTTCCTGAGCGCGCCCAGCTCGGAGCCCGCTTCCAGCAGCGCCAGGCTGGACAGCACGACCTCTTTGCCGGCCGCCTGCAGCCGGCCTGCGATCTCCAGCCAGTCGCCGAGACGCAACTCGCGGCGCTTGGGGCAGACCACTTCGCCGAGGTAGACCGTCTCCAGCGGCCAGTCCGCGGCCTCGGCGTAGAAGGCCAGCACCTGTTCGCGCGGCCAGAAGTACTGCAGCGGGCCCAGCGAAAGTTTCATTGCCATGACCTGTGGTAAGCGCCAAGCGTGGTCTGTGTGCCCTCTGAAACCGCGGCGAGCGACTGCTGCCAGGCCAGGTCCGGCCGAAAACCGTCCGGATCGCGGGCGCAGGCGTCGATCGCCGCCCGCATGACTGCAGTGACCCGCGCCACGTAGGCGGGGCTGCGCTGGCGACCCTCGACCTTGATGGCCGCAACGCCGGCGCGGTAAAGCAGCGGCAACAACTCGATGCTGTTCAGGCTGCTGGGCTCTTCGAGGGCATAGTAAGTATGCTCGCCCACCTGGAAGCGCCCCTTGCAAAGAGTGGGATAAGCGGCTTTCTCGCCGGCCCCGTAGCGGTCGATGAGCACGCCATTGAGGCGAGATTCCAGCCCGGCCGGCGTCTCCTGCCAGCGCACGTGCGAACCCGGCGAGCAGGCGCCGTAGGTGTTGGGCGAGCGTCCGGTCAGGTAGCTGGACAACAGACAGCGGCCTTCCACCATCACGCACAGGCTGCCGAAGCCGAACACCTCGACCGGCACGGGGGACTGCTCCGCCACCTGCACGACCTGGCGCGCCGACAGGACGCGCGGCAACACGGCGCGCTTGATGCCGAACAGCCGGTGATAGAGCCGCAGCGCCTCGGGGTTGGTCGCCGAGGCCTGCACCGAGAGGTGCAGCTCCAGCTGCGGCCAGCGCTCGGCGGCATAGTCCAGCAGCCCGGTGTCGGCCAGGATCAGCGTGTCCGCGCCCAGGTCGGCGGCGCGGTCCACCGCCGCGGTCCACAGCTTCCAGCCGGCCGGCTGGGGATACGTGTTCAGCGCGATGAGGACTTTGCACTGTCGCTGGTGCGCATACTCGATGCCGCGCACGATGTCGCGGTCGCTGAAGTTGAGGCCGGCGAAGTGCCGCGCATTGGTGGCGTCGCGAAAACCGAGGTAGACGGAGTTCGCGCCGGCATCCACGGCGGCGCGCAGCGAGGGCAGGTTTCCGGCGGGGCAGAGCAGTTCCATCGTGGCTCTCAGCGTGACCTGGCGTGCCGACGAGCATAGCGAGCCGAGCCGGACGGCATCTTGATCGAAATCAATGCCGCCGGCCGCGGACGGAGTATCGTCAAAAGGCTGACCGCAGGTGCCTGGGAGGTGCCCATGTTGTCCTTGCCCGGCGCGCGCGCCGTCATGCCCCTGCTCGCCCGGCCGTTACGGCTGGTCCCGCATCCCGCGCAGCGCGTGCCGCTGCAGCTGGCGCTGGAA
The DNA here is from genome assembly GCA_035268405.1 of Gammaproteobacteria bacterium. Lineage (GTDB taxonomy): Bacteria > Pseudomonadota > Gammaproteobacteria > Steroidobacterales > XN24 > XN24. Next base: position 10,809 of record DATFKW010000092.1, read on the forward strand.
CAGGTATTCCGGGCCAGCGTGGCCGAGGGCGACCTGGCGTTCCTGGAGGAGCGCTGCATGGCCATCGAGATCGACGACGCCGGCTGGCGCTGGCCGATCAGGCTCTCCCGGGGCCGCCTGCAGGTGCTGGCGCGGGATGACCGGGCGGACGTGACCATCCGCGGGCAGTCGGCCGATTTCCTGGCGATGGTGGCGCGCTTCGAGGACCCCGACACGCTGTTCTTCCAGCGCCGGCTCGTCATCGAGGGGGACACGGAGCTGGGCCTGGGCATGAAGAACTTTCTCGACGGACTCGACGAGGAAGGCTTGCCCTTGCCGGTGCAGCACGCGCTGCAGTTGCTGCGCGGCGTCGCGGCCCGCTTTCAGCCCCGCTGACTTTTGACCGCAACG
>DATFKW010000093.1:0-2985 GCA_035268405.1 Gammaproteobacteria bacterium
TCGAGGCTGCCGTGCGCCATGAAGATCGGCGTGTCGCGATTTGCCGCGCTGAACTCGCCGGCGCTGGAGCGCAGCGGCAGGTAGGTGGACAGGCCCATGATTCCGGCCAGCTTCTGCGGGTAGCGCAGGCCGGCATGCAGCGCCACGGCGCCGCCCTGGGAGAAGCCCGCCAGCACGACGCGTTCCGGCGCGACGCCGCGACCCTCTTCGCGCCGCAGCAGGGCCGCCACGGCCTCGGCGCTTTCGCGGATGCCGGCCTCGTCCTCGCGCGCGCCGCGCTGGATGGCGATGATGTCGTACCAGGCCCGCATCTCGATACCGTTGTTGATGGTGACCGGGCGCACCGGCGCGTGCGGGAAGACGAAGCGCACTTCCGGTCCGCCGGGCAGCCGCAGGGCCGGCACGATGGGGTCGAAGTCATAGCCGTCCGCGCCCAGCCCGTGCAGCCAGATCACGCTGGCCGTGGGTTCGGGGCCGGTCTCGCGTTCGACGGTTTCCAGCTTCAGCGTCATGGCCATCGGGCTCCGGGGCGACGAAGCGCGCAGTTTACAGGGCGTTCCGCCGGACGACGAGGCTTGACTTTTAATGCGCATTTAGTTTTCATAATGCGCATATTTAGTCAGATACCCCTGTAGTGCCATGCCCGCCGTCACCACCCAGCAAGCCGAGCGCCGGCAGCTCATCCTGGACCTGTTGCGCCAGCGCCGCGTGACGCGCCAGTCCGAGCTGGTCGAGCTGCTGTCCGAGCACGGTTTCGCCGCCACCCAGTCCAGCGTCAGCCGCGATCTGCGCGATCTCGGCGTGGCCAAGGTGGGCGAGCGCTACCTGGCGCCGCAGAACCTCGGCGGCCCGCAGAGCGATTTCGGACCGCTGGCGGGATTCGTGGCCGGCTTTTCCAGCGCCGGCCCCTACCTGACGGTCATCCGCACTTCGGTGGGCGCGGCGCAAAGCGTCGCCGTGGCAGTGGACCGCGCCGGCTGGAGCGAAGTGGTGGGCACGATTTCCGGAGACGATACAATCTTCGTCGCCACCGCATCCGCCCGCGGCCAGCAGGCACTGCAGGCACGCCTCACCCAGTTTTTCCCAAGGTAAGCAGTCATGACTCCCTCCTCTCCCGCGGGCGAAAGCCCGATCCTGCTCGCTTTTTCCGGCGGCCTGGACACCTCGTTCTGCGTCAGCTGGCTGAAGGAGACCCTCGGCCGGCCGGTCATCACGGTGACCGTGGATACCGGCGGCGAGATCGACGCCGCCGCGCTGGAGACGCGCGCCCTGGCCCTGGGTGCCGAGCGGCACATCACGGTGGACGCGCGCGCGGAGTTCTTCAGCGCGGTGCTGAAATACCTGGTGTTCGGCAACGTGCGCCGCGGCCAGCTCTACCCGCTGTGCGTGGGCGCCGAGCGCGGCCTGCAGGCCCGGCTGGTCGCCGAGCAGGCCGCACTGCTGGGCAGCGACACGGTGGCGCACGGCAGCACGGCCGCGGGCAATGACCAGGTGCGCTTCGAGATCGCGTTGCGCACGCTGCGCCCCGAGCTGGAAGTCCTGGCGCCGGTGCGCGACCACGACTGGCAGCGCGCCGACCAGGTGGCGTGGCTGGAGGCCCGCGGCCTTCCCGCACCCCCGGGCGGCGGCGCCTACTCGATCAACCGCGGGCTGTGGGGCACCACCATCGGCGGCAAGGAGACGCTGGACTCGCTGGAGTCCATCCCGGAGAGCGCCTGGGTGGTGACCGCCGGCGCCTTCGACACGCCGCGCGCGCCCGAGCGCCACCGCGTCGGCTTCGGGCGCGGCGTGCCGGTGTCGCTGGACGGCGATCCCATGGACCCCGTGAGCCTGATCGAGCGCCTGGAGACGCTGGCGGGCCCCTTTGGCATCGGCCGCGGCATTCACCTCGGCGAGACCATCCTGGGTTCCAAGGGCCGCGTGGCTTTCGAGGCGCCGGCGGCCGAGACGCTGCTCACGGCGCACCGCGAGCTGGAAAAGCTCACCCTCACGGGGACGCAACAGAAGATCAAGGAGCCGCTGGCGCTGGCTTACGGCGACCTGGTGCACGAGGGCCAGCACCTCGAGCCGGCGGCGCGCGATATCGAGGCGCTGCTGGCGTCTTCGCAGGCGCGGGTGACCGGCGAAGTGCGGCTGCTGTTCCGGCCCGGGGTGCTGTTCGTCGAGGGCGTGAGCTCGCCGCATTCTCTGCTGGCCGCGACCCGCGGGCAGTACGGCGAGTCGGCCGGCGAATGGAGCGCTGCCGACGCGCTGGGGCTGGCGCGCATGCGGGCCCTGGCCGGCATGCTGCACACGCGGGCCGGGGGTTAGCGCCGTGCGCCCGCTGATCGTCGACAAGATCGCCTCGGTGGCCCAGGGCTGCCGTCTGGGCCGCGAAGTGCGCATCTCCAGCGAGATACCCTGCGAGGAGGGGGTGGTGATCGCCGTTGAAGTGCTTTCCAACAAGTCCACCTACAACACCATCGAGCTGACCTCGGGACGGATGGCGCAAGTGAAGCGCGGCGATATCATGGTCGGCGCGCTCGGCCATCGCCACGCGCTGTTCGGCTATTCCGGGCACATCCCGGAAAAGCTCGCGCCCGGCGACACCATCAACCTGCTGAACCTCGGCGGCGTGATGGGCATCTGCGATTCGGTCAACCGCGACCGGGGGCAGCCCTTCGAGTGCCGCGTGCTGGGCACGGTGCTGCACTTCCCTTACCTGGGCGAGCGCATCGGCACGCCGGCGCGCGTCGGCACGCTCGCCCTGCCCGCCGACCCGCCGGTCGAGACCCGCGGCATCCCCGTGATCGCCCTGGCGGGCACCTGCATGGACGCCGGCAAGACGGCCGCGGCCGCCGCCATCATCAGCCGCTTCTGCCACTACGGCTACCGCGTCGCCGCGTTCAAGGCCACCGGCGTGTCGCTGCGCCGTGACATCCTGGCGATGGAGGATGCGGGCGCCAGCGCCAGCGCGATCTTCACCGACTTCGGCGTGGTCACGAC
>DATFKW010000094.1:0-8948 GCA_035268405.1 Gammaproteobacteria bacterium
GGAGCCGCTGCGCCAGATCGTCGCCAATGCCGGCGAAGACGGCTCGGTGGTGCTCAACAAGGTGCGCGAGGGCAAGGACGACTACGGCTACAACGCGGCCAAGGGCGATTACGGCCAGCTCATCAAGCTGGGCATTCTCGACCCGACCAAGGTCACGCGCCTGGCGCTGCAGAACGCGGCTTCAGTGGCGGGCCTGCTGCTCACCACCGAGGTGATGGTCGCCGAGATGCCCAAGGAAGACGACAAGGGTCCGCAGATGCCCGACATGGAAGGCATGATGTAAGGCCAAGGCGTAAGACGTTTCGGATTCCGCGGCAAACGCGGAGATGCCGAGAACCTGGAGCCCCGCCCCGTGCGGGGCTTCTTTTTTTGGGCTGATATCCTTGGCCGGCGATGAGCGAAAGCACAGCACACGACCCCGTCGGCGCCGGCCTGGAGGCGCTGGCCCCGGAGCTCCGGCGCGACCTGCCGGAGCGCTGGCGGAGCTTTGCCGCGGCCGAGCCGGACGCCGCCGCCGCCTTCCGGGAAGACCCGGCCCTGGCGGACGCGGCGCCGCGGGTGTGGGCGGCCAGCGAGTTCGTGGCCGCGCACAGCCTGCGCAGCAGGGACGCGCTGCGGGCGCTCGCGCTCGCCGCGCGTCGCCGCTGGACGCCCGGCGAACTATTGGCGGGCGCCGCCGACCTGCTCGAGGGGAGCACCGACGAGGCCGCCGCGATGCAGCGGCTGCGCAGCTTCCGCCGCGCCGAGATGCTGCGGATCGCGTGGCGGGACCTGGCGGGCTGGGCGGTCCTCGAAGAGACGCTGGGGCACTTGAGCGAACTGGCGGAAGTCTGCATCCGGGCGGCGGACGACTGGGTGCACGCGCGCATGACGGCCGCTCACGGCGAGCCGCGCGGCGCGGACGGCACGCCGCAGCGCCTGCTGGTGGTGGCGATGGGGAAGCTGGGCGGCGGTGAGCTGAATTTTTCCTCCGACATCGACCTGGTGTTTCTCTACCCCGAGGCGGGCGCGAGCGACGGCGCGCGGCCGCTGGATAACGAGCAGTTCTTCACGCGCGCCGGACGGCAGCTGATCCGCCTGCTGGACGAGCGCACCGCGGACGGCTTCGTGTTCCGGGTGGACATGCGGCTGCGGCCCTTCGGCGAGAGCGGTCCGCTGGCGATGAGCCTGCCGGCCTTCTCCAACTACCTGCACCAGCACGGCCGCGCGTGGGAGCGCTACGCCTACGTGAAGGCGCGCGCGGTGACCGGTCACCAGGTGGGAATGGGACTCTACAGCGACGCGTTGCGCCCCTTTGTGTTCCGGCGTTACCTCGACTACGGCCTGTTCGACGCGCTGCGCGACATGAAGGCCCGCATCTCGGCGGAGGTAACGCGGCGCGAGTTGCGCGACAACATCAAGCTGGGGCACGGCGGCATACGCGAGATCGAGTTCATCGTGCAGTGCCAGCAGCTGTTGCGCGGCGGCGCGGACCCGCGCCTGCGCGAACCGGGCTTGCCGGCGGCGCTGGCCCGCCTGGAGGAGACCGGCCAGCTGCCCGAGGCCGCCGTTCACGAGTTGCGCGCCGCGTGGCGTTTCCTGCGCCTTGCGGAAAACCGGCTGCAGGCCTGGCAGGACCGCCAGACTCACGAGCTGCCGGCCGAGGCGCCCGGCCGCGAGCGTCTCGCCTTCGCCATGGGATGTGCGGACTGGAGCGAGTTCGCCGCGGCCCTGGCCGGACACCAGGCACGGGTGGATCACTGGTTCCAGCACCAGACTGCCGGCGGCGACGCCGCGCCGGCCGAAGACGGCGTCGTGCTGGCCTGGCGCCGCGAGAGCAGCGAGGAAGAGGCTTGCGAGCGCCTCACGGCCGCGGGTTACGACGCGCCCGCGCGCGCGCTGGAGGCCTTGCGGGGCCTGGCGGATGCGGGCTGGTACAAGCGCCTGGACGAGACCGCCCGGGAGCGCCTGGACACGCTGGTGCCGGCGCTGGCGCGCGGGGCGGCGGAGCTGCCGGCGCCGGAGGAGGCGCTCGAGCGGCTGTTACGCGTGGTCGCCGCGATCGGCGGCCGCAGCGCTTATTTCGCTCTGCTGAATGAGAACCCCGCCGCGCGGGAGCGCTTTACCCGCCTGTGCGGGGGCAGCGAGTTTCTCGCCAGCCAGGTGGCGGTCCACCCGCTGTTGCTCGACGACCTCATCGATCCGCGGGTGATGCAGGCGCCCCCGGGCAGGGACGAGCTCGCCGGCGAACTGGAAGAGCGGCTTGCCGGGGTGGAACCCGAGGACCTCGAGGCATTGATGGATGCGCTGCGAAATTTCCAGCGCGCGGCGGTGTTCCGGGTGGCGGTGGCGGACCTGGCGGGACGGCTGCCGCTGATGAAGGTCAGCGACCAGCTGACCTGGGTCGCCGAGGTGCTGCTGGAGGCCTGTGTGCGGATTGCGCGCGACGACGCGCAGCGACGCCACGGCCGGCCGCTGTGCGGGGACCGCGAGGACGACTTGCGCGAGTGCAGCCTGGCGGTGATCGGCTACGGCAAGCTGGGTGGGCTGGAACTCGGCTACGGCTCCGACCTGGACCTGGTGTTCGTGCACGACGCGGCGGGCGAGATCCAGCGCACCGAGGGGCCGGCGGTGCTGGAGGCGGGCATGTATTTCGCGCGCCTGACCCGTCGCATCGTGCACCTGCTGGCGACGCCCACGGGCGCGGGCGTACTTTACGAGGTGGATACGCGGCTGCGCCCCAGCGGCAAGGGCGGGCTGCTGGTGACCAGCCTGGGCGCTTTCGAAGCCTACCAGCGAGAACGGGCGTGGACCTGGGAGCACCAGGCCCTGCTGCGCGCGCGCGCGGTGGCGGGCGACCCCGGGGTGCGCGAGGCCTTCGAGCAGCTGCGCGTGCGCGTGCTGGTGGAAGCAGTGCGCCGGGACGGGCTGCGCGCCGAGGTCGCCGCCATGCGTGAGCGCATGCGCAACGAGCTCTCCGCCGGCGGCGCCGCGCTGTTCGATCTCAAGCAGGACAGCGGCGGAATCGCCGACATCGAGTTCCTGGTGCAGTACCTCGTGCTGCAGCATGCCGCCGAGCGCCCGGAGCTGCTGCGCTGGCCGGACAACATCCGCCAGATCGAGGACCTGCGGGCGGCCGGCCTGCTGTCGGCGGAGGACGGCCGCCTGCTGCATGATGCTTACGTGAACTTCCGCCAGCGCCTGCACCGGCTCACGCTGCGCCGGGCGCCGGGCCGGATACCGGCGGAAGAGGCCGAGCCGCTGCGCGAACGGGTGCGCGTGCTGTGGCGGCGCATCATGGAAGACGGCGCGGCGCTATAATGCGCGGCGGCAGAGGCGGAGCGATCATGGCTGAAAAACAAAAGACCGAGGCGAACGCGGCGACGCACTACGAGGTGACGCGCGCCGACCTGCCCCTGTCCTGCCCGATGCCCGGTATGAAGCTGTGGAACTCGCATCCGCGCGTCTACCTGCCCGTCGAGGTGACCGGCCGGGCCAAGTGCCCCTATTGCGGCGCGACCTTCAGGCTGGTCGACGCGACGCCCGCGGAACGCTGAGGCCAGGCGGTGAGCCCGGCGATCCAGACGGGGCCGGGCTGGGCGGTGCTGCACGATCCCGCGCTGGTCATTAACCCCGGTCCCGACCTGTTGCGTCATGCCCTGGAGCACGGTGAGGCGGAGGGCCAAGCGGGCCGCGGACGGGGCCAGGTGCGCTTTTTCCAGGTGGGTGACCGGCACTGGGCCGTGCGTCATTACCGGCGCGGCGGCTGGATGGGACGCCTGGTGGAGGACCGCTATGCCTGGACGGGCGCCGAGCGGACCCGCGCTTTCCGGGAATGGCGCATGCTGGCGAGACTGCATGCCGCCGGCCTGCCCGTGCCGCGGCCGGTGGCGGCCGGCTGGCGCCGCCGCGGGCTCTTCTACACCGCCGAACTGGTCACTTTGCGCATCGCGGGCGCCGCGCCGCTGTCGGCGCGCCTTGCGGAGGGCGCGGCCCTGGACTGGCGGGCCATCGGCCGGATGCTGGCGGATTTCCACGCGCTGGGCGCTTGCCATGCCGACCTGAACGCGCACAACATCCTGCTGGACGAGGACGGTCGCGCCTGGCTGCTGGACTTCGACCGGGGTCGTTTCCGCGCGCCCGGCCCGTGGCAGGAACAAAACCTCGCGCGCCTGGAGCGCTCGCTGCGCAAGATCGCCGCCGAGCCCGGCGCCCCCGCCTTCGACCCCGCGGGGTGGCGCGCGCTGCGTTCGGGCTACGCCGAAGGTCGCGACTTGCGTTTGCGCGCCAGCGGGCCGTAGTGGTCGGCGCCCTCGGGGCCGGCCTGCTTGAAGCGCCGGTGCACCCAGAGGTATTGCTCGGGACACATGCGGATGCGCTCTTCCAGCAGCCGGTTGATGCGCGCGGCGTCCTCCACCGGGTCGTCGCCGGGAAAGCCTTCCAGCGGCGGCAGGATGTCCACGCGGTAGCCGGCCTTGCCCGGCAGGCGCACGGGGAAAAAAGGGATCACCGGCGCGTCGCCGAGGCGCGCGAAGGTGGAGGTCGCGATGTTGGTGGGCGAGGGCACGCCGAAAAAGGGCACGGCCGCGCTGTACTTGCCGCGCTTGTGCGCCTGGTCCGGCGCGTACCAGATGAGGTGATTGTTGCGCAGGCCGCGGATCATGGCGCGCACGTCGGTCTTCACGAAAGCGTGCTTCGCCGAGCGCTCGCGCCCGCGTCGCATGATCTCCTCGAACAGCGGGTTGCGGTGCGGGCGGTACATGGCGCTCACCGGCGCCTTGCGGGTGAGGAAACGGCCGCCGAGGTCCAGCGTGGTGAAATGGCCAGTCAGCATGATGGCGCCCCGGCCGGAGGCGAGCGCCGCCTCGACGTGTTCCAGGCCGCGAATCTCGGCGAGCCGCTCGATGCGCGCGTCCTCAGCCCACCAGCACAGCCCGGTCTCGATGATGGACATGCCCAGCGATTCGAAATGGCGTCGCAGCAGCCTGCGGCGCGCGGCCTCGTCCATTTCGGGGAAGGCCAGTGCCAGGTTGCGCGCCGCGATGCGGCGACGCTCTCGGGCGCCGGCATAAGCGATGCGCCCGATGGCGCGTCCCGCGAGCAGTTGCACGCCGAAGGGCATCGCCACCAGCAGCCGGACGATGCCCAGCGCCAGCCAGACCGGCCAGAAACGCGGCGCGAGAAAACGATAAAGCGGGATTTTTTCGTTGCTCAAGTCGCTGTCCGTGAGTGCCGGCCCTGATAGCAGGCGCTGATTATGGTCCCTAAATGCTGTCCGCCGGGCAGGCATTATAGCCGCGGGGGCGAAACCGCCGGCCGGAGCGCGTGTTAACATCGCCGCCACCCCTCCGGTCGCATGCTCTTGTACCGTCTATACGTCGTCATCTCCTATCTGCTGATCCCCGTGGTGGCCCTGGTCCTGTTCTGGAAAGGGCTGTCGAACCGCGCCTACTGGGAGCATTTCGAAGAGCGTTTCGGCTTCGGCCGGCGCCGGCTCGACCGGCCGGGGATCTGGGTGCACGCCGTGTCCGTGGGAGAAGTGGTCGCCGCCTCCTCGCTGGTGGCCGCGCTGCGCAAGAAACACCCGGATATTCCCGTCGTCGTGACCACCGTGACGCCCACCGGCGCGCAGCAGGTCAGGGACCTGTTCGGTGACGAGGTGCTGCACAGCTACGCGCCCTACGACACCCCGGGCGCGGTGCGCCGTTTTTTCAGGCGCATGCGGCCGCGCCTGGCGATCGTCATGGAGACCGAGCTCTGGCCGAACATGTATGGCGAGTGCGGCAAACGCGGCGTACCGCTGGTGCTCGCCAACGCCCGCATCTCGCCACGCTCGGTGAAGCGCTACCAGCGCTTCAGCAGCCTGTTCCGCGAGGCGCTCTCCAACGGCATCCTGATCGCGGCGCAGAGCGAGCAGGACGCCGCCCGCTTCCTGCGGGTGGGCGCAAACCCCGAGCATGTGCTGGTCACCGGCAACCTCAAGGCGGACCTTTCTTTTCCCCGCGGACTGATCGAGTCCGGGCAGCGTTTCAGGGATGCGAACTTCCCGCGGCGTCCGACGTGGATCGCCGCGAGCACCCACGAGGGCGAGGAGGCCGCGGCCCTGGACGCGCACGACCGGGTCCGCGCTCGCGTGCCCGGCGCGCTGTTGCTGCTGGTGCCGCGCCATCCCAACCGCTTCGAGGGTGTTGCCGAATTGCTGGCCGCGCGCTATCCGGGTTTCAGGCGGCGCTCGCTGTCGCAGGCGCCGGGGGGCGACGATCCGGTCTACCTGGTCGACACCCTCGGCGAACTGCCGATGTTCTACGCCGCGGCCGACGCCGCGTTCGTCGGCGGCAGCCTGGTGCCGATCGGCGGTCACAACCTGCTCGAGCCAGCCGTGCTGTCGCTTCCGGTGATCACGGGGCCGCACAATTTCAACGCCGAGCAGACGGCCGGGTTGCTGCAGGACGCCGGCGGGCTGGAGGTGGTGGCGGACGGGGCGGCGCTGGGCGACGCCATGGCGGCACTGCTCGCGGATCCGGAGCAGCGCCGGGAGCGGGGTCTGCGGGGCTGTCGCGCCGCGGCCCAGAGCGGCGGCGCGCTGGAAAGACTGCTGCGCCTGCTCGACCCGCTGCTGGTACGGAACGACTGACGCGCGGCACGAGCGAGGCGCGTTGGCGCCGGCGACGCCAGCGTCAGCGGGGCGCCTGTGTAGGCGCCTGCTACGCCACCGTCAGCGGGGCGCCTGGGTAGGCTCCGGCACCTGGTCGGCCGGCTTCAGCCAGGCATCCACTTCGCTGATGTCTTCCGCCCGCAGGGTGCCTGCCGCCTGCTTCAAGAGCAGCGCGTTCACCAGGTAGGTGTAGCGGCTGTTCGCATAGTCGCGCTGGGCTTCGAACAGCTGCTGGCGCGACTGAAGCACGTCCACCGTGGTGCGCGTGCCGACCTCAAAGCCGGCCTCGGTGGCGCGCAGCGCGGTCTGGCTGGATTGCACAGCCTGGGCCAGGGCCTGGACGCGGCTGATCTCGGCATTCACGGAAAGGAAGGAGTCGCGCGTCTGGCGCTCGGTTTCCCGCGCGACGCGTTCCAGTTGTGCCTGGCTGGACTCGTGCTGGTAGGACGCCTCGCGGACTCTCGAACTCACCGCGCCGCCGGAGTAGATCGGCACGCGCACCTGGATGCCGTAGGCGTCCTGCCAGGTGTCGCTGTTGGCCGGCAGGAAGGGCTGCGGCTCCGGCTCCGGCTCTCCCGGCAAGGCCTGCGGGCGGTCTTGCCGTTCCGAGGTGATCCGGTTGTTGCCGCGGCTGACGAACAACTCCACGGAAGGATAGTGGCCGCTGCGCTGCAAGGCGATGCCGTCGCGGCTGATGTCCGCCGCCAGCCGCGCAGCCTCCAGGCGCAGGTTGCGGGACAGGGCGGTCTGCACCCACTGGTCGGCGTCGTTCGGTTCCGGGGTCACCAGCGGCGTGTCCGGCCCGGCGTCCTCCAGGTCGTCGTAATACTCGCCGGTGATCTCCCGGAGAAACTCCCGCGCCACGGCGAAAGAGCGCTTGGCCTCGATGACCGCGGCCGTGGCGGCGTCATAGCTGGCCTGCGCTTCCTGCACGTCGGTGATCGCCGAGAGACCGACCTCGAAGCGCTTCTCCGCCTGTTCCAGCTGGCGCCCGATCGCTTCGAGCGCCGCTTCCGCGGCCTGGAGGGTGGCGCGCGCGCCCAGCACCTCGAAATAGCGGTTCGCGACGCGTGCCATCAGGTCCTGCTCGGCGGCGCGGAACTCTGCCTCTGCCTGGGCCAGTTGCTTGTCGGCCTGGCGCAGCGCGACCCACTGGTCCCAGCGGAACAGCGTCTGGGTCAGGCGGAGCTGCCAGTTGCGCAACGGCTCGACCTCCTGGCGGAAACCGGTGGTCAATGTCACCACCTGGCCGGTGTCGATCCGCTGCGTAAAGGTCTGGGTACCGGAATTGTCCTGGTGCTGGTAGCTGCCGGTGGCCTCGATCTGGGGCAGCAGGCTGGCCCGCGCCTGCGGCTTGGCCTCCAGCGTGGCGAGGCGGTTGGCGGCGGCTTCGCGCAGCGTGGGATCACTGCGCATGGCGTCGCGGTAAGCGTCCATCAGGCTGGCGGCCCCGGCCTGGGCGGGGGCCAGCATCACCGCGGCGGTGATCAGCAGGGGCAGGCATTTCAGCTTCATCGTTCGGTCCTTGGGACTGCGGGTCATGGTCTAGGTGATATAGTGAACTATATCACCATATCGGCGGCCGGGAGACAAGCCCGGCGGGCGAGCGCGTGTCAGTAGGGCGTCAGCGAAGGGTCGAGCCGCTCCGACCAGGCGAGGATGCCGCCGGCCAGGTTCCAGACCCGCTCGTAGCCCTCGCGCTCCAGGAAGCGCGTCACCTGGGCGCTGCGCATGCCGCTGCGACACAGCAGCACGATGTCGCGATCGCGCGGCAGTTCTGCCATGCGGTCCGGCAGTTCGCCCATCGGGATGTGCACCGCCTGCTCGAGCCGGGCGATGGCCAGTTCCCACTCCTCGCGCACGTCGACCAGCAGCGGCGCGGGCGCGGCGCTGGCGCGCTCGGTGAACTCCTCCGGGGTCATTTCCTTGATCATCAGAATACGAACTCCTCGTCTCTGCCGGTTTTCTCCAGTGGCGGCAGGCAGGTTTCGAACAGGCTGTCCCGCGTCCATTGCGCATCGGCCGGCCCGTCTCCGGGGATATCGACCGAACGCGTGACGCGCAGGGCCGCCATGATCGGCGGCCGTCCGGTCACGGCAAACAGGCGTCCGCCGGGCCGCAGCAGGCGCTGCAAGCGGGGCAGGTGCGGATCTGCAGCGGGCAGCGACCCGTTCACGCATATGACATCGAACTCGGCGGGTAATTCCATGGCCAGACCGTCGCCTTCGCGAAGCTCCACGTTGTGGATGCCCAGCGCGGCCAGGTTGCGCCCCGCCGCGTCCAGCAGGTCGCGGTGCAGCTCCACGCTCACCAC
>DATFKW010000095.1:0-3028 GCA_035268405.1 Gammaproteobacteria bacterium
CGTGTATGTGAACCGCAACATCGTCGGCGCCGTGGTGGGCGTGCAGCCCTTCGGCGGCTGCGGGCTCTCCGGAACCGGGCCCAAGGCCGGCGGGCCGTCCTACCTGCACCGCTTCATGACCGAGCGGAGCCTGAGCATCAATACCGCCGCGGTCGGCGGCAATGCCGGCCTGCTGTCCTTGTCTGACACCGAGGACGACTAGGCCCGTGGCCATCAGCATCTTCGACCTGGTTAAAGTCGGCGTCGGCCCTTCGAGTTCCCACACCATGGGCCCGATGCTGGCAGCGCGCCAATTCTTGCTGGATGTCCGGGAAGCCGGCCTGCTGGACCGTGTGGCGCGGCTGGGCGCGCAGCTCTACGGCTCGCTGGCGCTCACGGGCCGGGGCCACTGCACCGACCGCGCCATCCTGCTCGGCTTCGAGGGCGAGGTGCCCAGGACGATCGAGCCCGCCACGGTGGAGGCCCGCCTGGAGCGTATCCGCGGCAGCGGGCGGCTGCGCTTGCTGGGCGAGCGCGAGATCGCGTTCGACGAGCCCATGGACCTGCTGTTCCACGCAGAGCAGATGCTGCCGCGCCATCCCAACGGCATGCGTTTCACGGCGCTGGACGGCGACGGCGAGACGCTGCTGGGCGAGACCTTCTATTCCATCGGCGGCGGCTTCATCGCGCGCGGCGACGACCCGGAAGCGACGGCGACGGACGACGCGGAACCGCTGCGCTTTCCGTTCGACAATGCCGCGCAGCTGCTGGAGCAGTGCGAGCGGCACGGCCTGCGCATCCACGAGCTGGTGCTGGCCAACGAAGAACAGTGGCGCACCCCGGACGAGACGCGGGCGCGCCTGCTGGAACTGTGGGAAGTGATGAAAGACTGCGTGCGCAACGGTTTCGCGGCCGAGGGCAAGCTGCCCGGCGTGCTCGGCGTGCCGCGCCGCGCGCCGCGCCTGTACCGCGAGCTGTGCGGCGAAGGCGCGGCCGGCGATTTCATGGACTGGGTCAACGCTTACGCGCTCGCGGTCAACGAAGAGAACGCCGCGGGCGGGCGGATCGTGACTGCCCCCACCAACGGCGCCGCGGGCATCCTGCCCGCCGTGCTGCACTACTACCTGCGCTTCGTCAGCGGCTCGGACGAGTCGGGCGTGATGCGTTTCCTGCTCACGGCCGGCGCCATCGCCATCCTCTACAAGAAGAACGCCTCCATCTCCGGCGCGGAGATGGGCTGCCAGGGGGAAGTGGGCGTGGCCTGCTCGATGGCGGCGGGCGGGCTGGTGGCCGCCATGGGCGGCAGCAACGCGCAGGTGGAGAACGCCGCCGAGATCGGCATGGAGCACAATCTCGGCCTCACCTGCGACCCCATCGCCGGGCTGGTGCAGATCCCCTGCATCGAGCGCAACGCGATGGGCGCGGTGAAGGCGGTCAACGCGGCGCGCATGGCGTTTCGGGGCGACGGCAGCCACAAGGTGAGCCTGGACCAGGTGATTGCCACCATGCGCCAGACGGGCCTCGACATGTCCACCAGCTACAAGGAAACCTCCAGGGGCGGGCTGGCCGTGAACGTGCCGGAATGCTGACGGCGCGTTTGACTGTGCCGGGCGCCGGCCTTAGGGTGATGCAATGCACAATGAAACGCTGATCGGCACGGCCGCCGCGCGGGTCCGGAAGCGCGCGCAATCGACCGGGGAGGAGGTGGCCAACAGCCTCAGCCACGGCGCCGGCTTCCTGGCGGCGCTCTTTGCCACGCCCCTGCTGCTGGCGGAGGCGGCGCGCAACGGGGGCGTGGCGGACCTGGTGGGGGCCGCGGTGTTCGCCGCCACGGTGATGCTCGCCTACCTGGCGTCGACGCTGTACCACGCCACGCCCTGGCCGCGCCTGAAGAGCATCCTCCGGGCGGTCGATCACGGTTCAATTTTCCTATTGATCGCGGGAACTTACACGCCATTCACGCTGGGCGTTCTGCGCGGCGGCTGGGGCTGGACGCTGTTCGGGCTGGTCTGGACCCTGGCGATCGCCGGCGTGCTGATGAAAGCGATGGGCGGTGTCCGCTTCCGGAAGATCTCGGTGGCGATCTACCTCTGCATGGGCTGGCTGATCGTGATCGCGGCGGGCCCGCTGGTCGAGCGCATGCCCCCCGAGGGCCTGTCCTGGCTGCTGGCGGGCGGCCTGGCTTATACCGGGGGCGTGCTCTTCTATGCGCTGGACCGGTTCCGCTACTGCCATTTCATCTGGCACCTGTTCGTGCTGGCGGGCACGGCCTGCCATTTCGTCGCCGTGATGGGCTACGCGCGCGCGACCGCGCTGCCGCTGGCCGCCTGAGCCGCTGCGGAAACTCCTGACCGTATCTGTGCGGATTCCCCGGCGCCCCCGCCGGGCATAAGCTGGTCACCCTCACTCCCATGGACAGGGCGGGAGATCCGTCCGAATGCCGGACACCAACGCCACCCAAGAGGGCTTCGCGTCCTTCCGGGAATTCAGGACCCGTTTCCGGGTCGTCGGCCAGAATTGCTCTCGTCGGCCGCTGCTGTGCATTCATGACGGACCCGGCTACGGTCACGAGTATCTCTGGCCGCTGGAGGCGATGCGCGCCACCGGCCGCCAGGTCGTGTTCTACGACCAGCTCGGGTGCGGCGGATCGGCCCTGGCGGACGACGGCGTCGAATGGTCGATCGGTCTGTTCCTGGAGGAGCTGGCGGCCGTGCGCGAGGCGGCGCAACTTTCTCGTTGTCACCTGCTGGGGCATGGCTGGGGCGGCATGCTCGCGCTGGAATACGCGCTCTCCGGGGCGCGCGGGCTGGAAAGCCTGGTGCTGTCGAGCACGGTGGCCAGCGTACCGCTGTGGCGCAGCCAGCTGGCGCAGCTGATGGATGCCCTGCCCGAGGCGATTCGCACGCCTCTGCAGCAGCACCGCGCGTCCGGCTCGCTGGACAGCCCGCCGTGTCGCTGCATCGTCGACGCCTTTCTGCGCCGGCACCTGTGCCGCATGAATCCCTGGCCCGACTGCCTGGAGCGCAGCGTGGCCGAGGCCCACGCGCAC
>DATFKW010000096.1:0-9834 GCA_035268405.1 Gammaproteobacteria bacterium
ACTCCTCCACCTCGCGCTCCAGGGCTTCGACGAACAACCGCATCAGGGCGCCGACCTCGCGTTTCGGCCGGCGCCAGTTCTCGCTGGAGAATGCGAACAGGGTCAGGTAGCGCACGCCCTTGCGGGCGCAGCATTCGACGATGCCCCGGGCGGCGCGCACGCCGGCGCGGTGCCCGGCCTGGCGCGGCAGCTTTCGCTGTCGCGCCCAGCGGCCGTTGCCGTCCATGATGACGGCGACGTGAGCGGGCGTGGCGGGGGGATTCACTGGGGGAGTCTGCCGGTGCGCCGTGTCTTCAGACCTCCAGCACTTCCCTTTCCTTCTCCTCCACCACCTGGTCGACGACGGCGATGTGCTTGTCCGTCAGCGCCTGGACGTTGTCCTGAGCGCGGCGCTCGTCGTCCTCGCTGATCTCCTTGTCCTTAAGCAGTTCCTTCGCGTGGTGGAGCGCGTCGCGGCGGATGTTGCGGATCGCCACCTTGGCGTTCTCGCCCTCGTGGCGCACGACCTTGCCCATGTCGCGGCGCCGCTCCTCGGTGAGCGGCGGCAGCGGCACGCGGATCACCGTGCCCGCGGTGTTCGGGTTGAGTCCCAGGTCGGAAGTCATGATGGCCTTCTCGACCACCGGGACCATGGACTGCTCCCAGGGGGATATGGTCAGCGTGCGCGCATCCTCCACGCCGATGTTGGCCACCTGGCTCAACGGCACCTCGCTGCCGTAGTAATCGACGTGGATGTGGTCGAGCAGGCTGGCGTGCGCGCGCCCGGTGCGCAGCTTCTTCAGCTCGCCGCGCAGCGAATCCACGCTCTTGCCCATGCGCTCTTCCGCGTCTTTCATGATCTCCTGCAACATGCTCGTGTCCTCTCAGGCTTCGGCGGCCGAACCCGGCGCCCGCGTCACCAGGGTGCCGATGTCCTCGCCGTTGACTATCCGCAGCAGTTCGCCCTTGCTGTGCATGTTGAACACGCGCAGCGGCAGGTCATTGTCGCGGCACATCACCACGGCAGTGGCGTCCATGACCCCCAGGCGGGCGTCCAGCACCTCGTCGTAGCTGAGCCGCGAATAGCGCTTCGCGTCCGGGAAGCGCGCCGGGTCGGCCGAGTAGACGCCGTTGACCTTGGTGGCCTTCAGCAGCAGGTCGGCGTTCATCTCGATGGCGCGCAGGCTGGCGGCGCTGTCGGTGGTGAAGAAGGGGTTGCCGGTACCGGCCGCGAGGATCACCACGCGGCTCTTCTCCAGGTGACGGATGGCGCGCCGGCGGATGTAGTCCTCGCACACCTCGTTGATCTTGATGGCCGACATCACGCGGGCGTGCACGCCGAGCTTTTCCAGGGCGTCCTGCAGGGCCAGCGAGTTGATCACCGTGCCCAGCATGCCCATGTGGTCGCCGGTGACCCGGTCCATGCCGGCTTCCGCCAGGCCGGCGCCGCGGAAAATGTTGCCGCCGCCGATGACCACGGCCACCTGCACGCCCAGCTCGCGCACGTCGCGCAGCTCGCTGGCGATGCGGTTGATGACCTCCGGGTCGATCCCGTAGTCCACGCCCCCGAGGAGCGCCTCGCCACTGAGCTTGAGGAGGATTCTTTTCGGAACTTTCCGGCTCATCTCGCCCCCTGCGATCATTGCCCTGGCATCAGCTGCCGCAAAAAAGAACCCCGCGGTCCGCGGGGTCCTTAAGCTTACCTCATCTGCCCGCGCCGTGGCCCCTGGCCGGCGCGGCGCGGCGCCGCAAGGCGCCGGGGCTCAACCGCCCCGCACCTGCGACATCACTTCCTCGACGAAGTTGTCTTCCTTCTTCTCGATCCCCTCGCCCACCTCGTAGCGCACGAAGGCCTGCACGGTGGCGCCGTTGTCGGACAACAGCTTGCCCACGCGGGTGTCGGGATCCTTGATGAAGGGCTGGCCCACCAGGGTGATCTCCGCGAGCTGCTTGCGCAGCCGCCCTTCGACCATCTTCGCCACGATCTCGGCCGGCTTGCCCTCGCCCGCGGCCTGCTCGACGAGGATTTCGCGCTCCTTGGCGAGGAACGCCTCGGGTACGCCGGATTCGTCCACGTACTGCGGGCGGGACGCCGCGATGTGCATCGCCAGGTCGCGCGCCAGGCCCTCGTCGCCGCCCTCGAGCGCCACCAGCACGCCGATCCGGGTGCCGTGCACGTAGCTGCCCACGACGCCGTCCGACTCGAGCACGGCGTAGCGCCGCACGCCGATGTTCTCGCCGATCTTCGCCACCAGGGCACGGCGGGTCTCCTCGACCGTGGCGCCTTCCACGGGGGTCGCCAGCAGCGCGTCCAGGTCCGCGGGCCTGGTCTCGAGCACCAGCTCGCCGACCTGCTTCGCAAAGGCCTGGAAGTCGTCCCCGCCGGAAACGAAGTCCGTCTCGCAGTTCACCTCGACGATCGCCGCGCGCTTGCCGTCGGGCGTACCCGACACCACCACCAGCCCCTCGGCGGCAATCCGGCCGGCCTTCTTGTCCGCCTTGGCCAGGCCCTGCTTGCGCATGTGCTCCACGGCCGCCTCGATGTCGCCGCCGGTCTCCACCAGTGCCTTCTTGCACTCCATCATGCCGGCGCCGGTGCGCTCGCGGAGTTCCTTGACCATGCTTGCAGAAATGCTCATTCGTCTCTCCCCTTACTCGGCCGCCGGCTTCTCGGCCGGCTCGGCCGACTCTTCGGTCGCCTCGGCGACGGGGGCCGTCGCCGGCACCACGGGCTCCGCGGGCTTCACGGCCGGCTGTTCGGCCGTCTCGGCTTGCGCCGCGGGCTTCTCAGCGGGCTTCGTAGCGGGTTTCTCGGCCGGCTTCTCTGCAGGCTTTTCGGCCCTGGCCGCCGGCTGGGGCTTCTCGGCCGGCGCGGCCTGCTCCTCGACCTCGACGAAGTCGTCCTCGCCCACCGGCACCTCCGGTACGGCGGCCCGGCCTTCCAGCACGGCATCCGCGATGCCGATGGTGTATAGCTGGATGGCGCGCATGGCGTCGTCGTTGCCGGGGATCACGTAGTCGATGCCCTCGGGCGAGCAGTTGGAGTCCACCACCGCGATGATGGGGATGCCCAGCTTGATCGCTTCCAGCACGGCGATGCGCTCGTGCTCGATGTCGATGATGAACAGGGCGTCGGGCAGCGAGCCCATGTTCTTGATGCCGCCGAGGCTGCGCTCGAGCTTCTCGTGCTCGCGCTGCAGGCCGAGTACCTCTTTCTTGGTGAGGCTCTCGAAAGTGCCGTCCTCGGCCATGGCCTCGAGGTCGAACAGCCGCTTGATGGACTGCTTCACGGTCTTGTAGTTGGTCAGCATGCCGCCCAGCCAGCGATAGCTGACGTAAGGCATGCCGGAACGCTCGGCCTCGCGCCGGATGGCGTCGCGCGCGCTGCGCTTGGTGCCCACGAACAGCACGCTGCCGCCGTCGGTGGACAGCTTGCGCACGAAGTTCTGCGCCCGCGTGTAGAGCGGCAGCGTCTTCTCGAGGTTGATGATATGGATCTTGTTTCGTTCGCCGAAGATGTAGGGTGACATCTTCGGGTTCCAGAAGCGGGTCTGGTGACCGAAATGGACACCGGCCTCCAGCATCTGGCGCATGGAGATTGCAGTCATGTTGTGCTCCTACGGGTTAAGCCTCCACGCACCCCACCCGGCAACCCTCCAGTCATGCGACGGAAAGGCACCCAGCCGAGTGTGACGGTGCGTGTGTGGGATTTAATTGCGATTAAGGCGCGCGCTTTATACCATAGGCGGCCGTTTCGGACAATCCGCCCGGCCGGCCGCGGGTCTCGCCTAAGTGATTGAACCGGGGTGAACTTCTCTCCGGATATCGCGGCTCGGGAGGCCGCCACCGCCATGCCCGTCACCATCAAGAAAACCGCAGAAGAAATCAACGGCATGCGCCGGGCCGGCCGCCTGGCCGCCGAGGTGCTCGACATGATCGGCGAGCACGTGCAGCCGGGCGTCTCCACGGAGGAGCTCGATCTCCTCTGCCACAGGCACATCACCGGCCACCAGCAGGCGGTTCCGGCGCCGTTGAACTACCGCGGCTTCCCCAAGTCGGTGTGCACCTCGGTGAACCACGTCGTCTGCCACGGCATACCCGGCGAGCGCAAGCTCAAGAAGGGCGACATCGTCAATATCGACATCACCGTCATCAAGGACGGCTGGCACGGCGACACCAGCCGCATGTTCTTCGTCGGCGAGCCCACCGTGATCGGCCGGCGCGTCAGCGAGGTCTCCCACGACGCGATGTGCCGGGGCATCGAGATGGTAAAGCCCGGCGTGCGGCTGGGGGACATCGGCCACGCCATCCAGGAACTGGTTGAGTCCCGGCACTGCTCCGTGGTGCGCGAGTACTGCGGCCACGGCATCGGCCGGGAGTTTCACGAGGACCCGCAGGTGCTGCACTACGGCAAGGCCGGCACCGGCCTGGAACTCATCCCCGGCATGACCTTCACCATCGAGCCCATGGTCAACGCCGGCAAGCGCCACGTGCGGCTGCTGCCCGACGGCTGGACGGTGGTCACCAAGGACCACTCGCTGTCGGCCCAGTGGGAGCACACCATCCTGGTCACCGAAGACGGCCACGAGGTGCTCACGCTGGGCGCCTCGGGCCAGGTGTGAGCATGGCGAGCGCGGCAGACCCCCGCCCGGGGACGCGGGCCGACGCCAGGACACCGCCCGGCCTGCCTGAGGCCGACGCGGCGCCCGGTCCCGAGACGCTGCGCGCCTTCCGGGCGGTGCTGGAAGCGGGCGACGCGGCGCTGCGCGAGCGCTTCATGGCGGGCGAGCCGGTCGAGGCGCTGGTGCGCGAGCGCGCCCGCCAGATCGACCAGGCGCTGATGCGCGCCTGGCGCATGCACCTCCAGGACGAAGACCGCCTTGCCCTGGTGGCCGTCGGCGGTTACGGCCGCGGCGAGCTCCACCCGGCCTCGGACATCGACATCATGATCCTCGTGCCGGAACCGGAGCCGGACGGCGCGCGCGATTCCGGCGACTGGGAGGAACGCGCCGCAGCCTTTCTCGCCTTCCTGTGGGACATCGGCCTGGAAGTCGGCCACAGCGTGCGCAGCCTGGCCGACTGCGAGCGCGAGGCCAAAGCCGACGTCACCGTGGTCACCACCCTGATGGAGTCGCGCCTGCTGGCCGGCCCGGCGGCGTTGTTCGAAGCCATGCAGGCAGTCACCGGCCCGGAACGGCTATGGCCGCCGAAACCTTTCTTCGAGGCCAAGCTGGCCGAGCAGGCGGCCCGCCACCACCGCTATCACGACACCGCGCACAACCTCGAGCCGAACATCAAGGGCAGCCCGGGGGGCCTCAGGGACATCCAGGTGGTCTGCTGGGTGGCGCGCCGCCACTTCGGCATCGGCAGCCTGCACCAGCTGGCGCAGCAGGGTTTCCTCACCGAGTACGAGTACCGCCGGCTGCTGGCCGGACAGAACTTCCTGTGGCGCATCCGCTGGGCGCTGCACACGGTCACCGGGCGGCGCGAGGACCGCCTGCTGTTCGATCACCAGGTGAAGCTGGCCGAGATGTTCGGCTACGAGGACGCCAGCTACACGCTGGCCGTCGAGCAGTTCATGCAGAAGTATTACCGCACGGTGCAGGAGCTGGCGCGGCTGAACGAGATGCTGCTGCAGCTGTTCGAGGAAGCCATCCTGCTGGACCCGGCGGCGCCGCCGAAACCGCTGAACGCGCGCTTCCAGGTACGCAACGGTTTCCTGGAGGTCACCGACGAAGCTGTCTTCGAGCGCACCCCTTCGGCGCTGCTGGAGATTTTTCTGCTGCTGCAGCAGGAAGGCGGGCTCAAGGGCGTGAGCGCGGCCACCATCCGGCTGTTGCGCCGCGCCCTGCCGCTGATCGACGAGGAGTTCCGCCAGAACCCGCGTCATCATCGCCTGTTCCTGGACATCATCAAGGCGCCCGAGGGCGTCACCCACGAGCTGCGCCGGATGAACCGCTACGGCGTGCTGGAGCGCTATATTCCCGCCTTCGGGCGCGTCACCGGCCGCATGCAGTTCGATCTTTTCCACGCCTACACGGTGGACGCGCACACGCTTTTCGTGGTCTCGAACCTGCGGCGTTTCGCGCTGTCGCGCTTCGACCACGAGCTGCCCATGTGCAGCCGCATCATGCAGTCGCTGCCCAGGCCCGAGCTGGCCTACCTGGCGGGCCTGTTTCACGACATCGCCAAGGGCCGCGGCGGCGACCATTCCGAGCTGGGCGCGGTCGACGCCGAATCCTTCTGCCTGGAGCACGGCCTGTCGCCCTACGACGCGCGGCTGGTCGCCTGGCTGGTGCGCCACCACCTGGTGTTCTCCATCACTTCGCAGAAAAAGGACATTCACGACCCCGCGGTGGTCGCCGAATTTGCGCGCCTGGTGGGCGACGAGCGGCGCCTCGACTATCTCTACGTGCTGACCGTCGCCGATGTGCGCGGCACCAGCCCCAAGCTGTGGAACGCCTGGAAAGCCTCGCTGTTCGAGGAGTTCTACAACAGCGTCAAGCGCGCGCTGCGCGCCGGGCTGGAATCGCCCATCGACGCCGAACAGCTGGTGAGCGAGACGCAGGAAGCCGCGCTGCCGCTGCTGGCGACCCGCGGCATCCCGGCGGCGCGCGCCCGCGAAGTCTGGAGCGGCTTTGCGAGCGAGTATTTCCTTCGGCACACGCCCGAGGAGATCGCCTGGCACATCTTCGTGCTGGCCGGCCTGGAGGATCGCGGCGAACAGTCCGCCGTCTCGGTTGAGCAGCAGACCGGCCGCGGCGGCACCGCCATCATGGTGTGCACCATGAGCGGCCAGCACAGCTTCGCGCGCACTACCGGCGCGCTGGACGAGCTCGGGCTGAACATCCTGGACGCGCGCGTGGTGCCGGTGGGCGACGGGCGCAACGTGCACACCTACGTGGTGCTGGAAAACGACGGCGCGCCGATCGAGGACCACGAGCGGCTGGTGCAGATCGAATCGGCCGTGCGCAAGGCGGCGCTGGAACACGGCGGCGGCATGCCCACGGTGCTGCGCCAGCCGCCGCGCCAGGTGCGGCTGTTCACTACCCCGACGCGCATTGCATTCTCCAGCGACGAGGCCAACGGCCGCACCGTGATGGAGCTGGTCGCCGCGGACCGCCCCGGCCTGCTGTGCGAGATCGGCAAGTCCTTCGTGGAAAGCGACGTCTCGCTGCGCGCGGCCAAGATCATGACCGTTGGCGAGCGCGCCGAGGACGTCTTCTACATCAGCACGCTGGCGGGCGAGATGCTGGACGAGGCGGCGCGCGAGCAGCTCGGCCGTCGCCTCAAGACGCGGCTGGACCAGCCGGCGGGCGGCCGTTGATGGGCCCCGTGGCTGTGGCCACGCGCGCGACCGCGGCCGCGATCACGGCTGCCGCCGCGCCGGACACGTCGCGATGAACCCGCTGCTCGGCCGCCTGCATCCCTATCCCTTCGAGCGGCTCGCCGCGCTGCTCGCGGATGCCGCGCCGCCGGCGGACCGTTCCCACATCGCGCTGTCCATCGGCGAGCCGCGCCACGCCCCGCCCGCCTTCGTCGGCGACGCGCTGCTGCAGCGACTCGACCGGCTCGCGGTCTACCCCAAGGCCGGCGGGCTGCCCGAACTGCGCCATGCCTGCGCGCGCTGGCTGGAGCGGCGCTTCGGACTGGCGGCGGGAGCGGTGGACGGCGAACGCATGGTGCTGCCGGTCAACGGCACGCGCGAAGGGCTGTTCTCCTTCGTGCAGGCGGCCGTCGACCCGGCGGACGGCGGCCTCGTGATGATGCCCAACCCCTTCTACCAGATCTACGAAGGCGCGGCGCTGCTCGCCGGCGCGGAGCCCTACTACCTCGACACGCGGGCCGAGAACGGCTTCCTGCCGGACCTCGACGCGGTGCCGGATTCCGACTGGCAACGCTGCCGTATCCTGTTCATCTGCAGCCCGGGCAACCCCACCGGCGCAGTCATGGACGAGGACTACCTGGGCCGGGTACTGGCGCTGGCCGAGCGCCACGGCTTCATCGTGGCCGCCGACGAATGTTACGCCGACATCTACCTGGACGAGCGCGCGCCACCGCCCGGCCTGCTGAGCGCCTGCCTGCGCGAGGGCAATGAGCGCTTCCGGCGCTGCGTGGTGTTCCACAGCCTCTCCAAGCGCTCCAGCGTGCCCGGCCTGCGTTCCGGCTTCGTGGCCGGCGACGCCGAGATCATGGCGGCCTTCCGGCTGTACCGCACCTATCACGGTTGCGCCGTGCCCGAGATGGTGCAACTGGCCAGCGTGCCTGCCTGGGACGACGACGCCCACGCCGCGGCCAACCGCAAGCTGTATCAACAGAAGTTCGACGCCGTGGTGCCGATCCTCCGCGAGATCATGCCGGTGGAACGCCCCTCGGCGGCCTTTTACCTGTGGCTGCAGGCGCCCGGCGACGACGAGCAGTTCGCCCGCGCGCTGCACGCCGCCGAGAACGTCACCGTGCTGCCCGGGCGTTACCTGTCGCGGCCGCACGGAAACGGCGACCCGGGCACAGGCCGGGTGCGCATCTCGCTGGTCGCCGAACTGGACGAATGCATCGAGGCGGCGCATCGTATTGCACGTTTCGTCTCAACCCAAACACGAGAGGGCGCCGGCCCCGGGTGATGTCATGAGCACGCTTAAGGAAACCATCGAGGCCGCCTTCGAAGAGCGCGCCCGCTTCTCGCCCGACGATACCCCGGACGACATCCGCCAGGCCGTCGCCGAGGCGATCGACGCGCTGGACGACGGTCGCGAGCGGGTGGCCGAGAAGACCGAGCAGGGATGGCAGGTGCACGAGTGGCTGAAGAAAGCCGTGCTGCTGTCCTTTCGCATCGAGCGGAACCGCCTCATCGAGATGGGCGCACTGCGCGGCTGGGACAAGGTGCCGCTGAAGTACGCCGGCTACGACGAGGCCGTGTTCGACTACGCCGGCGCGCGCATCGTGCCGCCGGCCGTGGTGCGCCGCGGCGCCTACATCTCGCCCGACGTGGTGCTGATGCCGAGCTACGTGAACATCGGCGCATGGATCGGGCCCGGCACCATGGTCGACACCTGGGCCACGGTCGGCTCCTGCGCCCAGATCGGCGCCAACGTTCACCTGTCGGGCGGCGCGGGCATCGGCGGCGTGCTCGAGCCGCTGCAGGCCAGCCCCACCATCATCGAGGACAACTGCTTCATCGGCGCCCGCTCCGAGATCGTCGAGGGCGTGATCGTCGAGGAAGGCGCCGTCGTCTCGATGGGCGTGTTCATCGGCCAGAGCACCCGCATCTACGACCGCGAGCGCGACGAGGTCAGCTACGGCCGCGTGCCCGCCGGCTCCGTCGTGGTGGCCGGGACCTTGCCGTCCAGCGTCGGCAACTGCCAGCTGGCGTGCGCGGTGATCGTCAAGCGCGTGGATGCGGCGACGCGCGCGAAAGTCGGGATCAACGAGTTGTTGCGGGCGGCACGCTGAGCTGACCGACTGGGCGGGCCGCGCGCTGGCCTGGGCGGGTCGCGCGCTGGCCTGGGCGGGTCGCGCGCTGCGGCGCAGGCGGTTTCGGGACCGCTGTGAATACGTCCCTGTACGCTCGCTCGCGCACGTCCTGTGCGCGAGCGTCCCGAAATCGCCTGCACCACATCACGCGGCCGACTCCTGCCGACGGGGACGCCGGACGATTTCGGCCCGACACATCGTCGCCGGGAATCGCGGCCGCAAAACTCCTGCGCCGTCGCCCGTCGCCCGTCGCCCGTCGCCCGTCGCCCCAAACGAGCAGAACTGTGACGGGCATCCTTTGCCGTTTATAAGGATTTGCACCACTGTCACTCGAGCTATTTATGGGTTATCAAGCCCAATTACAGTGTCCCATGGACGAGGACG
>DATFKW010000097.1:0-16309 GCA_035268405.1 Gammaproteobacteria bacterium
GGGAGCAGTCCATGGTCCCGGTGGTCGAGAAGGCCATCATGACTTCCGACCTGGGACTCAACCCGAACACCGCGGGCACGGTGATCCGCGTGCCGCTGCCGCCGCTCACCGAGGAGCGGCGCCGCGACATGGGCAAGATCGTGCGCCACGAGGGCGAGAACGCCAAGGTGGCGATCCGCAACATCCGCCGCGACGCGCTCCACCACGCCAAGGAACTCCTCAAGGAAAAGGAGATCAGCGAGGACGACGAGCGCCGCGCGCAGGACAGCATCCAGGCGCTGACCGACAAGCACATCGCCGTGGTCGACCAGGTGGTGGAGGAGAAGGAAAAGGAAGTGCTGGAGGTCTGAAGACACGGCGCCCCGGCAGACTCCCCCAGTGAATTCCCCCGCCACGCCCGCCCACGTCGCCGTCATCATGGACGGCAACGGCCGCTGGGCGCGACAGCGCAAGCTGCCGCGCCAGGCCGGCCACCGCGCCGGCGTGCGCGCCGCCCGGGGCATCGTCGAATGCTGCGCCCGCAAGGGCGTGCGCTACCTGACCCTGTTCGCATTCTCCAGCGAGAACTGGCGCCGGCCGAAACGCGAGGTCGGCGCGCTGATGCGGTTGTTCGTCGAAGCCCTGGAGCGCGAGGTGGAGGAGTTGCACGGCAACGGCGTGCGACTGGCCTTCATCGGCGATCGCGGCGGCCTGGCGCCGGCGCTGCAGGAGCGCATGGCCGCCGCGGAGGCGCGCACTTGCGACAACGAGCGCCTGGTGCTGATCGTGGCACTTGCCTACGGCGGACGCTGGGACATCGTCAATGCGGCGCGCGGGCTGGCGCGCGAGGCGGCCGCCGGACGGCTGGACCCGGAGAGCATCGACGACGCCGCGTTCGCCCGGCGCCTGGCCCTGGCGAACGCGCCCGACCCCGACCTGCTCATCCGCACGGGCGGCGATCACCGCATCAGCAATTTCCTGCTGTGGAACCTGGCTTACGCGGAGTGCTGGTTCACCGACCGCCTGTGGCCGGATTTCGACGAGAGCGACCTGGACGCGGCGCTGGCGCGCTTCAACGCGGTGGAGCGGCGCTTCGGCCTGACCCCGGAGCAGGTGGACGATTCCGCCAGGGACGCCTCGTGCTGAAGGAGCGCATCATCACCGCGGTGCTGCTGGTCGCGGCGCTCCTCACCGTGCTGTTTTTCGCCTCGGCCGACGTGGGCGTGGTGCTGTTCGGCCTGCTGCTGCTGGTGGCCGCCTGGGAGTGGGCGGGGCTGGCCGGGATCACCGGCTCAGTCCACCGCGCGGCCTTCACGCTGGCGCTCGCCCTGGCGATCGGCTGGCTGGCCTGGGCGACGCCCACCGGCCGGCTGCCGCCGCCGCTGTTGTGGCTGCAGCTGGGCATCTGGGCGCTGGTCGCGCTGCTGCTGGCGCTGTACCCGCTGCGGCTGCCGCGCCGCATCGTGCTGCTGGCCGGCGTCTTTATCCTGCCGCTGGTTTGGCTGACTCTCGCGTACCTGCTCAAGACGCGGGAGTTCGGGCCCCTGTGGGTGCTTTACCTGTTCATCGTGGTGGCGGCCGCCGACGTGGGCGCCTATTTCACGGGGCGGCGCTTCGGACGCGTGAAGCTGGCGCCGAGCATCAGCCCGGGCAAGACCTGGGAGGGCCTGCTGGGGGGGCTGGCGGTGGTTGGGCTGGTTTCCATCGGGGCGGCGGCGTGGTTCGGCGTGCCGGTGATGGGCCTGCTGGCGCTCTCTTTGGCAGTGGCCGGCATCTCGGTGATCGGCGACCTGGGCGTCAGCATGCTCAAGCGCAGCGTCGGGCTGAAGGATTCCGGGCAACTGTTCCCAGGACACGGCGGCGTGCTGGATCGCATCGACAGCCTGCTCGCCGGCTTGCCGGTGTTCGTGCTGGGCCTGCGCTGGCTGGTGGCGACATGAAGGGCCTGGCGATCCTCGGTGCGACCGGCAGCATCGGCGTCAGCACGCTGGAGGTCGTGGCTGCCAACCCGGAGCGCTTCGCGGTGCGCGCGCTGACCGGGTGCCGCAACTGGCGGCTGTTGCTCGAACAATGCCGCCGCTTCCGGCCGGCGCTCGCCGTGCTGGCCGACGCGGCAGCGGCCGGCAAGCTGGCGGCCGCGGTCGCCGGGGAAGGACTGGGCGTCGAGGTGCGCGGCGGTCCGGAGGCCCTGTCGGAGGCGGCCTCCCGCGAGGACGTGGATTTCGTCATGGCGGCGATCGTCGGCGCCGCGGGGCTGCTGCCCACGCTGGCGGCCGCCGAGGCCGGCAAGCGCGTGCTGCTGGCCAACAAGGAGGCCGTGGTGATGGCCGGCGGGCTGCTGCAGGCGGCCCTGGACCGCTCCGGCGGCGAGCTGGTGCCCATCGACAGCGAGCACAACGCCCTGTTCCAGTGCCTGCCGCCGGGCGGCGGCGCGGACACGGACGGGGCGGGCGTGGTGAGCCTGGTGCTGACCGCCTCCGGCGGCCCTTTCCTGGACACGCCGCTGGCCGCCCTGGACCAGGTCACGCCCGACGACGCCTGCCGGCATCCCAACTGGGAGATGGGCCGCAAGATCTCGGTGGACTCGGCGACCATGATGAACAAGGGCCTGGAGATCATCGAGGCGTGCCGGCTGTTCCGGGTGGACGCCGCCCGCGTGCGCGTGGTCGTGCACCCGGAGAGCATCGTGCACTCCATGGTGGAGTACCGCGACGGCAGCGTGCTGGCGCAGCTGGGCAACCCCGACATGCGCACCCCGATCGCGCATGCGCTGGCCTGGCCCGGTCGCATCCCCTCCGGCGTTGCGCCGCTGGACCTGGCGGCCCTCGGCGGGCTCACTTTCCGGCCGGCCGAAACCGACCGTTTCCCCTGCCTGGCGCTCGCCATGGCGGCGGCCAGGGAGGGCAAGGGGGCGCCCGTGGTGCTGAACGCCGCCAACGAGATCGCGGTGGCGGCCTTCCTGGAGGGCTCGATCGCTTTCACGGCCATTTCTTCGGTCATCGACTCGGTTCTGGCACAATGTGCGTGGCCCGATCCGGGCGATCTCGAGGCGATCCTGGCGCTGGATGCGCGTGCACGGGATGCCGCCGGGGAGAAAATCGGAGCATTTGCACTCTAAAGCACCGGGCGGCCTCGGCCTCCGGGGCTGGATCATGGCGAACACGGGATCGAATTGAGCGGAATCCTCACATCAGTGCTGGCATTCATCGTGGCCATCAGCGTGCTGGTGGCCGTGCACGAGTTCGGCCATTTCTGGGTGGCGCGGCGCTTCGGCATCAAGGTGCTGCGCTTCTCGGTGGGCTTCGGCTCGCCGCTGTGGCGCCGCACCGGCGCGGACGGCACCGAGTACTGGCTTTCAGCCATCCCGCTGGGCGGTTACGTGAAGATGCTCGACGAGCGGGAGGGCAACGTGCCGCCCGAAGACCTGCCGCGCGCATTCACCCGCCAGCCGCCGCTGAACCGCATCGCCGTGCTGCTGGCGGGACCGGCCTTCAACTTCCTGTTTGCCATCGTGGCCTACTGGGTCATGTTCGTCAGCGGCGTGCCGGCGGTGCAGCCGGTGATCGGCGAGATCGAGCCCGGTTCGCCGGCGGCCGAGGCCGGCCTGCAGGCGGGCGACCGCATTCTCGCCGTGGACGGCAGGACGACGTCCACCATGATGGACGCGCAACTCGGCATGTTGCAGGCGATGGTCCCGGGCGGCCGCGCCACGCTGCAGGTGACGGGCGAGGGCGGCGCACAGCGAGAAGCGCGGCTGCGCTACGAAGGCGACACGCACGCGCTGACGGAGCCCGGCGAGATGTTCCCGGAACTCGGCATCAGTCCCTGGCAACCGGTCATTCCGCCGGTAATCGGGGAGCTCTTGCCGGAGGGCACGGCCGCGGCCTCCGGCCTGCAGCCCGGCGACCGCGTCCTGAGCGCCGGCGGCCGGCCGGTGGAGGACTGGCAGGACTGGGTGAGCTTCGTGCGCGCCCGGCCCGGCGAGACCGTCGAGCTGGCAGTCGAGCGCGACGGGACGCGACGCGTCCTGGACCTGCTGATCGGCGCGGCGGATGACGCGGGCGAGCGCGTGGGCCGCATCGGCGCGGCGCCCCGGGTCGGCCCCGAGCTGTGGGACCCGGTGCGCACCGAACGGCGGTACGGGCCGCTGGGCGCCGTGGGCATGGCATTTTCCGAGACCTGGCGGATCAGCGCGCTGACCGTCACCATGATGGGGCGCATGATCATCGGCCAGGTGTCGGTGAAGAACATCAGCGGACCGATCAACATTGCGCAGGCGGCCGGCTTCACGGCGGCCGCGGGCTTCACGGCCTTCCTGAGCTTCCTGGCTATCGTCAGCATCAGCCTGGGCATCATCAACCTGCTGCCGATCCCGCTGCTGGACGGCGGCCAGGTGGTGTACCAGTGCGTGGAACTCGCCACCGGCCACCCGGTTTCCGAGCGGGCGCAGATCGTGGGCCAGCAGGTCGGCATCCTGCTGTTGCTGGCCCTGATGAGTTTCGCTTTCTACAACGACATCGTCCGCATCGCCACCGGCTGAGGTACGAGTGAAGAAGTTTGCAACGCAATGGGCGGCGGCAGTCCTGCTCGTCACCGGACTGGCCGGGGGCGTCGCCTCCGCGCAGCAGGCCGTCTCCGCATCGCAGGACGATAGCTTCGTGGTGCGCGACATGCGCGTCGAGGGGCTGCAGCGTATCGCCGAGGGCACGGTCTTCAATTACCTGCCGGTGAGCGTGGGCGACGAGCTCGGCCCGGCGGGGGTGGCGGAGGCGATTCGCGCGGTGTTCAGCACGGGGCTGTTCTCCGACGTGGAGATGCGGCGTGACGGCAACACGCTGGTCATCGCGGTGCGCGAGCGGCCCTCTATCCGCCGCTTCGACATCACCGGCAACAAGGACATCAAGACCGAGGATCTGCAGCAATCGCTGGAAGAGGTCGGCCTGGCGCGCGGCCGCACCTTCGACCGGCCGGTGCTGGAAGAGGTCCGCCAGTTTCTCACCGACCAGTATTACTCCCGCGGCAAGTACAACGTCGTCGTAGACACCCAGGTGACCGAGAACGAAACCGAGAACACCGTCGATATCCTGGTGCAGGTCCAGGAGGGCGAGCGCGCCCGCATTCGCCAGGTCGCGATCATCGGCAACGAGGCTTTCAGCGACGAGGAGATCCTCTCGGAGTTCGAGCTGAGCACCGGCAACTGGCTGTCCTGGTACAAGCAGGACGATCGCTATGCCCGCGAGTCGCTGATTGGCGACCTGGAGACGCTGCAGTCCTTTTACATGGACCGCGGCTACGCCAATTTCGAGGTGGAATCCACCCAGGTGCAGATCTCGCCGGACCGGCAGGGCATCTACATCACGATCAACGTGGAGGAGGGCGAGCCTTTCCGCATCTCCGAAGTGCGCCTGGCCGGCGAGATGGTGGTGCCCGAGGAGCAGCTGCAGCGGCTGGTGCTGAGCAAGCCCGGCGACACCTTCTCGCGGCGCCAGCTGACCCAGGCTGCAGAGCTGATGACTTTCCGGCTGGGGGAGGAGGGCTTCGCCTTCGCCCGCGTGGACCCGGTGCCGACGATTTCCGAGGAAGGCAACGAGGTCTCGGTGACCTTCTACGTCGATCCCGGCAAGCGCGCCTACGTGCGCCGCATCAACTTCCGCGGCGCCAGCAGCACCAACGACGAGGTGTTGCGGCGCGAGGCGCGCCAGCTGGAGGGCGGCTACCTCTCCAACCGGGCGCTGGAGCGCTCCGAGCAGCGTATCCGGCGCCTGCCCTTCGTCGAGGAGGTCAGCCGCGAGACGGTGCCGGTGCCGGGCAGCGAGGACCTGCTGGACGTCGAGTTCGAGGTCAAGGAGGGGCTGCCCGGCAGCTTCGGCGGCGGGATCGGCTACTCCGGGCTGCAGGGCGTGCTGTTCAACGCCAACGTCGTGCACACCAACTTTCTCGGCACCGGCAACCGCGTCGAGGCGGATTTGAACACGGGCCGCTTTTCCACGGTCTACAGCTTCCTGCATACTGACCCCTACGTGACGCCGGACGGCGTGGCGCGCACGATCTCCGCGTCCTACCGGGACATTACCCAGTTCGTTTCCGGCGCCTCCGAGTTCGGCACCAAGACCGCCCAGCTCGGCCTGGAGTACAGCTATCCCGTTTCCGAGTACACGCGCCTGCAATACGGCGTGCAGCTGTTCGACTCGAAGCTGCTGACCAACGCCTTCAGCCCCTTTCAGTCCAACCGCTGGGTGCAACTGAACGGCGACACCACGGCCCGGGAAGTCGGCGGCACGACCCTGTTCGAGAGCTCCTTCCAGTCCTACGAGCTGGTGCTGGGGTGGTTGTACGATTCGCGCAACCGCGTGTTCTTCGCCGACCGGGGCTCGCGGCACCGCGTGACGCTGAACTACACCGTGCCGGGCAGCAGCGTGGAGTACTACATCGCGCGCTACGACATGATGACGCACCTGCCCTTTTTCGGGCCCACTTTCTTCGAGTTCAACGGCGAGTTCACCTACGGCGATGCGCTGGGCGATACCACGGAGGTCCCGCCCTTCAAGCGCATGTTCGGCGGCGGACCGGGCTCGGTGCGCGGCTACCGGGAAGGCTGGATGGGGCCGCGGGACACGAACGACAACCCCTACGGCGGCAACATGGAAGTGAGCGCCCAGCTGGAGCTGGTCATTCCGGTGCCGGGCGAGCTTGGCAACAGCTCGCGTTTCAGTTTGTTCGCCGATGCCGGTAATATATTCTCCACTGACTCGACGCCGTTCTTTGACGAACTGACGGGCGAACCGAAGAGCCATGATTTTTCCTTTTCGGAGTTGCGGTATTCGGTCGGCGCCTCGTTCCAGTGGCTCGCGCCGCTGGGCTTGTTCAAGTTCAGCTACGGCTTCCCCTTGAACGCGGAACCGGATGACCGCATCGAGCGATTCCAATTCACCGTCGGCTCGGCATTCTGAAGGCCGCACAAGGCCCGTCCGACGGCACATACGCACACAGATCAGCGAGGAACGCGCATCCATGAATCCACTTACCAGAAGCCTTGGCGCAGTGCTGCTCGCAGCGCTCGTCGCCGTGCCGACCGCCGCGTTTGCCGAAACCCGCATCGCGGTGGTCGAGTTCGAACGCCTGTTCAAGGAAGCGCCCCAGGCGCTGGCGCTGCAGCGCTCGCTCACCGAGGAGTTCGCGCCGCGCGAGCGCGAAATCCGCAGCAAGCAGGAAGAGCTGGTGAACATCGAGCAGCGGTTGGAGCAGAGCGACGACTTCATGTCGGACGAGGAGCGCCGCCGTCTGCAGCAGCAGTTCCGCGACGGCCAGCGCGACCTGCAGCGCTCGCAAAACGAGTTCGTGGAGGACCTGAACCTGCGCCGCAACGAGCGGCTGGGGGAACTGCAACGCCTGTTCATCACCGAGATCGAGGCCTACGGCGAGGCGCAGAACTTCGACCTGGTGCTGGTGGAAGGCTTCATCCACGCCAGCGACAGCCTGGACATCACCCAGCAGGTGCTGCAGGTGCTGCAGCGTCGCCACCAGGGCGGCTGAGCGCAGTCGGCCTCCGATGACGCAGACGCTAGGCGAGCTCGCGGTCCGCCACGGGCTCGAGTTGCGTGGTGATCCGGACCTGCAGCTCGCGCGGGTGGGCACGCTGCAGCAGGCCGGCCCCGACGCGCTGTCATTCCTCGCCAACCCGGCCTACCGCAAGCA
The DNA here is from genome assembly GCA_035268405.1 of Gammaproteobacteria bacterium. Taxonomy (GTDB): domain Bacteria; phylum Pseudomonadota; class Gammaproteobacteria; order Steroidobacterales; family XN24; genus XN24. The sequence goes on from DATFKW010000097.1 coordinate 7,675, forward strand.
CCTCGCGACGACGAGCGCCGGAGCCGTGGTGCTGGAGGCGAAGTTTGCCGACGCGTGCCCGACCGCGGCGCTGATTTCGGCCAATCCCTATGCCGCCTATGCCCGCATCGCCGCCGAGCTGCACCCCCCGCCGGTGTTTGCGCCGGGCGTCAAGGCCGGCGCGATGGTCGACCCCGGCGCACGCGTGGCGGCCGACGCCTGCGTTTCCGCCGGCGCGGTGGTCGAATCCGGCGCGGTGATTGGCGCCGGCGCCTGTATCGGTCCGAACTGTGTGGTGGGCGCCGACGCCGTCATCGGCGAAGGCAGCCGGCTGGTGGCAAGCGTCACCGTCTGCGCCGGCGTCCGGCTGGGCGCGCGCGTGCTGATCCACCCGGGCGCCGTCATCGGCGCCGACGGCTTCGGCCTGGCTCGCGAGCCGGAAGGCTGGATCAAGGTGCCGCAGGTCGGCAGCGTGGTGATCGGCGACGACGTGGAAGTGGGCGCCAATACCACCATCGACCGCGGCGCCATCGACGACACGGTGATCGGGGACGGGGTCAAGCTGGACAACCAGGTGCAGGTGGCGCACAACGTGCACATCGGGGCGCACACCGTGGTGGCCGGCTGCGCAGGGATATCCGGCAGCACGCGCATCGGCAGCAACTGCATGATCGCTGGCGCCGTCGGGATCGCCGGCCACCTGGAAATCGTCGACGGCGTGGTCATCACCGGGCTGACCATGGTAAGCCGGTCTGTCGGCAAGCCGGGCGTATACTCGGGAGCCCTGCCGATGGACGACGCCCGGCAGTGGCGGCGCAACGCGGCGCGCTTCCGCCAGCTGGACGCGCTCGCCAGGCGCGTCAAGCGCCTGGAGGGCGGGGCAGAAGAACAAAACAACGACAGCGGCGGAGAAGCTGAGAATGACTGACGACAGCGCGATGGACCTGCAGCGGATCATGGTCTACCTGCCGCACCGTTATCCCTTCCTGCTGATCGACCGTGTCCTCGAGCACGCGCCGGGCGGCGAGCTGGTCGCGATCAAGAACGTCACCGCCAACGAGCATTTCTTCCAGGGCCACTTCCCCGGGCGGCCGGTGATGCCGGGCGTGCTGGTGATCGAGGCCATGGCGCAGGCCGCCGGCGTGCTGGCCTTCCGCACCGCCGGCACCGAGCCGACCGAGAGCTCCACCTTTTATTTCGTCGGCATCGACAAGGCGCGCTTTCGCGCGCCGGTGGTGCCGGGTGATCAGCTGGTGCTGAAGGCCCGCTTCGAGCGCCGCATCAGGACAATCTGGCGTTTCACCACGGAGGCCCGGGTGGACGGCAAGCTGGTCGCCTCGGCGGAAATGATGGTGGCGCCGGAAGGAGGCCGCCAGTGATTCACCCCACCGCCGTCATCGCGGACGACGCGCGCATTCACGACAGCGTGGAGATCGGGCCCTTTAGCATCGTCGGCGCGGGCGTGGAAATCGGCGCCGGCACGAAGATCGGCCCGCACGTGGTGCTGGAAGGCCCGACCACCCTGGGACGCGACAACCAGGTCTTCCAGTTCGCGTCCATCGGCGCGCAACCGCAGGACAAGAAATATTCCGGCGAGCCGACCCGCCTGGAAATCGGCGACCGGAACATGATCCGCGAGTGCGTCACCATCAATCGCGGCACCGCCCAGGACCAGGGCGTGACCCGGCTGGGCAACGACAACTGGATCATGGCCTATGCGCACATCGCGCACGACTGCACGCTGGGCGACAACATCATCCTGGCGAACAACGTGGCGCTGGCCGGCCACTGCCAGGTGGGCGACTGGGCGATCTTCGGCGGCTTCTCCGGCCTGCACCAGTTCTGCCGCGCCGGCGCGCACTGCTTCATGGGCAAGTACGCAGGCGTCAGCCAGGACGTGCCCGCTTACGTGATGGTGGGCGGCTACCCGCCGGCCCCGCGCGGCATCAACAGCGAGGGCCTCAAGCGCCGCGGTTTCAGCGCCGAGCAGATCGCCAACATCCGCCAGGCCTACAAGCTGCTGTATCGCAGCGGCCTCAAGCTGGCCGAGGCGCTCGCCCGGATCGAGGAACTGGCGGCCACCCGCCCCGAGCTCGAGATCTTCGCCGCCTCGATCCGCGACGCCTCGCGCAGCATCGTTCGATAGCCGGGCGCGCTGTGCCTGGCGATCCTCTCTCCCCCGGAACCACAGCGGACGGCGGCCTGCGCGTGGGGCTGGTCGCGGGCGAGCACTCGGGCGACCTGCTGGGCGCAGGGCTGGTGCGCGCCATCCGCCGCCGTTACCCCGACGCGCGCTTCGCCGGGGTGGCCGGACCCGCCATGCAGGCCGCCGGGGTCGAGAGTTGGGCGTCCATGGAGCGGCTGTCCGTGATGGGGCTGGCCGAGGTGCTGCGCCACCTGCCGGGACTGCTGAGCCTGCGGCGAACGCTGCTGCGCGGCTTCGAAGCATGGCGGCCCCAGGTGGTGGTCGGCATCGACTCGCCGGACTTCAACCTGGGGCTGGAGGCGCGGCTCAGGGCGCCGGGCCTGCGCACGGTGCATTACGTCAGCCCCTCCATCTGGGCATGGCGCGCCGGGCGCGTGAAGAAGATCGCGCGCGCGGCCGACGAGGTGCTCTGCCTGCTGCCCTTCGAGCCCGCGCTGTATGCCGCGCATGGCGTCGCCGCGCGCTTCGTCGGCCACCCCATGGCCGACGCCATTCCGCCGGACGCCGGGCCGGCCGAGGCCCGCGCCGCGCTGGGTCTGGCGGCGGGGTCCGGCGAGGGCGAGCTGATCGCGCTGTTGCCCGGCAGCCGGCTGGGCGAGGTGGAACGGCTGGGCGGCGAATTCCTGGCGGCGGCCGCGCTGCTGAGCGAGCGTCGCGCGGGCCTGCGTTTCATCGCGCCGATGGCCTCCGCCGCGATCCGCGAGCGCTTCGCCGCGCTGCAGGCGGAGCGTGCGCCCGGGCTCGCCCTGCAGCTGGTGGACGGCCGCGCCCGCGAGGCGATCGCGGCGGCGGACCTGGTGCTGCTCGCCTCGGGCACCGCCACGCTGGAGGCCGCGCTGCTGCGGCGACCGATGGTGGTGGCCTACCGCGTGGCGCCGGCGACCGCGGCCATCGTCAAGGGGCTCGGGCTGATGAAGACCGAGCGTTTCGCCTTGCCCAACCTGCTGGCGGGCGCAGACCTGGTGCCGGAACTGATCCAGGAAGCCGCCACGCCCCCGCGGATCGCGGCGGAAATGAAAGCCCTGCTGGACGACGCGCCGCGCCGCGCTGCCATGCAACGCCACTTCGCGGCCTTGCATGACACGCTGCGCCAGGACGCCGACCGGCGGGCCGCCGAAGCGGTGCTGGCGCAGGCCGGGCGCCTGCCGCCGTTCCCGGACGGTGTGGGCCGGCCCGCGGGTGCCGCGCCGGCCGGGCACGCCGGTTCTGCCGGCACGGTGACGGAGTCCGCCCGGTGAGCGTGCCTTTCGTCCATTTGCGGGTGCATACCGAGTACTCGCTGGCGGACAGCGTCATCCGCATTGCCGGGCTGGTGGACCGGGTCGCCGAGCTGGGCATGCCGGCCGTGGCGGTCACCGACCAGGTGAACCTGTTCGCCATGGTGAAGTTCTACCGCGGCGCGCTCAAGCGCGGCCTCAAGCCGCTGGTGGGCGCCGACATCTGGATCGACGAGCCCGGCGATCCGCGTCACCCGAGCCGCCTGTCGCTGTTGTGCCGCAACGATGCCGGCTACCGGAATCTCTGCCGGCTTTTGACGCGCGCCTTCCTCGAGGGGCGCCGGCTCGGCCAGGTCCTGTTGCAGCGGGAGTGGCTGGAGCCGGCCGCCTGCGAGGGGCTGATCGCCCTGTCCGCGGCCCGGGAAGGCGACATCGGCCGGGCGCTGCTCAGCGGCCGGCGTGACACGGCCGCCGAGTGCCTGGAGTTCTGGCGGCAGCGCTTTCCCGACAGCTTCTACCTGGAACTGCAGCGCACCGGCCGGGAGGGGGACGAATTCCAGGTCGCCGAGGCGGTGGCCCTGGCCTCGGCTACGGGCACGCCGGTGGTGGCCAGCAACGACGTGCGTTTCCTGCACGCCAGCGACTTCGACGCCCACGAGGCCCGGGTGTGTATCCACCAGGGCCACACGCTGAGCGACCCGCGCCGGCCGCGCGACTACAGCGAGGAGCAGTACCTCAAGAGCGCCGAGGAGATGCAGGCGCTGTTCGCGGACCTGCCCGAGGCGCTGGAGAACAGCGTGGAGATCGCGCGGCGCTGCAGCCTTGAGCTGGAGCTGGGGCGCACCTTCCTGCCGGACTTTCCGGTGCCGGAAGGCGAGACGGCCGACAGCCACCTGCGGGCCGAGGCGAGCGCCGCGCTGGCGGCACGCCTGCCGGCGCTTTTGCCGGACACCCCGGGCTGGGCGGCGGAGGACTACCAGGCGCGGCTGGCCCGCGAGCTGGACGTGATCTGCAACATGGGTTTCCCGGGCTACTTCCTGATCGTGGCGGACTTCATCCGCTGGGCCCGGGAAAACGGTATTCCCGTGGGCCCGGGCCGCGGTTCGGGCGCGGGCTCCCTGGTCGCTTTTGTGCTTGGCATAACAGATTTGAATCCAATACGTTATGACCTTTTGTTCGAGCGATTTCTTAATCCGGAACGGGTCTCGATGCCGGACTTCGACATCGATTTCTGCATCAACGGCCGCGATCGCGTGATCGACTACGTGGCTGAGCGCTACGGCCGTAACAGCGTCGCGCAGATCATCACCTACGGCAGCATGGCGGCGAAGGCGGTGGTGCGCGACGTCGGCCGCGTGCTGGGCCATCCCTACGGCTTCACCGACCGAATCGCCAAGCTCATTCCCTTCGAGGTGGGCATGACGCTGGACAAGGCGCTGGCGCAGGAGCCGGAGCTGCGGCGGCTGTACGAGTCGGAAGACGAGGTGCGCGGCCTGATCGACCTGGCGGGCAAGCTGGAGGGGCTGGCGCGCAACGCCGGACGCCATGCCGGCGGCGTGGTGATCGCGCCGACGGTGCTCACGGATTTCACCCCGCTGTACTGCGAAGAGGGCAGCGACGCGCCGGTCACCCAGTTCGACAAGGACGACGTGGAGGCCGCCGGGCTGGTGAAGTTCGACTTCCTCGGCCTGCGCACGCTGACCATCATCGACCGCGCGGTGAAGCAGGTGAACCGCATCCGCGCCGAGAGCGGCGAGGCGCCGCTGGACATGGACAAGGTGCCGCTGGACGATCCGCTGACCTTCCGGCTGCTGCGCGCCTGCCGCACCACCGCGGTGTTCCAGCTGGAATCGCGCGGCATGAAAGACCTGATCAAGCGCCTGCAGCCGGACAGTTTCGACGACATCGTCGCGCTGGTGGCGCTGTTCCGTCCCGGCCCGCTGCAGTCGGGCATGGTGGACGACTACATCAACCGCAAGCACGGCCGCCAGGACGGCCCCATCGATTATTTCCACCCGGACCTGGAGCCGGCGCTCAAGCCGACTTACGGCGTGATTCTCTACCAGGAACAGGTGATGCAGATCGCCCAGCAGCTGGCAGGCTACAGCCTGGGCGCTGCCGACCTGCTGCGGCGCGCGATGGGCAAGAAAAAGGCCGAGGAGATGGCCAAGCAGCGCTCCATCTTCGTCGACGGCGCGGTGACCCGCCAGGTGGACCGCGGCACCGCCACGCATATTTTTGACCTGATGGAGAAGTTCGCCGGTTACGGCTTCAACAAGAGCCACTCGGCCGCCTACGCGCTGCTGTCCTACCAGACGGCCTGGCTCAAGGCGCACTACCCGGAGGCCTTCATGGCCTCGGTGCTGTCCACAGACATGGACCACACCGACAAGATCGTCACGCTGATCGACGAGTGCCAGCACATGGAGCTGGCGGTGGAGCCGCCGGACGTCAACGAGTCGGAGCACATCTTCAACGTCGCGGGCCGCGGCCGGCTACGCTACGGCCTGGGCGCCATCAAGGGCGTGGGGCAGGGCGCCGTGGAGGCCATCATTCGCGAGCGCGCGCAGGGCGGCCGCTTCAGTTCGCTGAACGATTTCTGTCATCGCATCGACCTGCAGCGCATCAACCGCCGGACCCTGGAAGCGCTCATCCGGGCCGGCGCGCTGGACAGCATCGGTCCCAACCGCGCCACTCTCATGCACCGCTTGCCCGATGCGCTCGGCCACGCGGAACAGCGGGCGCGCGCCGCGGCCGCCGGCCAGGACGACCTGTTCGGCATGGCGGCCGCGCCCGCCGGCGACGATGCGAGCGGGGCCGCGGCGCGGAACGAGGACGAAGACGAGGGCGAGGCGCTGCCCGACTGGAGCGCGGCCGAGCGGCTGGCCGCCGAGCGCGACACGCTCGGGCTGTATCTCACCGGGCATCCCGTGGACGAGGTCGCGGAAGACCTGGCCGCCATGACGAGCACGCGCATCGCCGAGCTCGCCGCCGACCGGCCGGTGGAAGGCGAGCGGGGCTACCGGGTCGGCCAGCGGGAGCTGGTGGTCGGCGGCCTGATCGTCGATATGCGCCGGCGCGGCAACCGCGTGACCCTGGTGCTGGACGATCGGAGCGGCCGGCTGGAGGTGACGCTGTTCGAGGAGACCTACCAGCAGTGCCGCCACGTGGTGGCCAAGGACGCCATCGTGCTGGCCGAGGGCAAGCTGCGCTTCGACGATTTCATCGACGACTGGCGGCTGACCGCGAAGCGCGTGGTGGACCTGGACGGGGCCATGGCCGAGCGCGCCCGGCGGCTGGTGGTGCGCAGCGAACGGCCCGACCCGGCCGGGTTCGTCGCCGGCCTGCAGCACGCGCTGGAACCATTCCGCGGCGGCGGCTGCCCGGTCACGCTGGTCTACCGGGGGCCGACCGCCTCCGCCCGGCTGCAGCTCGGCGAACAGTGGCAGGTGCGCCCCTGCCTGGAGATGATCTACCGGCTCGGCGGCCTGCTGGGGCCGGACAACGTCAGGCTGGAATACGGCGAAGCCGCCGTCGCCGGCGGAAATGGCGCCGGCGAGAACGCCTGCTAGGGCCGGTTTGCCACGGGCTCGCGGAGCGCGCGCGCCGGCGGAGCCGCCTGGACCCGCATCCCCACGCCACGATCCGCTGTGCTATTTTCCGTCCCACCCGCGGCCAACGGTTTCGCCCATGGACCTGAACTTCCTGGATTTCGAACAGCCGATCGCCGAGCTGGAGGCGAAGATCGACGAACTGCGCTTCGTCGGCGACGACTCCAAGGTGAACATCTCCAGCGAGATCAGGCGCCTCCGGAACAAGAGCGAGGCGCTGACCCGCAACATTTTTTCCAACCTGAATTCCTGGCAGGTCGCGCAGGTGGCGCGCCATCCCCAGCGCCCCTACACGCTGGATTACGTGGAGCGGCTGTTCACCGACTTTACAGAACTGCACGGCGATCGCAGCTATGCCGACGATCCCGCCATCGTGGGCGGGCTGGCGCGCTTCGACGGCCGACCGGTAATGGTCATCGGGCAGCAGAAAGGCCGCGACACCAAGGCCAAGGTGCATCGCAATTTCGGCATGCCCCGCCCGGAGGGGTATCGCAAGGCGCTGCGCCTGCTGCGCATGGCGGAGAAGTTCGCCCTCCCGGTGATCACTTTCATCGACACCCCGGGCGCCTATCCGGGCGTGGGCGCCGAAGAGCGCGGCCAGAGCGAGGCGATCGCCCGCAACCTGCTCGAGATGTCCGGCCTGAGAACGCCGGTCATCGCCGTGGTCATCGGCGAAGGCGGTTCCGGCGGGGCGCTGGCCATCGGCGTGGCCGACCAGGTGCTGATGCTCCAGTACAGCATCTACTCCGTGATCTCGCCCGAGGGCTGCGCTTCCATCCTGTGGAAGAGCGGCGAGAAGACCGCCGACGCCGCCGAGGCGATGGGCATCACCGCGCAGAAGCTGCATGAGCTTGGCCTGGTAGACGAGGTCATTGAGGAGCCGCTCGGCGGCGCGCACCGCGACGGCGCCGCCATGGCCGAGACGCTGCGCGACGCCCTCGGCCGCTACCTGGCGCGGCTCGACGAGTTGCCGGTGGACCAGCTGCTCAGCGAGCGCTACCAGCGCCTCGTGGGCGCGGGGGAGTTTCGCGAAGGCTGACTTGCACGGTGGTCCGCGGCGTCGACTCGATGCAGGTTGCCTCACGCGGTAGTCCGCGGCGCCGACTCGATGCAGGTCCCCCTCAGTTAATCAGATGCCTTCGGGTGACCTGCATCGATCCGCCACCGCTCCCGCCGCTGCGTGGGTGAGGGTGGGGCAGCGTCGGCGCTTCGGTGGTTCGGAAAGGCTCGCATGCTGCGGCGACACACGGCCGCGCCTCGCGCCGGGGGCGTGGCATGTGCCCGGCGATGAAGCGCAACGCCACGGAGAATGAGTTGCATGGCGGGTTCGCTCGAGGTCGCTGCGCGGCGCAATTCGGCAATAAAATGCCTTACCCGCGGCAAGGCGACAGCGCCGGCGGGAGTGCGAGGCGGGCTGCGCGGCGCTCGCGCACAGGACGTGCGCGAGCGAGCCTACAGGGACGTATTCACGGCGGCCGCGCAGTGCGCCTCGCGCCGCCGTCGACGCGGACTACTGTGAGTCCGCGCAGTCTCCTCGCGGTCCCGACGGTGCGCACCACCGCGGCAATGCGCCAGAATAGAGCGATGCCCCAGCCGAGCGCCTGCCCATGAATGAATTCAGC
>DATFKW010000098.1:0-24349 GCA_035268405.1 Gammaproteobacteria bacterium
GCGCGCCCCCGGCATCTGGTCGCCATCCTCCAGCGCGACGTCCCACAGCTCCGAGGAGATGACCTCGCAGAACTTCCATACCGCCGGCCAGAAATGCTCCGGCCGCTCGATGCTCCAGCGCCAGAGTTCGTGGTAGTCGTCGAGCGAGGGCGCGAGGGTGCCGCTCACGGCCTTGATGAAATGCGTCAGCTGCGCGCGCTCGATGCGTTCCGGGGAGGGTTGCCAGAGGGGGTCTTCGCTCATTTCGGTTTCCGCCTGATCAGGCCCCGTCCAGCGCCTTCTCCAGTTCCGGCAACAGGGTGAACAGGTCGCCGACCAGGCCATAGTCAGCCACCTCGAAGATAGGCGCATCGCCATCCTTGTTGATAGCCACGATGCAGCCGGCGTCCTTGATCCCCGTCATGTGCTGGATCGCGCCCGAGATGCCGATGGCGAAGTACAGGTCCGGCGCGATGATCTTGCCGGTCTGGCCCACCTGCATCTCGTTGGGCACGTAACCCGCGTCCACCGCCGCGCGGCTGGCGCCCACCGCGGCGCCCAGCTTGTCGGCCAGCTTGAAGATCACCTGGAAGTTTTCTTCGCTGCCCACGCCGCGTCCGCCGGCGACCACCACCGGGGCGCTCTGCAGGTCGGGACGATCGCTGCCGCCGGTGTCGACCAGTCCCAGGTAGCGCGTGTGGTCCGGCAGCTCCACCTCCGCCTGCGCGGCGACGATGGGGGCGTCCTCGCCGTCGCCCACCGCCTGGAAGGAGGCGATGCGCACCGTCGCCAGCACCGGGATGCCCTCCGGCACCTTGACGGTGGTGATGACGTTGCCGGCGTAGATCGGGCGCTTGAAGGTGCGCGCGTCGATCACTTCCATCAGGTCCGACACCTGCGGCACGCCCATCAGCGCCGCGACGCGCGGCAGCACGTCCTTGCCGAAGGTGGTGGAAGGTGCCAGCACGTAGTCGTAGCCACCTTCGTGCTCGGCGGCCAGTCTGGCAATCTGCGGCGCGAGCACGGCGGCCAGCGGCGTGCCGTTCACCGGGTTGCTGACGGACAGCACGCGAGAGACCCCATCCAGCCGGGCGGCGGCCGCGCAGGGCGCGTCCGCGTCGGGGGCATGGAAGACCGCGACATGGACGGTGCCGAGCTGCCGCGCGCAGGCGACCGAGCGCGCGATGCCGGTGTTCAGGCTCTTGCCGTCATGGTCGGCAATCAGCAGTACGCTGCTCATGACAGCACCCCCTTGTTCTTCAGCGCCTCCACCAGCGCCTGGACCGAATCCACCTTCACCCCGCCCTGCCGCTTTGGCGGCGGCTCGTGCAGGGTGGTCTCGAGTTGCACCGGCATCTCGACGCCGAGCTCGGCAAAAGGCTTGATCTCAAGCGGCTTGCGCTTGGCCTTCATGATGTCGGGCATCTTCACGAAACGCGGCTCGTTGAGGCGCAGGTCCACGGTCACCACGGCGGGCAGCTCGACCTCGATGTTCTCCAGCCCGGCGTCCACCTCGCGCGTCGCCTTCGCCACGCCGTCGGTAAATTCCAGCGCCGACACGAAGGTCGCCTGCGGCCGGTTCCACAGCGCCGCCAGCATCTGGCCCACCTGGTTCGAGTCGTCGTCGATGGCCTGCTTGCCGAGTAGCACCAGGCCGGGGTCTTCCGCCTCGACCACGGCCAGCAGCGCGCGCGCGGCGGCCAGCGGCTGCACTTCCTCGTCCGACTGGTACAGGACGGCGCGATCGGCGCCCATCGCCAGCGCGGTGCGCAGCTGCTGTTGCGCGGCCTCGGGACCGATGGAGACGACCACCACTTCGTTGGCGTCCCCGCGCTCCTTCATCCGCAGGGCCTCCTCGACGGCAATCTCGTCGAAGGGGTTGATGCTCATCTTGACGCCTTCTTTCACCACGCCGCTGCCGTCGCGGTTCACCTGCACGCGCACGTTGTAATCGATCACGCGCTTGATGCCGACCAGGATCTTCATTTCTTCTCCTTGTATGCCGGAAGCGGGCCCTGCCGCGTTCCGGGCCTCACAGTGTCTGGTAGTTGGGCCCGCTGCCGCCCTCGGGCGGAACCCAGTCGATGATCAGGTACGGGTCCTTGATGTCGCAGGCCTTGCAGTGAACGCAGTTGGAGGCGTTGATCTGCAGCTGCAGGCCGCCGTCCTCGCCGGTCACCATCTCGTAGACGCCCACCGGGCAGAAACGGGTGCAGGGGTTGCCGAACTCCTCGGCGCAGCGCGTCGCGCAGATCGAGGTGTCGGCGACCCGCAGGTGCACCGGCTGGCTTTCCTCGTGCGCGGTGTTGGCGAAGTACACGCTGGCAAGGCGATCGCGCGGCGGCAGGCTGCGCTCCTGGTGCCAGTTGGCGGCCATGGCTGCCTGCTCGCCATGGGCCCTGGCGGACGCGCGCGTCTCCAGGCTGTCCCAGTCGGCATGCGTCGCCAGGGTCCAGGGCGTGCGCCCGGCCAGCACGGTCTCCAGCGCGGCGTTCGCCATGCCCAGCCACAGGCCGCCGTGGAAGCCGGGCCGGATGTTGCGCACCTTGTGCAGCTCCCGGCCGGCCGCGGAGGCGCGGAAGGCCGCGTCATAACCCTCCGGCGTGCCGCTCGCGGCCAGGTGCTCGGCAGCCAGCATGCCGGAGCGGAACGCCTGGTGGACGCCCTTGATCTTGGGCACGTTGAGCGTGCCCGCGGCGTCGCCGATCAGCAGCGCGCCCGGCATCTCCATGCGCGGCAGGGCCTGCAGGCCGCCCTCGCTGATGGTGCGGGCGCCGGAAGATATGATCTCGCCGCCCTCGAGCAGCGCCCGCATGTCGGGATGGTGCTTGAACTGCTGGAAAGCCTCGAAGGGCGAGAAGCGCGGATCCTCGTAGTCCAGCCCGACCACGAAGCCGATGTACACGCGATCTTCGTCCAGGTGATACAGGAAGCTGCCGCCGTAGGTGCTGTTGTCCAGCGGCCAGCCGACGCTGTGCTGGATGAGGCCGGGCGTGGTGCGACCGGCGGGCAGTTGCCACAGTTCCTTGAAGCCCAGCCCGTAGGTCTGTGGCGTGGCGTCACGGTTCAGCTTGAAGCGCGCGATCAGTTGCTTGGACAGGCTGCCGCGGCAACCCTCGGCGAGCAGGGTGGTCTTCGCGCGGATGTCCACGCCGGCGGCGAAGGCCGGCCCGGGCCGTCCCTCCGGCGTACCGTCGGCCTCCAGCCCCATGTCGCCGCAGCGCACGCCGACCACGCGCATGTCCGCACCTTCGCCCTCGATCAGCGGGTGACGGCCGGGAAAGCCGGGGAACACCTCCACGCCCAGCGACTCGGCGTGCTCCGCCAGCTGCTTGCACAGCTCGCCGAGCGCGACGATGTAGTTGCCGGCGTTGTGCATCTGCGGCGGCGTCGGCAACCGGAAGGAGCGCGCCCGGGTGTAGAGCCTGAACTCGTCACGGCCGGCCGGCACGCAGATGGCCGGCGGGTTGTCCCGCCACGCGGGCATGAGCTCGTCCAGCGGGCCGGGCTCCATCACGCAGCCGGAGAGGATGTGGGCGCCGATCTCCGAGCCCTTCTCCAGGAGGCAGATCTCCGCCTCGGGCATTTTCTCCTTCAGCCGGATGGCGCAGGCCAGCCCCGCCGGCCCGCCGCCGACGATGGCGTAGTCGTACTCCATGACGTCGCGCTCGATGTCGCCCTGTTGTTCGCTCATCGGCGATGCGTCCCGTGTTGCTGGCTGAAGCTGGATTTTACCCGAGGCATGGGGTCACTTGGGCTGCATGCGGATGGCGCCGTCCAGCCGGATAGTCTCGGCGTTCAGCATGGTGTTGGTGCAGATGCAGGCGACCATGTCGGCGAACTCGGCCGGCCGGCCCAGCCGCGACGGGAAGGGCACCTGCGCCGCCAGCGATTCCTGGATGTGCTCGGGCATGCCTTCCATCATCGGCGTGAGGAAGATGCCCGGCGCGATGGTGTTGACGCGAATGCCGAGGCGGGCGAACTCGCGCGCCAGCGGCAGCGCCATGCCGGCCACGCCGGCCTTGGAGGCGGAATAGGCGGCCTGGCCCACCTGGCCCTCGAAGGCGGCCACCGAGGCGGTGTTCACGATCAGCCCGCGCTCACCCTCTGCGTTGGGCTCGTTGTGCTGCATGCGGGCCGCGGCCGCCTTGGCGAGCAGGAAGCTGCCCACCAGGTTCACGGTGATGACCCTGGCGAAGTCGTGGCCCGCCATCGGGCCCTCGCGTCCCAGTACCCGGCCGGCGCCCAGGATGCCGGCGCAGCTGACCGCCAGGTTGATCCCGTCGAAAGCCTCCGCGGCGGCATCCACGCTGCCATTGACCTCGGCCTCGTTGCTCACGTCGGTGCGCAGGAACATGGCGCGCTCGCCCAGCGTTTCCGCGGCCTTGTTCCCCTGTTCCTCGTTGACGTCCAGGATGGCGACGCGGCCGCCCTCGGCGATGATGCGTTCGGCGACGGCGTGGCCGAGCCCGGATGCGCCGCCGGAGACGACGGCCTTGAGCTTTGCGAGTTCCATGCAGTGTTCCTTTGTGCTGCGCGTGTTTCCGGTGTCAGCGCGGCCCCGTTCGCGGGGCGCGGGTACCGGTCAGGACGGTCGATATTCAGGCAGCTGGCCGAGCCGGCTGCCGGGAGCGCGGCCAAGGTGGCCGCAGATGAATTGCCCGGCCGAGACCAGGGCCGGCAGGTCGATGCCGGTCCGGATGCCCAGGCCGTGCAGAAGATACACCAGGTCCTCGGTGGCGACATTGCCCGAGGCGCCCTCGGCGTAGGGACAGCCGCCCAGGCCCGCCACCGAGGCGTCCACGGTCGCCACGCCGGCCTCCAGGCAGGCGAACACATTGGCCAGCGCCTGCCCGCGCGTGTCGTGAAAATGCGCCGCCAGCCGCGCCATGCCGCATGCTTCGGCGACCCTGACAAACAGCCGACGCGCCGCCACCGGCGTGCCGACGCCGATGGTGTCGCCCAGCGAGATCTCGTAGCAACCCAGTTCCAGCAACGCCCGCGCGACGTCCACCACGCTTTCTTCCGCGACGGGACCTTCATAAGGGCAGCCGAGCACGCAGGACACGTAGCCGCGGATCCGCAGGCCATTTTCCAGCGCCGGCCCGGCCAGCTCGCGGATGCGCGCCAGGCTGCCGGCGATGGAGGTGTTGATGTTCTTGCGGTTGAAGGTTTCGGAGGCGGCGGTGAACACCGCGATCTCCTCGACGCCGGCCTCGAGCGCGCGCTCCAGGCCCTTCAGGTTCGGCACCAGCGCGGGATAAGCGGTGCCGGGGCGGCGCGCCAGGCCGCCAAGCACTTCCTCGGCGTCGGCCAGCTGCGGAATCCAGCGCGGGCTGACGAAGCTGGTGCTTTCGACCGCCGGCAGACCGGCGGCCGCGAGCCGCTCGATGAGCTCGATCTTGACCTCGGAGGGGACCATCGCGGGTTCGTTCTGCAGGCCGTCGCGCGGGCCGACCTCCACCACGCGCACCTGCTCGGGCAGGGGCATTTCAGTCCGCCTCGTCCGGGCGGATGTCGACCAGCACGGTCTCGGCGTCCACGCTGTCGCCCTCCGCGCACAGCACGCGCTCCACGGTGCCGGCCAGGGGCGCGGCCAGCGTCAGCTCCATCTTCATGCCTTCCATGATCAGCAGCGCCTGGCCCGCCTCCACGCGTTCCCCGGGGCGCACTTTCACGGCCACGATGGTGCCCGGCATGGGGGCCACGGGATGCGTGTCCAGCTCGCTCTCGGCGGCCTCGTTGGCGTGCAGCGGTTCGATGACGAAATCCCAGCCGTGGTCCTCCAGGCCGACGTAGATGCGGCCGGTGTCCGCGGTGACCAGCGCCTCGGCGTCCAGCTCGGCGCAGCGCAGCCGCAGCCGGCCGTCGCCCAGGTCTTCCACGTGCGCGTCCAGGTGCTCGTCTTCACCGTGCACGCGCACGCCGTCGCCGCGCACTTCCAGCCGCAGCTCGTGCCGGCGACCGGCCGCGTCCAGCAGCCGCACCGGCACGCCGCCGGCGCCGGCCAGCCGCCAGCCGTCGCCGGCCGCCCAGGGTGACCACGGGTCGTGCGTATCAGCCGGCCGGGGCAGGTCGCGGGCGATGCGCCAGGCGGCGGCCGACAACACGGTGAGCGGCGGGGCGGGGACGTTCCACAGCACGTCCTCGAGTTCCCGGTCGAGAAAGCCGGTGTCCACCGCGCCGGCCTCGAACAGCGGATGCGCCGCCACGGCGCGCAGCAGCGGCAGGTTGGTGGCCACGCCCGCGATGGCGGTGCTGGCCAGCGCCTCGCGCAACCGGGAAATGCACTCCTTGCGGTCCAGGCCGTGCACGATCAGCTTGGCGAGCAGCGGGTCGTAGTGGTGACTGACTTCGTCGCCCTCTTCGATGCCGGCGTCCAGCCGGATCGCCGGGTGCCGGTCCGGCGCGCGCAGCCGGCGTATGCGGCCGGTGGACGGCATGAAGTTGCTGGCGGGGTTCTCGGCGTAGATGCGCGCCTCCACGGCATGCCCGCGCCGCAGGATCTCGGCCTGGGCGCGCGGCAGCGGCTCGCCGCCGGCCACGCGCAGCTGCCACTCCACCAGGTCAAGGCCGGTGACCATCTCCGTCACCGGG
Source organism: Gammaproteobacteria bacterium (assembly GCA_035268405.1). Taxonomy (GTDB): domain Bacteria; phylum Pseudomonadota; class Gammaproteobacteria; order Steroidobacterales; family XN24; genus XN24. Next base: position 6,577 of record DATFKW010000098.1, read on the forward strand.
TGCTCCACCTGCAGCCGGGTGTTCATCTCCATGAACCAGAACTCCCGCTCCGGGCTGACGATGAACTCGACCGTGCCGGCGCCCTGGTAGCTCACTGCGCGGGCGGCCTCCACGGCGGCCTCGGCCATCCTGAGGCGCGTGGGCTCGTCCAGCAGCGGGGAGGGCGTTTCCTCGATGACTTTCTGGTAGCGCCGCTGCGTGGAGCACTCGCGCTCCCACAGGTGGATGATGTTGCCGTGGCGGTCGCCGAAGACCTGCACTTCCACGTGCCGGGGCCGCTCGATGAAGCGCTCCAGGATCACGGCCTGGTCGCCGAAGGCTTTCATGGCCTCGCGCTGCGCCGCGGCCAGTGCATCCGCGAAGCCGTCCGCCGAGCGCACCACGCGCATGCCCTTGCCGCCGCCGCCGGCCGAGGGCTTGATGAGCAGGGGAAAGCCGATCGCCTCGGCGTGCGCGGCGAGCCGCTCCGCGGACTGTTCGGCGCCGTGGTAACCGGGGACCACCGGCACGCCGGCGTCTTCCATGATGGCCTTGGCCTCGCTCTTTGAGCCCATGCTGCGGATGGTCTCGGGCCGCGGCCCTACGAACAGCAGTTCGGCCTCGGCGCAGGCACGGGCGAAATCCGCGTTCTCGGAAAGAAAGCCGTAGCCCGGGTGGATGGCGTCCACGCCCGCGGCCAGCGCCGCCTGGATGATGCGCTCGCCGCGCAGGTAGCTGTCGGCGGGGGCCGGCCCGCCGATCGCCACCGCCGTGTCCGCGGCGCGCACATGGCGCGCCCGCGCGTCCGCGCTGGAGTGCACGGCCATGGTCTCGATCCCCAGCCGCCGGCAGCTGCGGATAATGCGGCAGGCGATCTCGCCGCGGTTGGCGATCAGGAGCCGGCGGATGCGCAGCCCGTCGCTCACTCGGCGTCCCCGAGGTCCCGCGGGCCGTCGGTATCGCGAAGCCAGGCCGGAGCGCGCTTCTCGAGGAAGGCGGCCAGTCCTTCCTGCCCTTCGTCGGATACCCGACGCTCGGCGATGATTTCCGCGGTGCGGTGCTTGAGGGCGTCGTCCGCGGAAACGCCGCGGGACTGGACGGTGAACACCAGCCGCTTGCACTCGCGCAGCGCGTCCGGGCCGCCCTTCAGCAGCATGCCGACCTGGTGCTCGAGGGCGTCGTCCAGTTTCTGCGGCTTGGCGATCTCGTGCACCAGGCCCACGCGGCGCGCCAGCTTGGCATTCATGGGCTCGCCGCTGAGGAACAGCCGGCGCGCATGGCGCTCGCCGATGGCGGCGATCACGTAGGGGCTGATGACGGCAGGCACCAGCCCGAGACGCACCTCGCTGAGCGCGAAACGCGCCTCGTTGCTGGCCAGCACGATGTCGCAGCAGGCCAGCAGGCCGACGCCGCCGCCGTAGGCGTGCCCGTTCACGCAGGCGATGGTGGGCAGCGGCATGGCGTTCAGCAGCGACATGAGATCGGCGAGGTGCAGGGCATCCTCGAAGTTCTCTTCCTCGCTGCAATGCGCCATGGAGCGCATCCACTGCATGTCGGCGCCCGCCGAGAAGGAGCGGCCCGCGCCGGTGAGCACGACCACGCGCACGTCGCGGCGGGATTTTGTCTCCATCAACAGCTCGATGAGCCGCGTCACGAGCTCGGCGTCGAAGGCGTTGTGCACCTCCGGCCGGTTGAGGGTCAGCGTCGCGACGCCGCGATCATCTACTTCGAGCAAGACGTTCCTGGCCATGATTGTGCCTTTACATTCTGAAAATACCGTAGGGGCTCTCGGCGACCGGCTGCGCGTTGCGGGTCGCCGAGAGCGCGAGAGCGAGGACGCGGCGCGTGTCGGCCGGGTCGATGACGCCGTCGTCCCAGAGCCGGGCGGTGGCGTAGTAGGGGTGGCCCTGGGTTTCGTACTGGCGGCGGATGTCGTCGCGAAAGGCGCGCTCCTCCGTCTCCGGCCAGTCCGTGCCGCGGGCCTCGAGCCCGTCGCGCCGCACGGTGGCGAGCACGCTGGCCGCCTGCTCGCCGCCCATCACGGAGATGCGCGCGTTCGGCCAGGTCCACAGGAAGCGGCCGCCGTAAGCACGCCCGCACATGGCGTAGTTGCCGGCGCCGAAGGAGCCGCCGATCACCACCGTCAGCTTGGGAACCGTGGCCGAGGCCACCGCGTTGACCATCTTGGCGCCGTCCTTGGCGATACCGGCCTGCTCGTACTTGCGGCCCACCATGAAGCCGGTGATGTTCTGCAGGAAGAGCAGCGGGATGCCGCGACGGTTGCACAGCTGGATGAAGTGGGCGCCCTTGAGCGCCGACTCGGAAAAGAGGATGCCGTTGTTCGCCAGGATGCCGACGGGATAGCCGTGGATGCGCGCGAAGCCGCACACCAGCGTCTTGCCGTACAGCGGCTTGAACTCGGTCAGCGCCGAGCCGTCCACCAGCCGGGCGATGATCTCCCGCACTTCGTAGGGATAGCGCGTGTCCTGGGGCAGCAGCCCGTAGATCTCCTCGGCAGGGTAGAGCGGCGGAACGGGCGCGCCGCTTTCGCCGTGCGCCGGCTTGTCCCGGTTGAGCGCGGCCACCAGTTCGCGCGTGATGGCCAGTGCGTGGGCGTCGTTGTTGGCGAGGTGGTCCGTGACGCCCGAGATGCGGCTGTGAACCTCGCCGCCGCCCAGCGTCTCCGCATCCACCTCTTCGCCCGTGGCGGCCTTCACCAGCGGCGGGCCGCCGAGGAAGATCGTGCCCTGGTTGCGCACGATCACGGCCTCGTCGCACATGGCGGGCACATAGGCGCCCCCCGCGGTGCACGAGCCCATCACCACCGCGATCTGCGGGATGTTGGCGGCCGACATGCGCGCCTGGTTGTAGAAAATGCGCCCGAAATGTTCGCGGTCCGGGAAGACTTCGTCCTGCAGCGGCAGGAAGGCGCCGCCGGAGTCCACCAGGTAGATGCAGGGCAGGTGGTTCTCCATGGCCACTTCCTGCGCCCGCAAGTGCTTCTTGACGGTCAGCGGGAAGTAGGTGCCGCCCTTGACGGTGGCGTCGTTGGCCACCACCACGACTTCACGGCCGGCGACCCGGCCGATGCCGGTGATGATGCCGGCCGCCGGCGCCTGGTCCTCGTACAGGCCGTGGGCCGCCAGCGGGGACAGCTCGAGGAAGGGGCTGCCGGGGTCCAGCAGGGCGTCGATGCGCTCGCGCGGCAGCAGCTTGCCGCGGTCGGCATGGCGGTCCCGCGCGCGGTCCCCGCCGCCCAGCGCCGCCTGCGCCATGCGCTTGTGCAGGTCCTCGACCAGCGTTTCCATGTGGCGCCGGTTGGCGAGGAAGTCCTCGCTTTGCGGCTGCGCGGCGGTGGGCAGCGCGGGCATGGCGTCAGAGGGCCTCGATCGCGACTGCGGTGGCTTCGCCGCCGCCGATGCACAGCGAGGCGACCCCTCGCTTCAGGCCGCGCGTCCGCAGCGCGTGGGCCAGGGTCACCAGCAGGCGCGCGCCGGTGGCGCCGATCGGGTGGCCGAGGGCGCAGGCGCCGCCATTGACGTTTACCCTGGCAGGATCGAGGCCGAGGTCGTGAATGGCGGCCATGGTCACGACCGCGAAGGCCTCGTTGATCTCGTAGAGATCGACTTCATCGGCGCTCCAGCCGACGCGTTCCAGCAGCTTGCGGGTCGCCGAGACCGGCGCGGTCGTGAACCACTCCGGCGCGTGGGCGAAACCGCCGTGACCGACGATGCGTGCCAGCGGTTCCATGCCCCGTTTGGCGGCTTCGGACTCGCGGGTCACCACCAGCGCGGCGGCGCCGTCGGAGATCGACGAGGAGGAAGCCGCCGTCACGGTTCCATCTTTTGCAAAGGCCGCGCGCATCGACGGGATCCGGTCGATGTCGCAGCGGCCCGGTTCCTCGTCCTTGTCCACCACCTGCTCGCTGCGCCGGGTCTTTACGGTGAGCGGCACGATCTCGGCCTCGAAACTGCCCTCGATGGCGGCCAGCGCGCGCCGCACGCTCTCGATCGAGAAGCTGTCCTGTGCTTCGCGCGTGAAACCGTACTTCTGCGCCGTCGCCTCGGCGAACTGGCCCATCATGTTGCCGTCATAGGGGTTTTGCAGGCCGTCGTAGAACATGTGGTCCAGCACCTGCTGGTGGCCCATGCGATAGCCGCTGCGGGCCTTGGGCAGCAGGTAGGGCGCGTTGCTCATCGACTCCATTCCGCCGGCGAGCACGATGTCGGCGGAGCCGGCGCGCACCAGGTCGTGGCCCAGCATCACCGCCTTCATGCCGGAGCCGCAGACCTTGTTGATGGTGGTGCAGCCCACCGAGTCGGGCAGTCCCGCGGCCAGCGCCGCCTGGCGCGCCGGCGCCTGGCCGAGCCCGGCGGGCAGCACGCAGCCGAGGATGACCTCCGAGATTTCGGCAGGGTCCAGCCCGGCGTCGGCCAGCGCGGCCGCGATCACCGGCGCGGCCAGCTCGGGCGTGGACAGCGCGCCCAGGCTGCCCTGGAAAGAGCCGATGGGGCTGCGGCGCGCCGCGGCGATGACGATGGGTTCGCTGCTCATGGTCTGTTCCTCGCGTTATGCGTCCGGGGCCGTGGCGCGGAAAAGCTCGCGCCCGATCAGCATGCGGCGGATCTCGCTGGTGCCCGCGCCGATCTCGTAGAGCTTGGCATCGCGCAACAGGCGGCCGGTGGGATACTCGTTGATGTAGCCGTTGCCGCCCAGCGCCTGGATCGCTTCCAGCGCCAGGTCCACGGCCGACTTGGACGCCAGCAGCAGACAGGCGGCGGCGTCGGAGCGCGTCGGCTCGCCGCGGTCGAACTGGCCGGCGACACGGTAGGTGAAGGCGCGCGACGACTGCAGGGCGGTGTACATGTCGGCTACCTTGGCCTGCATGATGCCGAAGCTGCCGATCGGCTCGCCGAACTGCTTGCGTTCATGCAGATATGGCAGCACCGCGTCCATGCAGGCCTGCATGATGCCGATCGGCCCGCCGGACAGCACCAGCCGCTCGGAATCCAGTCCGCGCATGAGGATGTAGGCGCCCTCGTTGACTTCGCCGAGCACGTTCCCGGCCGGAATCTCGCAGTCCTCGAATACCAGTTCGCAGGTATTCGAGCCGCGCATGCCCAGCTTGTCCAGCTTCTGCGCCGTGCGGAAGCCCGGCATGTCCTTCTCCACCAGGAAGGCGGTAACGCTGCGCGAGCCGTCCGCCGGGTCGCCGGTGCGCATGTAGGTCAGCAGCACGGAAGCCTCGGGGCCGTTGGTGATCCACATCTTGGAGCCGTTCGCGATCCACGCGTCGCCGCGCTTTTCCGCGCGGCAGCTCATCGATCCGATGACGTCCGAGCCGGCACCCGGCTCGGACATGGCCAGCGCCCCGACCCATTCGCCGGAGCAGAGCTTCGGCAGGTACTTGCGCTTCTGCGCCTCGCTGCCGTTCAGCCAGATGTTGTTCACGCACAGGTTGGAATGGGCCCCGTAGGACAGGCCGACCGACGCCGAGGCGCGCGAGATTTCCTCCATCGCCACGCAGTGGGCCAGGTAGCCCAGCCCGGAGCCGCCGTATTCCTCGCCCACCGTGATGCCCAGCAGGCCCATCTCCCCCAGTTCCGTCCAGAGATCCTGGGGGAAGGCGTTGCTCGCGTCGATCTGGGCGGCGCGCGGGGCAATGCGCTCCTCGGCGAAGCGTCGCACCGAGTCGCGCAGCAGGTCCAGGTCCTCGCCCAGCCCGGTGTTGAACACGTTCATGGCGATATCAGCCCATCACGGCCGTGGTGTGGGTGCGGCGCCCGGACAAGCGGTCCTTGAAGCGCTTCGAATAGGGAATTTTCACCTTGGAGATCATCGCGATGCGCTCCTCGGCGAGGCGGTCGGCGGCTTTCCAGGTGGGGATGGCGTCGCGTTCAGCGATCAGGAAGATGCGCCCGATGATGTCGCGGATGCTCGACACCATGCGGTAGGCGCGGTCGCGGTCGTAACCCTGCAGCTCGATGGCCACGTTCATCAGGCCGCCGGCGTTGATGGCGTAGTCCGGGGCATAGACGATATTGCGCCGCTCCAGCGCGGTCCCCATGTCGTCGGTCTCCAGCTGGTTGTTGGCGCTGCCGGCGACGATGTCGAACTTCAGCTGCGGCAGCGTGGTCTCGTTGATGACGCCGCCCAGCGCGCAGGGCGAGAACACGTTGGCGTCCACCTCGTAGATCTGCTCGACTGGCACGGCCTCGGCGCCGAACTCGTCGACGATCTGCTGCACGCGTTTCTGGTTGATGTCGCTGATGAACACCTTGGCGCCCGCTTCCGACAGGAACTTCGCCAGGTAGTGGCCCACGCTGCCCGCCCCCTGGATGGCGAAGCTGGCCTTGCCCGGATCCTCGTGGCCGTATTTTTTCTGCAGGCAGGCCTTGATGCCCTGCAGCGTGCCGAAGGCCGTGAACGGCGAAGGGTCGCCGCTGCCGCCGTGCACGCGGTGCACGCCCACCACGCGATCGGTCTCCTGGTAAATGTAGTCCATATCGTCGACGGTGGTGCCGACGTCCTCGGCGGTGATGTAGCGACCGCCCAGCGAGCCGATGAAGCGTCCGAAGGCGCGGAACAGGCCCTCGCTCTTGTCGGTCTCCGGGTCGCCGATCAGCACCGCCTTGCCGCCCCCCAGGTTCAGGCCGGAGACCGCCGCCTTGTAGGTCATGCCGCGGGACAGGCGCAGTACGTCTTTCACCGCGTCGTCCTCGCTGGCGTAGGGCCACATGCGCAGGCCGCCCAGCGCGGGCCCGAGCGCGGTGTCGTGCACCGCGACGATCGCCTTCAGGCCGCTGTCCTTGTGCTGGAAAAAGACGACTTGCTCGTGGCCCATGGCTTCGAGCGGCTCAAAAATTTTCATCTGGAGAGACCTCCTGCAGTTGGTCCGGTTCATAGCGTCGGCCGGTGCCATTCTTCTGTGCGCGACGCCCGGCGGTTCCCGGGCGGGCCGCGCGATTTTTTTGTTGACGCTGGTCGCGCCGCGGGGCCGGGCGTAGAGGCGGGCCTCGGTGTCCTGCCGGGCGGCGAAATCGGGTGGCGGAATTATACCGGCCGGGGAAAAACCCTGCATCAGCAATTATTTATGCCGCGATGCAGCATCAGGTGCCGCGACCGGCGCACTGCTGCTTGCCGGTATAATCTCGCGGAAGTCGCCCCTGGAGGGGCCAGGCCAACGAAGAGCACCACCACCATGAGCACAGCTGCGCGGGAAGTCGACACGCTGCCGGGGTCTGAAGCAAGGCCGCTGCGCTTCATCACGGCCGCCTCCCTGTTCGACGGCCACGACGCCGCCATCAATATCATCCGCCGCATCCTGCAGTCGCGCGGCGCCGAAGTCGTGCACCTCGGCCACAACCGCAGCGTGGCCGATATCGTGCGCGCGGCCCTGCAGGAGGACGCGGACGGCATCGCGGTGTCGTCCTACCAGGGCGGGCACAACGAGTATTTCCGCTACATGGTGGACATGCTGCGCGAGCAGGGCGCCGAGCACATCCGGGTGGTGGTCGGCGGCGGCGGCACGATTTCACCGCCGGAGCGCCGCGCGCTGGAGGATTACGGCGTGGAGCGCGTCTACGGGCCGGAGGAAGGCCTGCGGCTCGGCCTGGAAGGCATGATCGAGGACGTCTTCGAGCGGGTGCGCGCCGCCCGCCGCCCGGTGCTGCCGCCGGGCGCCGACGGTCCGCGCGACTATCTGCGCATCGGCCGGACGCTCAGCCTGATCGAGGAATCCGCCGAGGACCTGGACGTCGCGCAGATCCCCAGGCCGGCAGCGCGCGCGGATGCCGGCGAGACGGTGCCGGTGGTCGGTATTACCGGCACCGGCGGCGCCGGCAAGTCCAGCCTCACGGACGAGCTGCTGAACCGTTTCCTGCGCGCCTTTCCGGAGCTGCATATCGCGGTGCTGGCGGTAGACCCGACGCGACGCCGCACCGGCGGCGCGCTGCTGGGCGACCGCATCCGGCTGAACTCGCTGGCCGACGAGCGCGTCTACATGCGCTCGGTCGCCACCCGCCGCCAGCACCTCGCCACCAGCGCGGCGCTGAGCGATGCGATCGCGTTCCTCAAGTCCGTCGGCTTCGGCCTGGTGATCGTCGAGACCGCCGGCATCGGGCAGAGCGACACCGAGGTGGTGGACCTGGTCGATCTCCCGGTCTACGTGATGACCAGCGAATACGGCGCGGCCAGCCAGCTGGAAAAGATCGACATGCTGGATTTCGCCGAGCTGGTGGCGCTCAACAAGTTCGAGAAGCGCGGCGCCGAGGACGCGCTGCGCGACGTGCGCAAGCAGTGGAAGCGCAATCGCCAGGCTTTCCAGCTCGACGACGCCGAGGTGCCGATCTATCCGACCATCGCCAGCCAGTTCAACGACCCGGGGGTAAACCGGTTTTTCGGCGCCCTGTGCGAAAAACTGGTGGAGCGCTGCGGGCTGGACGCGGCGGCCTGGACGCCGCCCGAGATGCCGGTGGCCACCGATCACGGCGCGCTGGTGCCGCCACAGCGGGTGCGCTACCTGGCGGAGATCGCCGAGGACGGCCGGCGCGCCAACAGCGACGCCGAGGCGGCGGCGCAGGCCGCGAGCCTGGCGTGGGCCTGCTGGCGCGCGCTGGAAGGCATCGACGAGAGCCGGCCCGAAGCGCTGGCGGCCTATCCCGCGGAGACGCTGGCCGGCGATGACGCGCTGGCCGCGCTGCGACGGCGTTACAACGATGCCCTGGCCGTGCTGAGCGACGAGCAACTGGCGTTGCTGCGGGGCTGGCCGGAGCGCCGCGCCGGCGTGCAGGCGGAACATTACAGCTACAGCGTGCGCGGCCGGGAGGTCAAGGGCGACAACTACACGGAATCGCTGAGCAAGCTGAAGCTGCCCAGGCTGGCGGCGCCCGGCTACGAGGACTGGGGCGAGCTGTTGCGCTTCCTGTTGCGCGAAAACCTGCCGGGCGCCTATCCGTATACGGGCGGGGTCTATCCCTACCGGCGCGAGGCGGAAGACCCGATCCGGATGTTCGCGGGCGAAGGCATGCCCGAGCGCACCAACCGCCGCTTTCATTACCTGGCGGGTGGCCACGCCGCGACGCGGCTTTCCACCGCCTTCGACTCGGTGACGCTGTACGGGGAGGACCCGGACGAGCGGCCCGACGTCTACGGGCGCATCGGCAACTCCGGCGTGTCCATCGCCACGCTGGACGACATGAAGCGGCTCTATTCGGGCTTCGACCTGTGCGATCCGTCCACCTCGGTGTCGATGACCATCAACGGCCCGGCGCCGATGATCCTCGCCATGTTCATGAACACGGCCATCGACCAGCAGGTCGAGAAGCACCTGCGCGAGACCGGCGGATGGCCTGCCGCCCGGGCGCGCATCGACGAGTTGCTGGGCGAGCGGCGGCCGACCTACCGCGGCGAGTTGCCCGAGGGCCACGACGGCTCCGGCCTCGGCCTGCTGGGCGTCTCCGGCGACCAGCTGGTGGACGCGGAGGCCTACCGGCGGATCCGGGCCGAGACCTTGGCCAGGGTCCGCGGCACCGTGCAGGCCGATATCCTCAAGGAGGACCAGGCGCAGAACACCTGCATCTTCTCCACCGAGTTCGCCCTGCGGATGATGGGCGACGTGCAGCAGTATTTCATCGACCACGGGGTACGCAACTTCTACTCGGTGTCGATCAGCGGCTATCACATCGCCGAGGCGGGCGCGAACCCGGTGAGCCAGCTGGCCTTCACGCTCGCCAACGGCTTTACGATCGTGGAGTACTACCTGGCGCGCGGCATGAAGATCGACGATTTCGCGCCCAACCTGTCCTTTTTCTTCTCCAACGGCATGGACCCGGAATACGCCGTCATCGGCCGGGTGGCGCGCCGCATCTGGGCACGCGCCATGAAGCGCCTGTACCGCGCCTCCACGCGCAGCCAGATGCTCAAGTACCACATCCAGACCTCGGGTCGCAGCCTGCATGCCCAGGAAATGCAGTTCAACGACATCCGCACCACGCTGCAGGCCCTGTACGCCCTGTTCGACAACTGCAACAGCCTGCACACCAACGCCTTCGACGAGGCGCTCACCACGCCCACCGAGGCCTCGGTGCGGCGCGCGGTGGCGATCCAGCTCATCATCAACAGGGAGCTGGGCCTGAACCGCAACCAGAACCCCTGGCAGGGCTCCTTTACCATCGATTACCTGACCGACCAGGTCGAGGAGGCCGTTTACCGGGAGTTCGAGCGCATCACCGAGCGCGGCGGCGTGCTGGGAGCGATGGAGTCGATGTACCAGCGGGGGCGGATCCAGGAAGAGAGCCTCTATTACGAGCACAAGAAACATGACGGCAGCCTGCCGCTGATCGGCGTGAACACCTTCCTGGGACCGGACAGCGACACGGCCGCCGCGACCGAGGAGGGCGAACTGATCCGTTCCACGGAAGAGGAAAAGGCTGCCCAGGTGGCCGCCACGCGCGCCTTCAATGAGCGGGGCGGCGAGGCCGGCGAGCGGTCCCGGGCCGACCTCGCGGAGACGGCCGCGGCGGGCGGAAACGTGTTCGAGGGCCTCATGGAAACGGTCAAGCACTGTTCGCTGGGTCGTATCAGCCACGCGCTCTACGCGGTGGGCGGGCGGTATCGGCGCAACATGTGACTGTATAATGTCTCCCGGGCAGCCGGGGGACCGGACCCGAGTTGCGGGACGATCCGCCGTCCGGCTCGTTCGGCGGCGGCAGGATGCCGCCAACTCTCGTGCTTTTCATCAGGGGTTGATTCTGCTAGCTTCTCCCGCTTCCCCGCGGCAGTGCTCGCGGCTCCACCCTATACCTGTCTCTGTCACATCGAAGAGGTTCTCATGCATCAAAACAGGAGATGGCGCCCCGGTGCGTACGCCGCGCTGGCGCTGATGGCGGTCCTGCCGCTCAGCCAGCCGCTCGCCCAGGAGCGCACCCTGGAAACCGCGCTTTCGGAGCAGAAGTCGAGCGTCCAGGACGCCGCGCGCTCCCAGCAGCGGATCGCCCAGCTCGCCGACCAGACCACCGAGCTGCTCGGCGAATACCGGGTGACGCTCCAGAGACTGGACCGGGTGCGCATATACAACCAGAACCTCGAGGCACTGGTGCAGGACCAGGAAGAGGCGAAAGCCGACATCCAGGAACAGCTGGTGAGCTTCCAGGAAGTGCAGCAGGACATCATTCCGCTGATGTACGAGATGATCGACGACCTGGAGGCCCTGATCGAGCTGGACATGCCCTTCCAGATGAGAGAGCGCCGCGACCGGGTCGCGATGCTGCGGGAAATCATGGAGCAGTCCGACGTGACGGTGTCCGAGAAGTACCGCCAGATCATGAACGCCTACCAGGTGGAAGCCGATTTCGGCCGCACCACCGAGGCCTACGACGGCCAGCTCGGGGATCGCCAGGTCGATTTCCTGAGGGTGGGCCGGATCCTGCTGGCCTACCAGACGCCCGACCGGGCCGAGACGGGCTTCTGGAACAAGAACACCGGGGAATGGGAAGTGGCCAACGAATATCGCAATGACGTGGTGGAGGGGCTGAAGATCGCCCGCCAGCAAGCGGCGCCGAATCTGCTACGCCTGCCGCTGCCCGCCCCCGAGACGGAGCAGGTTCAATGAGGAAGCTTGTACTCGCACTGGCCGCCACGACGGTCGCCCTGGGCGCGAGCCCGGTTTTTGCAGTCGACTCGCTCGACGAACTCCTGCAGGAAGTCCGCCAGTCCCGCTCCGAACTGAGCGCCGAGAACCAGCAGCGCGAGCAGCGCTTCCGGCAGAACCGGAACGAGCAGCAGGCCCTGTTGCGCCAGGCCCAGGAAGAGCTGGCCGCGGCCGAGCAGCGCAGCGACGAGCTGACCGACCAGTTCAACGCCAACGAGGCCGAACTGGCCGAGCTCAACGAGACCCTGACCACGCAGCTGGGCAACTTCGGCGAGCTGTTCGGCGTCGTGCGCCAGGTGGCCGGGGACACGGTGGGCATCATCCGCGGCTCCCTGGTGACGGCTCAGGACCCGGGTCGCGAGCAGATCGCCGAGGAGCTTGCCAAGGTGCGCGGCGTGCCCTCCATGGAGGAGCTCAACGACCTGCGGGCGCTGCTCACCGAGGAGATGGTGCGCGGCGGCAAAGTGGCACGCTTCGGCGCCACGATCACCAAGCCGGACGGCACCTCCGCCGAGGAAGAGCTGGTCCGGATCGGCGTGTTCAACCTGGTCTCGGGCGATCGTTTCCTGACTTACCTGCCCGAAACCAACACCATCCTGGAGCTGGCCCGCCAGCCGCAGGGCCGCTATCGCGCCATGGCGGAGGAGTTGTTCAACGCCAGCCCCGGCACCACCGTCGGAGCCGCGATCGATCCCGGCCGCGGCTCGCTGCTGGCGCTGCTGATCCAGGAGCCCAGCCTGGCCGAGCGTGTCGACCAGGGCGGACCGGTCGGTTACGTGATCATCGCGCTCGGCCTGATCGGGCTGCTGATCGCGCTGGTCCGCTGGCTGTACCTGGGCGCCACCGGGGCGCGGCTGCGCAGCCAGCTGAAATCCGACGAAGCGAAGGAAAACAACCCGCTGGGACGGGTGCTGAAAATTTACCAGGACAACCGCGACGTGGACACGGAGACGCTGGAGCTCAAGCTGGACGAGGCCATCCTCAAGGAAGTGCCGAAGCTCGAGAACTGGCAGGGATCGATCAAGATCATCGCCGCGGTGGCGCCGCTGCTCGGACTGCTCGGCACGGTGACCGGCATGATCGCGACCTTCCAGGCGATCACGCTGTTCGGCACGGGCGACCCGAAGCTGATGGCCGGCGGCATCTCGCAGGCGCTGGTCACGACCGTGCTCGGCCTGACCGTGGCGATCCCGCTGGTGCTGCTGCATAGCGTGGTCGCCAGCCGCAGCAAGGCGCTGATCGAAGTCCTGGAAGAGCAGAGCGCGGGCATCATCGCCAAGCAGTCGGAAGGCGGCAGATGAACCCTTTCCTCGATGCATTCGTGTCCATCAGGGACTTCTTCGAGATGGGAGGAGACGTGCTCTACGCCATCCTCTTCGTCACGATCCTGATGTGGACATTCATCATCGAGCGCATCTGGTTCTTCTACTTCGTGCTGCCCGGGCACATCGACCGGGCCAAAACTGCCTGGGAGGAGCGCAGCGACACCACGTCGTGGGCGGCGCATCAGATCCGCACGCTGCTGGTGTCCGAGGTCAAGCTGGCGAGCAAGCGTTACCTGCTGCTGGTCAAGACGCTGATGGCCGTGCTGCCCCTGTTGGGCCTGCTCGGCACCGTGACCGGCATGATCGCGGTGTTCGACGTGATGGCCTTTGCCGGCACCGGCAACGCGCGACTGATGGCGGGCGGCGTTTCCAAGGCGACCATCCCGACGATGTCCGGCCTGGTGGCCGCCTTGTCCGGGCTTTACTTCGCCGCGCTGCTGGAGAAGAAGGCCACCATCGAGACCGACCGGCTCGAAGGGCTGCTGGTAAGACACTGAGGGCTGCCAAGGCATGAGACGCAGGATTGCGAGAAGCGAGGAAGAGGCGGAAATCAACATCACGCCGATGTTGGACATCGTCTTCATCATGCTGATCTTCTTCATCGTCACCACCTCCTTCGTGAAGGAGGTCGGCCTGGAGTTGAACCGGCCCTCGAACGAGCCGCAGGAAGAGAAGAAGATCACCGAGGTGATCGCGATACGCATCGAGGCCTCCGGCCAGGTGCAGGTCAACAACCGCACGGTGGACATCCGCGCGGTGCGCGCCAACGTGGAGGGCGAGCTGGCTACCAAGGGCGTGGAGACGCCGGTGGTCGTGATCGCCGACCGGGCGGCCGATTCCGGCCTGATGGTGCGCGTGATCGACCAGGCGAGAATGGCCGGCGCGGACCAGGTTTCCATCGCGGCCATGGCGCGCCGACCCTGACGATCCTCAAATGCCGAAACTTTAGCCGCCGGGCGGGACTCTAAACGACATGGCAAGAAGGCACGCTACCAAGGAAGAAGAGACGGAGATCAACATCACGCCGATGCTCGACATCGTGTTCATCATGTTGATTTTCTTCATCGTCACGACTTCCTTCATTCGTGAAACCGGGATCGACCCGCAACGGCCCGAGGCGCTTACGGCCAGCCAGCAGGAGCTCGGCAATATCCTGATCGCGATTTCCGCGACCGGCCAGATCTGGATGGACAAGCGCCAGGTCGAGCTGGAGTCGGTCCGCCAGCTGGTCGAGCAGGCCCGCAACGAGAGCCCGGAGAGCTCGGTGGTCATCATTGCGGACGAGTCCTCCGAGACGGGGATCCTGATCGACCTCATGGACCAGGTGCGGCTCGGCGGAGTGGGCAAGATCTCGGTCGCCGCGGACCCGGAGGGCAGCTGATGCGCTTCATTATTTCCATCGGTGCCGGCGTCCTGATGGCGCTGCTGCTGTTCCTGCTGATGCACACCCTGATCGGCGGGCGGGACGGCTTCCAGCGGCCGGACGACACCGGCCAGGTGGTCGATTTCGTGCGCGTGCGGGCGGAGGAGATCGTGCAGACGCGCGAGCGGCGGGTGCCCAAGAAGCCGCCGCCGCCGGACAAGCCGCCACCCCCGCCGGAACTGCAGACCCAGGCGCCGCAGCAGCAGGTCAAGCAGGTGCTGGATATCGAGACTCCGGACATCTCAGTCGGCTTCACCGGCGGACCGGTGGTCGCGGCCGCCTGGCAGGCCGGCGACAACATGGGCGACGGCGACGTGATCCCGATCGTTCGCATCGAGCCCAATTACCCGCGCGATGCATTGCTGCGCGGCATCGAGGGCTGGGTGCGGGTCCGCTTCACCATCATGCCGGACGGGTCGGTGATGAATCCGCAGGTGGTCGATTCCAATCCGCGACGGGTGTTCGACCGGGAAGCGCTGCGTGCGATCCTGCGCTGGAAGTTCCGCCCGCGCATCGTGGACGGCCAGGCGGTGTCACGCCCGGCCGAACAGACCATTGAATTCAACATGGACGAGGGCTGATTGATGAACAGCATCAACCTCCATCGCGCCCTGCTGCTGCCGATGCTGTGCGCGGCGACGCTGCTCGCCGGCGCGCCCCTGTCCGCCTCCGCCCAGGAAGAGCCCAAGGCCGAACTGGAGCGCCAGGAACCGTCCGTGATGATGGGCGAGCGGGCCTACCGCCGTTTCAACACGGTCACCGAGCTGTACACCGCCGACGAGTTCAACAAGGCCCTGGAAGCCGTTCAGTCCTACCTGGACCGCCAGCTCAGTGATTACGAGCGCGCCATGGGCGAACAGATCTACGGTTTCATCCTGATATCGCTGGACCGCGTGACCGAGTCGATCCCGCACTTCGAGCGCGTGCTCGAGCTGGACGCGCTCCCGAACCGGGCGCACTTCGACATGATGCGGTCGCTGGCGCAGCTCTACGCGTCGCGTGAAGAGTGGCAGAAGTCCATCGACATGATGACGGAATACCTGCGTTACCAGCCCGAGCCGAAGCCGGAAGACTACATCATGATGGGCCAGAACTACGCCCAGATGAACCGTTACCGGGACGCCCTGCCGTGGGTGACCGACGCCATCGAGATGGCTGGCGGCGAGGCCAAGGAGAGCTGGTACCAGCTGGCGCTGGCCATTCACTTCGAACTCAAGGATTTCCGCAGCGCGCTGGGGGTGCTGAAGACGCTGGTCGCCAACTGGCCCGAGAAGCTGCGCTACTGGGAGACCATGGCGGGTGCCCACCAGGAGCTCAACCAGGACACGGACGCGCTGTCGGCCCTGATGACGGCCTACGACGCGGGGCTGATCACCGAGGAAAAGAAACTCCTCAACCTCGTGCGCACCAGCATGTACGTGGACCTGCCTTACCAGGCGGGGCAGATTCTCCACAAGGCCATGCAGGCCGACCAGGTCGAGCGCACGCAGAAGAACCTCAAGCTGCTGTTGCAGGCATGGACTTCCGCGCGCGAGTACGACCGCGCCGGCGCCGTGATCGACGAGCTCGCACCCCTGACCGGCGACGGCCAGCTGTTCATCCAGAAGGCGCGCCTGATGATGGAGCAGAACGAGTGGGACACCACGGTGGAAGCGGCGCGCGCCGGCCTGGAGCTCGGCAACGTGGACAAGCCCGGCGGCGCATGGCTCATGATCGGCATCGCCGAGATGGAGCGCGGTAATCTCAGGGAATCGCGTAATGCCTTCCAGCGCGCCCAGGACTTCGATGCCAAGACCCGCCAGCAGGCTCGCGAGTGGCAGCGTTTCGTGGAAGACCGCATCCAGCTCAACGAGTTAAGGGCGGGGCGCTAGCCAATTCCGCCATGGCATCCCGCCTTGGGCGGGCGGGTGACGCGCGTCGTCGCCGGCGTCTTGTGTGACCCATTTCACGATTATGTTAAGCGGCCGCGGTTCTGTGACCGCGGTCGCATCGCCACCGCGCGTGCGCATCGAGAATGTGCTTCGGTTTTCTGCAACCGGCGTCGTGCGGCGCCGGGGATCGCGAAGTGGACGGAATGGGTTCAGCATCCGACAGCAACGGGCGGAATGGGGCGAAGGGCGGTGAAAGCCGGCTCGAGGCCTCGGGCCAGCTGGTCGACCGTTTCCTGGACGCCGCCTGGATGGAACGCGGCCTGTCCAGGAACACCCTCGTCGCCTACCGCACCGACCTGATGGCGCTGGCCCGGTGGATCGACGCGCGCGGGCGCGGCATCGGCGAGGCGCGACGCAGCGACGTGCTGGGCTTCATCGCCGACCGGGTCGAGGGCGGCGCGCGCCCGCGCTCCTCCGCGCGCCAGCTGTCCAGTTTCAGGCGGTTTTTCCGCTGGCTGGTGCGCGAGCGGGGCGGCGAAGACCCGACCGCCCAGGTGTCCATGCCGAAGATCGGCCGGCCGCTGCCCAAGTCGCTGACCGAGGACGAGGTGGAGGCCCTGCTGGAGGCTCCGGACACGGCGGATGCGCTCGGCCATCGCGACCGCACCATGCTGGAACTGCTCTATGCGACCGGCCTGCGGGTCACCGAGCTGGTGAGCCTGAAGCTCGCCCACCTGAACCTGAACCAGGGCGTGGTGCGCATCACCGGCAAGGGCGGACGGGAGCGGCTGATCCCGCTGGGCGAAGAGGCCATGGAATGGCTGCAGCAGTTCATCGAGGGCCCGCGCGAGGAGATCCTGCTGGAGAAGCAGACGGACTTCGTCTTTCCCACGCGCCGCGGCGACAAGATGACCCGCCAGGCCTTCTGGCACATCATCAAGCGCTACACCCTGCGGGCCGGCATCGGCCAGGCCCTGTCGCCGCACATCCTCAGGCACGCTTTCGCCACGCACCTGCTCAATCACGGCGCGGACCTTCGCGTCGTGCAGATGCTGCTGGGCCACAGCGACCTGTCCACCACCCAGATCTACACTCACGTCGCGCGCGAGCGCCTGCGCGAGCTGCACAGCCGTCACCACCCGCGCGGCTGAAGCCGCGACGGCGAGGCCCGGGCGCGATAGAATCGCAAGCTGCCTGAACTCGTGCGGCCCTTTCGCCGGTGTGAACCTTTTCCCGGCGTGGCCGGTCTGAATGACCGTATGAATACCCCTGGAACTGGAGCGCCTATGACCTCGTTCATTCTTGCAGCGAGCCTCGTTGCACTGTTTCCCGCTGCCGCGGCGGAAGGCGCCTCGGTAGAGGAGTCCCTGGCGGCGAGGTTTCCGAACATCGAGGTCGAGGATATCCGGCCCTCCCCGGTGGACGGCCTGTGGGAGATCGCGGTGGCCGCGCAGCAGGTAGCGGCGACCTGGTGGACTTGATGACTGATCGCAACATCACCGAGCTGCGCCGCGCCGAGCAGGCC
>DATFKW010000099.1:0-6890 GCA_035268405.1 Gammaproteobacteria bacterium
CGCCTCGGCCAGCGCCGGGCTGGCGCCGCGCGGGATGGCCAGCCGACCGCCGTACACCGGGTCGCCGACGATGGGATAACGGATATGCGCCATGTGGACGCGGATCTGGTGGGTGCGCCCGGTCTCCAGGCGGCACAGCACGTGGGTGTGGCCGCGGAAACGCGCCTGCACGCGGTAGTGGGTCACGGCCTCGCGGCCGCCCTCGCGCACCGCCATGCGCACGCGATCGACCGGGTGCCGGCCGATGGGCGCGTCCACCGTGCCGCCGCCGGTCATGACGCCGGCGCACACTGCCTGGTACTCGCGCTTGACGCTGCGCGCCTCCAGCTGGCGCACCAGCGCGGCGTGCGCGCCGGGCGTGCAGGCCACCACCATGACGCCGCTGGTGTTCTTGTCCAGCCGGTGCACGATGCCGGCGCGCGGCAGGGCGCGCAGCTCGGGGCGGTGGTGCAGCAGCGCGTTGACCAGCGTGCCGGCCGGGTTGCCGGCGCCCGGGTGCACCACCAGGCCCGGCGGCTTGTCCAGCACCAGGATCTCCTCGTCCTCGTGCAGCACCGCCAGGCTGATCGGCTCGGCCGCCGCCTGCGTCTCGTCCTCCAACTCGGCGGACAGCGTGATCGCCTCGCCGCCGTCCACCTTGTCGCGCGGCCGCAGTTCGCGGCCGTCCACGCGCACCTGCCCGGCGCGGATCCAGCCCTGCAACCGGCTGCGCGAATAGTCGGGGAACAGCGCGGCAAGCGCCTGGTCGAGGCGCTGGCCGGCCATCTCGGGCGGCACGACGGCGTGGTGTTCCAGCTTCTGCATGGCGGGCAGTGTAATCCATGGCGGCGCCGGACCCGGCGACTGCCGACCCGGCGGGTCCGGGTCAAGCCTGGTGGCGAACCTGCCGCGCGGACCCGCTGGCATGACCCGCTGGCATGACCCGCCGGCAATGGCCATCCGTTATAATGCCGAGCCGGCTCCACGCCACGGAATCCCTCATGACGCCAGACTTCGCCCGCCTGCCGCTCGCCCGGCTGCCGACTCTCCGCCTGCAGCCCGCGCGGCTGCTGATCGCCCGCCTGCTGATGGTGTGCCTGCTGGCCACCTCGGCCGGCTGCGCCCTGTGGGGCGGCGGCGACGACACGGAGATCGACCCGGACGAGAACGCGCGGATTCTGTACGAGCGGGCGAGCGAGGCGCTGAACGCCGGCAACTTCGTGTCCGCCATCAGCAGCCTGGAGAACCTCACCGCGGTCTACCCCTTCAGCGAGGAAGCGCGGCAGGCGCAGCTGGACCTGATGTACGCCTACTGGCGCAACGACCAGCCGGACTCGGCGATCAGCGCCGCCGACCGCTTCATGCTGGAGAACCCGACGCACCCGCGCGTGGACTACGCGCTGTACATCCAGGGCCTGGCGCGTTTTCCGCCGGAGGCGGGGCCGCTGGAGAAGCTGTTCCGCACCGACATGGACAAGCGGCCGCCCGGCCAGATGCGCGCCGCCTTCGCCAGCTTCCAGCGGCTGGTGCAGCAGTATCCCGACAGCCGCTACGTCGCCGACGCCCGCCAGCGCATGATCTACCTGCGCAACCGGCTGGCGATGCGCGAAGTCCGCGTGGCGGAGTTCTACTCGGACCGCAACGCGCACGTGGCCGCCATCAACCGCGCGCGCAACGTCATCGAGAACTACCAGGAGACGCCGGCCGTGATTCCGGCCCTGCGAATCATGGCGCAGTCCTACGACGCGCTGGAGATGCCGGAGCTGGCCGCGGACACGCGGCTGATCCTCGAGTCCAACCGGGCGCGGTGAGTCGGGGTCGGCGAGCCGCGGTCGGTAAGCCGGGCGCCCGCCGCTCGCTGGGCAGCGCCCGGGCGCGGCCTGGCCTCGATGGCCTTCAGCGCGCCGCGAAGCCCGAGGTGATCGGGTAACGCCAGTCCCGCCCGAAGGCGCGGCGGCTGATGCGGATGCCGGGCGGCGCCTGGCGGCGCTTGTACTCGTTGCGCTTCACCATGCCGAGGATGCGGCCGACCACCGCACGGTCGAAGCCGCGCGCCACGATCTGGTCCACCGAGCAGTCTTCCTCGATAAAGGCCTCGAGGATGGGGTCCAGCACCTCGTAGGGCGGCAGCGAGTCGGTGTCCTGCTGATCCGGGCGCAGTTCCGCCGAGGGCGGACGCTCGATCACGCGACGGGGGATGACCTCCAGGTCGCGGTTGCGATGCTCGGCGAGCCGGTAGACCAGCGTCTTGCTGCAGTCCTTCAGCGGCGCGAAGCCGCCGGCCATGTCGCCGTACAGGGTGGCGTAGCCCACCGCCATCTCGCTCTTGTTGCCGGTGGTGAGCAGCATGGCGCCGAACTTGTTCGACATGGCCATCAGGATCATGCCGCGGCAGCGTGCCTGGATGTTTTCCTCGGTGACGTCCTCCGGCATGCCGCGGAACACCTCGCTGAGTGCGGTGCGCGCGCCCTCGAAGATGGGCTCGATGGAGACCACGTCGTAGTGGACGCGCAGCGTGCGCGCCTGGCGCTCGGCGTCCTCGCGGCTCATGTCGGTGGTGTAGCGCGACGGCATCATCACGGCGCGCACCCGCTCGGGGCCCAGCGCGTCCACGGCGATCGCCAGCGTAAGGCCCGAGTCGATGCCGCCGGACAGGCCCAGCACAACGCCGGGGAAGTGGTGCTTGTTGACGTAATCGGCCACGCCCAGCACCAGCGCGCGATAGACGCCGTCGACGAACTCCGGCGCCGGCGCGACATGCGACGGCACGATGCGGCCGCCGGGCTCGACCTCGACCAGCTCCAGCGCCTCGCTGAAGAAGGGTGCGCGGTAGACCAGCTCGCCTTCGCGGCTGTAGGCCATGGAACCGCCGTCGAACACCAGCTCGTCCTGGCCGCCGACGAGATTGGCGTAGATCACCGGCAGGCCGGTGTCTGCGACCTGCCCGGCCAGCACGGCCTCGCGGCGCGCCAGCTTGCCGGTGTCGTAGGGCGAGCCGTTGATGGACAGCAGCAGCTCGGCGCCGGCCTCGGCCGTGACGCGACCGACATCGGCGCCCCACAGGTCCTCGCAGATGGTGATGCCGAGCTTCACACCCTTCATTTCCACGACGCAGGGCTCATCGCCGGCCGTGAAATAGCGCTTCTCGTCGAACACGCCGTAGTTCGGCAGGTTCTGCTTGCGGTAGATGACCGGCGCGGCGTCCGGCCGCAGCAGGACGGCGCTGTTGTAAATCGTCTCGCCATCGTACTCCGGGTAGCCGACCAGCGCGGACATGCCGTCCAGGCTGCGCGCGAGTCGTTCCAGCGCCTCCGCCACGTCGCGCGCGAAGCCGCGATGCAGCAGCAAGTCCTCCGGCGGATAGCCGCACAGCGCCAGCTCCGGGAACATCACCAGGTCGGCGCGCAGCGCGTCGTGCGCACGCCGGCAGATCTCCAGCATGTGGGTGACGTTGGCCTCCACGTCCCCGACGACGGGGTTCATCTGGGCGATGGCGATGCGGAGGGGCATAGAAGAAAGGTCTCGCGGAGGGGGAGTATCAGGTTCTCTATCGATCACGTTTATCGATCACGTTTTTTATCGATCACGTTTTTTCAAGCGAGCAGGCTTGAAAACTTGCTCCGATCTCATGACGTGAAGTATCAACACGGCTTCGCCATCGTATCGATAGAACACTCGGCATGGAGGCTCGACGATCTGGCGATAACGCGACCCGCTCAATTCCGACGGCCGGCTACCGCTTTGCGGATGGACTTCGAGTTGCTCGACATGTCGAAAGACCCTCTGCACCAGTCGTGCCGCCGCCGCAGGGTCTTCGATGGCGATATAGTCGGCGATGGCATCCAGGTCACTGAGCGCCGGCTCGGTCCATATTATTTCAGCCATCGTCCCATGCGGGCCCTGGCGTCGGCATGGCTGGCCACTCTTCCCTCTGCCACCGCCATTTCGCCCCGGGCGATGCCCTCGAGCGCCGCCATCCGCCGCTGCAGGCGCTCAAAGCTCTCCACATCAAGCAGGTAGGCGCTGGGTATGCCGTGCTGCGTGATCAGGATAGGCTCCTTGTCCCGCTCCAGGTCAGCGAGTATCTCGGTCGCCTGGCGTTTCAGCGTAGTGACGAGTTCAGCGCGCATGAAGTGATACTAAAGTGACACTCATGAATGCGCAAGCCTCGCTGAGCCTTACGAAAGACGCTCCAATATGGCGCTGCCCAGCTCCGCCGGCGAGCGCACGGTGGTCACGCCGGCCTCCTCCAGCGCGCGGAACTTCTCGTCGGCGGTGCCCTTGCCGCCCGACACGATCGCGCCGGCGTGGCCCATGCGCTTGCCCGGCGGGGCGGTCACGCCGGCGATGTAGGCCACCACGGGCTTGGTCATGCGCTCCGCGATGAACTCGGCGGCGGCCTCCTCGTCGGTGCCGCCGATCTCGCCGACCATCAGCACGCCCTCGGTGGCCTCGTCCCGCTCGAACAGTTCGAGGCAGTCGATGAAGTTCATGCCGCGCACCGGGTCGCCGCCGATGCCCACGCAGGTGGACTGGCCGAGCTCGTTCTTGGTGGTCTGGTAAACGGCCTCGTAGGTCAGCGTGCCGGAGCGCGACACGATGCCGATCTTGCCGGGCTTGTGGATGAAGCCGGGCATGATGCCGATCTTCGCCTGCTCGGGCGTGATGATGCCCGGGCAGTTCGGCCCGATCAGCCGGCAGTCGTAGTCCTTCAGCGCCGCCTTGACCTTCACCATGTCGAGCACCGGGATGCCCTCGGTGATGCACACCACCAGCTTGATGCCGGCGTCGGCCGCCTCGAGGATGGCGTCGGCGGCGAAGGGCGCCGGCACGTAGATCATGCTGACGTCCGCGCTGGCCTCGGCGACGGCGTCGTGCACGGTGTTGAACACCGGCAAGCCGAGGTGGGTCTCGCCGCCGCGGCCGGGCGTCACGCCACCGACCATCTGCGTGCCGTACTCGATGCATTGCTCGGAGTGGAAGGTGCCCTGCCGGCCGGTGAAGCCCTGGCAGATGACCTTGCTGTTGCGGTCTACGAGGATGCTCATGCCGTGTCCTTCCCCTTGCTTGCCGCGACGGCCTTCCGGGCCGCGTCGGTCAAATCGTCGGCCGCGATGATGTCCACGTCGCTGCTTTCCAGGAGCTCGCGCCCGCGCTCCACGTTGGTGCCTTCCAGCCGCACCACCACCGGCACTTCCACGCCGACCTCCTTGACCGCCTGGATGATGCCCTCCGCGATCAGGTCGCAGCGCACGATGCCGCCGAAAATGTTCACCAGGATCGCTTCCACGTTCTCGTTCGACAGGATCAGCTTGAAGGCCTCGGCCACCCGCTCGGCCGTCGCGCCGCCGCCCACGTCAAGGAAGTTCGCCGGCGCGCCGCCGTGCAGCTTGATCAGGTCCATGGTCGCCATCGCCAGGCCCGCGCCGTTCACCATGCAGGCGATCTGGCCGTCCAGCGAGACGTAGTTCAGCCCGTGCGCCGAGGCGCGGTTCTCCATCTCGTCTTCCTGCGAAGGGTCGCGCCACTCCATCAGGCGCGACTGGCGGAACAGCGCGTTCGACTCGATGCCGATCTTGGCGTCCAGTGCGTGCAGCCCGCCCTCGCCGTTGACGATCAGCGGGTTGACCTCCAGGAGCCCGCAGTCGCGCTCCACGAACAGCTTGTAGAGGTTCTGCAGTAACTTCGTAAACTCGCCGATCTGCTTGCCTTCCAGGCCGAGGCCGAAGGCGATCTGCCGCGCCTGGTAGCCCTGCAGTCCGGCCGCGGGATGTACCGCCACGGTGAGAATCTGCTCGGGCGTCTTGGCCGCCACCTCCTCGATGTCCATGCCGCCGGCCGCCGAGGCCATGACGACGATGCGCTCCTGGCTGCGGTCGACGAGCAGGCTCAGGTAGAGCTCCCGCTCGATCGAGGAGCCGGCCTCCACGTAGACGATGCTGATCGGCAGGCCCTCGGCATCGGTCTGGTGCGTGACCAGCCGCTGGCCGAGCATGTTCGCCGCCGCCTCGCGCACCTTGGCCGGGCTGTCGACCACCTTGACGCCGCCCGCCTTGCCGCGGCCGCCGGCGTGAACCTGGGCCTTGACCACCCAGGTGCTGCCGCCGATCTCCTCGGCCGCCTTGGCCGCGTCGTCGGCATTGCGGGCCGGGACGCCGCGCGAGACCGGGATGCCGTATTCGGCGAACAGTTGTTTCGCTTGGTATTCGTGGAGGTTCATTCCGGAGAGACTCCAGGTTGAAAGGCCGTTATTCTGTCATATAACGATGAAAAGCTCCCCACACACCGTCGCCCCCGAGTTCGCCTGGCGCACGCTGCGGCTGCTGAACGCCTTCCGGCTGCTCTACGCCGCGCTGCTGTTCGCGATGTTCATCTACCCGTCGGACCCGCGACTGGTCGGCGAGCTGCATCCAGACCTGTTTCTTGCAGCGTCTTTGTCGGCCTTTGCCTGGGCCGCGCTGAACGACTTCGCGGTCAACCAGCACTGGCCCTCGGTCAACGGCCAGGCCGTCGCCCAGGGCGTGTTCGATATCGGCATCATCAGCATTCTCGCCTGGGCCAGCGGCGGACTGGGCAGCGGCGTCGCCAACCTGCTGATCATCACGGTCAGCGCGCTGGCGCTGGTCTCATCGCGCTTGCGGGCGCTGGCCTTCGCCGCGCTGGCCAGCCTCGCCGTGCTGGCGACCCAGGGCGTGGACATCGCGCGCGGCGAGCTCAGCCCCGGCGACCTGACGCCGGCGGGGCTGTTCGGCGGACTGTTGATGTTCCTGGCGCTGGCCATCTCGCCGCTGGCGCGGCGGCTCAGCGAGAGCGAGGCGCTGGCCCGCCAGCGCGGCGTGGACCTGGAGAACCTCAACCAGCTCAACGAGTACATCGTGCAGAACCTGCGCGACAGCATCGTGGTGCTGGAC
>DATFKW010000100.1:0-4357 GCA_035268405.1 Gammaproteobacteria bacterium
GACGCGGGAGATATCCATATCCCGCACTGTTGCCATGCGGTCGCCCACTATTCGGCGCTGTGGCACGACCAGGCGCCCGCCGTTCCGTTGCCGGCGCGCTTTGACCGTCCGGTTCTGCTTCCCCTCCGGCCTTTGCTGGATCACGCACCACCCGTCCCCCCGCCCAACGCCTGAGCTCGGTAGCGCCGCCTCCCGGCGGCTCCCTGGTTCATGACAAGAGGCGGAGTCCATGTTGCCCTCAAGATTTATGCGAGCGCCTGTGCTGGCGCTCACCCTGGTGCTGGCCGTCACGCCGGCCACATCCCTTTGCGCAGCTGAAGACAGTGCGGCCCCGCTGGGGCTGCGCGATGCCCTGGCCCGGACCCTGGCCGACAGCCCCACGCTCGCAATTTATCCCTGGAGGGAGCGCTCCGATGATGCGCGCCTCCTGCAGGCGAGCCTGGGGCCCAACCCTCGCCTGGAGGCGGAAATCGAGAACATTGCCGGGAGCGGCGTCTATTCCGGCACCTCGGCAATGAACCTGACTTTAGCGCTCAGCCAGGTCATTGAGCTCGGCGACAAGCGTGACTACCGCCGCCGGGCAGCGGCGTCTGCAAGCGGGCTGACCCGCTTCGACTACGAGCTGGCCCGGCTGGATGTGCTTGCCGAAACGGCCCGGCGCTTTGTCGAGGTTGCCCGTGACCGGGCTTTGCTCGACCTGGCGCAGCGGGCGTCGGCCCTGGCGGCCGCCGCCGAGGACGTTGCCGGGCAGCGTGTCGCGAGCGGTCGCAGCCCGGCCGCGGAACTCAGCCAGGCGCGCATCGAGCGCGCGCGCATCGAGATCGACAACGAGCATGCCGAACATGAACTGGCGACCGCCCGTATCCGGCTGGCCGCGTCTTGGGGTGAGACGCATGCCGGTTTCGGGGAGGTGCTTGCAGATCTGAAAGCTCTGCCTGGCCTCCCCTCGCTGGATGACTTCCTGGCCAGGGTGGACGAGGCGCCGGGAATACAGCGTTATCTCGTGCTCGAGCGAGTCGCCGCCGCACAAGAAGCGCTCGCCCGCGCCAATGCGCGCCAGGACTTGCGGGTCGGCGCCGGCGTCCGCCATTTCGAGGAAACATCCGACCAGGCTTTCCTGCTGCAGTTCAGCATGCCCCTGCCTCTTGCCGACCGGAACCAGGGCCGGATCGCGGCCGCGCGGGCCGATCAGCGCATGACGCAGGCGCAACGCCGCCGCGCACGGATCGAGACCCATGCGGTGTTGTTCGGGCTCTACCAGGAGCTGGCTCATGCCCGCACCGAGGCGGCCGCACTGCACGCCGAAGTCCTGCCCGAAGCGCAGGCGATGATGGCGCAGGTGAACCAGGGCTACCGCGAAGGGCGGTTTTCATACCTTGAGCTTTCGGCTGCGCGACGCCAGCTGCTGGACGTCGAGCGGGCCGCCATCGAGGCTTTCGCGCAGGCCCACGCGCTGCTGATCGAACTGGAGCGGCTCACCGGGCTGCCCATCCTGGCGCAGGCAATGCCTGCCCACGCGGAGACAAATCCATGAACAACACCAGCTGCAAGGCGCTTTTCGGCGCCGTATTGGCGATGGCCCTGCTCTGCGGGCCTGCTTCTCCCGGCCAGGCCGGCCCCGACGATCACGGCCACCACGAGGAGGAGGCGCATGAAGATCGTGCGCTCATCAGCGAGGCGGCCGCCGCGGCCGCGGGCATCCGGACGGCCAGCGCCGCGCCGGCGGAGATTCGTGAAACCCTCATGCTGTACGGGCACCTGCGGCTTCACGAGGAACGCGTGTACCGGCCCGTGGCGCGTTTCCCGGGCATCGTTCGGGAGGTTCGCGTCGGGGTGGGAGACGAGGTGGCCCGAGGCGACACGCTGGCGGTTGTCGAGAGCAACGAGAGTTTGCAGCGCTACGCTGTCCCCGCCCCGGCCGACGGCGTGGTCCTGGAGCGCCGCGTCAACCCGGGCGACGCCGCTAACGGCCCGCTGTTCCAGTTGGCCGACCTGGATGAGCTCTGGGTGGACTTCATGGCCTTCCCGCGCCAGCTCACGCGCCTCGCCGCCGGGCAGCCCGTGCACATCCGCGGCGGCCACGGAGGCGCCGTGCGTGAGGCGACGATCAGCTATCTCGCGCCGGTTGGATCGCAGGATACGCAAGCGGTCCTGGTGCGCGCGCTGCTGGAGAACCGCGGCACTCGCCTGGCGCCCGGCTTGCTCGTGACGGGTGAGGTCGTCGTGGCCAGGCGACTGGTGCCGGTCGCGGTGCGCCGCGAGGCCGTGCAGACTTTCGAGGGTCGGCCCGTGGTGTTCATCCGCGAGGCCGACGCCTTCGAGCCTCGCCCGCTGGTGCTCGGCGCCGGCGACCACGAGCACGTCGAAGTGCTGGAAGGACTCGCACCCGGCACGGAATACGTCGCAGCCAACAGCTACCTGGTCAAGGCCGACTTGCTCAAGTCCAGCGCCGCCCACGACCATTGAGGCGGCCCGCATGATAGACAAGCTCATTGATTTCGCGATCCGGCAACGCTGGATAGTCGTCGCGATCGTGGCCGGCATGGCCGCGCTGGGAATCTACAACTACCAGCGGCTGTCGATCGACGCGGTGCCGGACATCACCAACGTCCAGGTCCAGGTCAATACCGCCGCCCCGGGGTTTTCTCCGCTGGAAAGCGAACAGCGGGTCACCTTCCACGTCGAGACCGCCATGGCCGGGCTGCCGGACCTGGCCTATACCCGCTCGTTGTCCCGTTACGGCCTCTCCCAGGTCACCGTGGTCTTCGAGGACGGCACCGACATATACCGGGCCCGCCAGTTGATCGCCGAGCGGCTGCAAGCGGTGCGCGCCAACCTGCCCGCGGGGATCGAGCCGACGATGGGCCCGATCGCCACCGGGCTCGGCGAGATCTTCATGTACACCGTCGAAGCCGAACCCGGCGCCCGCGGGCCGAATGGCGAGCCCTACACCACCCGCGACCTCCGCACCGTGCAGGACTGGATCGTGCGCCCGCAACTGGTGCAGGTCGCCGGGGTGACGGAGGTCAACAGCCTCGGCGGCGACGTCAAGGAATACCACGTCATGCCCGACCCGGCGAAACTGCTCGCCCATGGGCTCGCGCTCGGTGACGTGGTGCGCGCACTGGAACGCAACAACCTGAACGTGGGCGCCGGTTTCATCGAGCGCAACGGCGAGCAGTGGCTGGTGCGCTCGCCGGGCCAGCTCGGATCGCTGCAAGAGATCCGGCAGCTGACCGTCAGTCACCGCGCCGGATTGCCCGTCACGGTCGGAGACCTGGCCGAGGTGGCGTTCGGCAGCGAACTGCGCAGCGGCGCGGCCACGCACGACGGCCGGGAAGTGGTCCTTGGCACCGCGATCATGCTGACCGGCGAGAATTCACGCGAAGTGGCAAAACGGGTCGCCGCCGGCCTGGAGCGCATCGCGCCCTCCCTGCCGGAAGGCATAGTCGTTCAGCCGGTCTATGACCGCACCACGCTGGTCGAAAAGACGATCGATACCGTGCGCAAGAACCTCACCGAGGGCGCGCTGCTGGTGATCGTCGTGCTGTTCCTGCTGCTGGGAAACCTGCGCGCCGCGCTGATCACCGCCCTGGTGATCCCGCTGAGCATGCTGTTCACGGTCACGGGCATGGTCTCGAACCGGGTCAGCGGCAATCTCATGAGCCTCGGTGCTATCGACTTCGGGCTGATCGTGGACGGCGCGGTGATCATCGTGGAGAACTGCCAGCGCCGCCTCGCCCTCGCCCAGCGCAATGCGGGCCGGCTGCTGACCCTGGAGGAGCGACTGCGGACGGTCCATGCGGCGACCCGCGAAGTGTTCACGCCGAGCATGTTCGGCATGCTGATCATCATGATCGTGTACGTGCCGATCTTCGCCCTCCAGGGTGTGGAAGGAAAAATGTTCCACCCGATGGCCTTCACGGTGGTCATGGCCCTGCTCGGCGCCCTGGTGCTGGCCGTCACCTTTGTGCCCGCGGCCGTCGCCATCGCGATGCGCGGTCCGATTCGCGAGCGTGAAAATATCGTCATGCGTGGCGCGCGGCGGGCGTATGCGCCGGCCCTGCGCACGGCGCTGGCGAACCCGGTGATCATCCTGGCCGGAGCCGCCGCGCTGGTCGCCGGCAGCCTGTTCATGGCGAGCCGCATGGGCGCCGAGTTCATTCCCAGCCTGGACGAAGGCGATATCGCGCTGCATGCATTGCGGATCCCGGGGACCAGCCTGAGCCAGGCGGTCGAGATGCAAAAGCAGCTCGAAGACACCCTGGTCGATATCCCGGAAGTCGGCCACGTGTTCAGCAAGATCGGCACCGCCGAAGTCGCCAACGACCCCATGCCGCCGCATGTCGCCGACACC
>DATFKW010000101.1:0-2411 GCA_035268405.1 Gammaproteobacteria bacterium
GATCCCTCGGTGGACATCCTCGGCATCGAGGCCGGCGGGCACGGCGCCGGGCTGGGCGAGAATGCGGCCACCATCAGCTTCGGGCGCCCCGGCGTGCTGCACGGCACCTATTCGCTGCTGCTGTCGGACGACGACGGCCAGATCTACGAGACCGACAGCGTCTCGGCGGGGCTGGATTACCCGGGCGTGGGCCCGGAGCACGCCTTCCTCGCGACCATCGGCCGGGTGCGCTACGAGTATGCCGGTGATGCGGAGTCGCTCGAGGCGCTGGACGAGTGCTGCGAGCTGGAGGGCATCCTGCCGGCGCTGGAGACGGCGCACGCTTTCGCCGGCGCGAAGCGGTGGGCGCGTGACAACCCGGGCAAGCGGGTGCTGCTCGGCCTGTCCGGGCGCGGCGACAAGGACATGCCGACGCTGGCGCGCTTCCCCAAGAAGGCGGCGGCGCGATGACGGCGCACGAGCGCATCAGCCGGGCGATCCGCGCGGCCGGCGACGAGGAGCGCACCGCGCTGGTGGCTTTCCTCACCGCCGGCTACCCGCGAAAAGAGGATTTCAGGAAGACGCTGAGGGAGGTCGCCAGTGCGGCCGACGTGGTCGAGGTGGGCGTGCCGTTCAGCGATCCCATGGCCGACGGCCTCACTATCCAGCGCGCCAGCCGCGGCGCCATTTCCCAGGGCGTGACCTTGTCGTGGATCCTGGACGAGCTCGCCGAGATGGACCCGCCGCCGGAGGCGCCGGTGGTGCTGATGAGCTATCTCAACCCGCTGCTGGCGATGGGCTACGACAGGCTGGCCGAGCGCGCCGTGGCGAGCGGCGTTGCGGGCTTCATCGTGCCGGATCTGCCGCTGGACGAGAGCGAGCCGCTGGACGCGGCGCTGGCCGCCAGGGGGCTGGCGCTGATCCACCTGGTCAGCCCCGTCACTCCGCCGGCCCGTCTCGAGGCCGCCGCGCGCGCCAGCCGCGGCTTCCTCTACGCGGTCAACGTGACCGGCATCACCGGCGGCGCAAAGGCGGCGGGCGGGGACCTGGAGGCTTATCTCGGCCGCGTCGTGGCGGCCTCGCCGGTGCCGGTCTGCGCCGGTTTCGGCGTGCGCAGCGCGGAGCAGGTCGGGACGCTCGGCAAGGTCGTTCCGGGCGTGATCGTGGGCTCGGCGCTGGTCGAGGCGCTGGAGCGCGGCGAGTCGCCGGCGGATTTTCTGCACGGGCTGGGAGGCGCTTGACGCGCCGCGGGCTTACACTCAAGACATGTCCGCCGCAGGCCACAGCCGGAACGACGCCCGCGAGCACCGCGGCGAGAGCGCGCTGCGGCGTTTGCGCTCGCGGCTCGAGGCGCAAGGTTACCGCGTGACTGTCCACCTGCTTGCGCCCGGCACGGCATTCGGCACTCACTGCGCCTGCGAGTCATACATCGAGGCGGTGTACTCCGGCTGCATGCGCGTGGTGCTCGACGGTCGGGAGCGCCTG
The DNA here is from genome assembly GCA_035268405.1 of Gammaproteobacteria bacterium. Classification (GTDB taxonomy): domain Bacteria; phylum Pseudomonadota; class Gammaproteobacteria; order Steroidobacterales; family XN24; genus XN24. The sequence continues at coordinate 1,465 of DATFKW010000101.1, forward strand.
CTGGGACCCGGTGACTGGCTCGAAATCCGGGCCGGCGCAACCGTGAGCAGCGAGGTGCTGGGCGACGAGCCGGTGTTCGGCATGGACGCGACACGCGACTGATTCCCAGCTCAGCGCCGGCGCGCGTCCAGGGCGTAAGCGCCGCCGCCGTGCGCGACCAGCAGCAGGAAGCCGCCGGCGATCGCCAGGTTCTTCAGGAACTGGGTCTGCTCGCTGGGGTCGAGCGGGCTGTGGAACAGGAATCCGCTGAGCAGCGAAAAGCCGGCCAGGAGAAAGGCGACCAGGCGCGTGCGGAAGCCGATCGCAATGGCGATGCCGCCCAGCAACTCGAGCGCGATCACCAGCGGCAGCAGCGCGCCGGGCACGCCCATTGAGCTCATGTAGCCCGCAACGCCTTCGTAGCTGCCGATTTTATTGAAGCCGGCGACGATAAAAAGCAGGGACAAGGACAGGCGCGCGGCCAGCTGGATCCATGGGTTGAGCGTATTCATCGGGTTTCTCCGTGTTCGGTGTCGTTGTTCGGTGTCGTTGGCCGGTGTCTTGGTCAGTGGCGCGGCGCCACCAGCGCGCCGCTCTGGTAGTCGCGGATGGCCTGGCGAATCTGCCCGGCGGTGTTCATCACGAAGGGGCCGTGCTGCACGATCGGCTCGTCAAGGGGTCGGCCCGACAAAAGCAGCATGCCGCCGGGGGCGCCGGCTGCCCGAAGCCTGATGGGCCCGGCGCCGTCCAGCACCGCCATGCGGCCGTCCTCCAGGCGCGCCGGGTCACCGCTCCCGGTATCGACTTCCACGGTGCCCAGGTACGGCCGCACGAGCGCACGGTGACCGGCGGGCGGTGTCCACTCGTAGCGGCCACCCGGCTGCAGGCGCAGCTCGAGTACCGCGGCCTCGCAGGCGGGATGGTCGATGGGCGAGACCTGCTCGCCGTGGCGACCCGCCAGGACCCTC
>DATFKW010000102.1:0-12811 GCA_035268405.1 Gammaproteobacteria bacterium
TCGAAGGCGCTGTTGAGCATGCGGATGATGTCCGCGGACTCGTTGCTGACGATGGTTTCGCGCTGCTTGTCCCACAGCGCCGGCACGGTCACGCGGCCGGTGTAGTCGGGCTTGGCGCGGCAGTACAGCTGGTAGAGGTAGTCGCTACCGTACAGCGGGTCGCCGCTGGTAAAATCGCCCGCCTCGCAGTCGCCGAACTCCCAGCCGTTCTCCAGCATGTCCGGGTGGACCACGGAAACGCTGATGGCGTCCTCGAGGCCCTTGAGCGCGCGGAAGATCAGCGTGCGGTGCGCCCAGGGGCAGGCCAGCGAAACATAGAGATGGTAACGGCCGGGTTCGGCCCGGAAGCCGCCTTCCCCGCTGGGCCCGGGGGCGCCGTCGGCCGTGACCCAGTTGCGGAAGGCCGCGTCCTGGCGGACGAACTTTCCGCCGCTGGACTCCGTGTCGTACCACTTGTCGTGCCATTCACCTTCGACCAGCAGGCCCATACAGAACAACCTCCCGCAGCCCGGGGCTGCGCCAAAAACGAAACAGGAGACACATTATGGCTGACCACGGTTACGCCGACATGCGCAAGCGCATCACCACGGCCAACGCCAACCTGAAGAAAGCCCAGCCGGACACGCTGAAAGGCTTCAACCTGATGCACCACCAGGCCATGAGCGACGGCGCGCTGGACCCGAAGACCAAGGAGCTGATCGCCGTCGCCCTGTCGGTGGGCTCGCGTTGCGACCCCTGCATCGCCTTCCACGTGCCCGCGGCGATCCGGCATGGCGCCACGCGCGAGGAAATCCTCGAGATGCTCTCGGTCACGGTGATGATGGGCGGCGGACCGTCGCTGATGTACGCCGCGCACGTCATCGAGGTGATGGACGAGGAACTGGGTTCGGACTGAAGCGCGCGGCCGGCCGCGGCTTTGCAGCCGCCCGTTCTCTTCAGCGGGCGCCGCGGGTCTTGTTCCAGCGGCGCAGCCAGTCGACCAGGTTGGCCGGCTGCATGGGCCGCGCCAGGAAATAGCCCTGGCACTCGTCGCAGCCGAGTTCCGCGACCAGGTCCCAGTCCTCCTGGCAGGCCACGCCCTCGGCGACGACCTGCATTCCCAGCCGGTGGCCCAGCTCGATGCTGGATTGCACGATGGCGCGCGCCTCGCTGTCCAGCGCCGCGTTGCGGATGAAGCTCTGGTCCAGCTTCATCTCGTTGTAGGGCAGCTCATTCAGCAGCGCCATGTTCGAGTAGCCGGTGCCGAAATCGTCGATGGAGATGCGGAAACCGCGCAACCTCAGCCGGGTGATCGCCTCCAGGGTGGCCGTCGCGTCGTTCACCACCGAGTGTTCCGTGACCTCCAGGGTGATGTGCTCGGGGCGCAGGGAGAACGTTTCGGACCAGGAATAGAGGATGTTGGGCAGCCGCGGGTCGATGAGCAGCGGCGGCGGCAGGTTCACCGCCAGTTGCGCGCTGATGCCCTGCGCGCGCCAGCGGGCGCCCCAGGAGAAGGCCTCGCACACGATGGCCTCGGTCAACTCCAGGATCAGGCCCGACTCCTCCGCCAGCCTGAGGAAAGCTGCCGGCCCGATGATGCCCAGCGCCTGGTGGTCGATGCGCACCAGCGCCTCCATGCCGGCGAGCTCCAGCCCGTGTATGTCGATCTTGGGCTGAAACCAGGTCTTCACCAGGCCGCGCCGGATGCACCCCTGCAGGTCGTCATGGGTGATCTGGGCCTTCATCTCCATGGTGGGGTCGCGCACTTCGAGACGCGGGCGCGACAACAGCCGCCCTACATCGGCGCTCAGAAAGGGTTGCATCAGCGTGCCCACCACCCGCAGCCCGTGGGCACGCGCCAGGCGGCCGGCCGCGCTGAGCATCCTGGGACCGGCGTCGCCGGTGAGGATGAGCCCGGCGTCGGCTTCCTGGTCGGCGAGGAAGCGGATCGCATCGATGCTGTCGGTGCGCGCCCCGGAGAGCGAGAGCGCCGCCAGCCCCATGTCGGGGCGCCAGGCCTGCGAAAAGGCGGCAAAATCTTCCACGGGCGTCGGCCGATAGCCGTGTTCCGCGCAATACTCGGATATCAGGCCGCGCCAGTCGTGATCCGACTCCATGATGAGAATTTCAGCCGACATGGTTCCCCGGGAGCTCCGCTTCGCCGAACGCGCCCAATTGGGCTCGATCCTTGTAGCACCCCGGCTCCGCAAGCCCGCAAGACCTGCCTCACAGTTTGAGCCCGTAGCGGCTCACAGCTGCGTATAATCGCCAGTCCGCCGTGGCGGCGGGGCAGGCGCGGGAGCCTTGATTCATGTACCGGATAGCGGATCAGCGACTTGAAAAACTCGTGGCGGCGGACGCGGGCTGCCTCCCCGGGGGCGGTCGCGGCGTCGAGAAGGAATCGTTGCGGGTGACGCCCGACGGGCGGATCGCCGCTACGCCGCATCCGCGCGCGCTCGGTTCAGCGCTGACACATCCCTGGATCACCACGGACTATTCCGAGGCGCTGCTGGAGTTCGTCACGCCGCCTCAGGACAGCGCCTGGGCGACGCTGCAGTTCCTGTGCGACATCCACCAGTTCGTCGGACCGCGACTGCCGGACGGCGAAATGCTCTGGGCGACCAGCATGCCTTGTGCGGTGGGCGGCGACGAGAGTATCCCGGTGGCCGATTACGGCGACTCCAATGTCGGCCGCATGAAGCACATCTACCGGCTGGGCCTGGGCTACCGTTACGGGCGGGTCATGCAGACGATCGCCGGCGTGCACTTCAACTACTCGATGCCGGAACGCTTCTGGGACGCGCTGCGCGAGGTCGAGGGCTGGCAGGGCGACGAGCGCGTGTTCCGCGACCGCATGTATTTCAGCCTGCTGCGCAACTACCGTCGCTTCGGCTGGATCGTGCTCTACCTGTTCGGCGCCTCACCGGCGGTATGCAAGTCTTTCCTGGGCGGCCGCAACCCGGGCTTGCCGGAGTTCGACGCCGCCACCCGTTACGGGCCGCACGCCACCTCGCTGCGGATGAGCGACCTGGGCTACCGCAGCACCGCCCAGGCCAGCATCCACCTGTCCATGAACAGCCTCGACGAATACATCTCGGGCCTCGAGCAGGCCATTCGTTCGCCCTGGCCGCCCTACGAAAAGATCGGCGTGGCGCCCGGCGGCCGCTGGCGACAGCTGTCCACCAGCGCGCTGCAGATCGAAAACGAGTATTACGGTTTCATTCGTCCCAAGCAGCCCATCCGCGCCGGCGAGCGGCCCACGCTCGCCTTGCACCGCGCCGGCGTGGCCTACATGGAGGTGCGCGCGCTGGACGTCAGCCCCTACGACCCGGCGGGCGTCAGCCAGAACGAGCTGCGCTTCCTCGAGGCTTTCCTGGTGTTCTGCATGCTGCACGACAGCCCCGCCATCGACGGTGCGGAGATGGAGCGGCTGGACGACAACCACACGCGCGTGGCGGTCACCGGCCGTCGTCCGGACCTTTCGCTCGCCATATCCGGCGAGGAGAAACCGCTGGCGGAGTGGGGCCGCGAGATCTGCCGGCAGCTGGCGCCCGTCTGCCGGCTGCTGGACGGCGAGGACCCGGCGCGCTCCTACAGCGCGTCGCTGGAGCTGCAGGCCGCCAAGATCGCGGACCCGGAGCTGACGCCCTCGGCACGGATCCTCGCGGAGATGCGCGACGAGGGCGAGTCTTTCTTCGAATTCGCGGCGCGCATGTCGCGCCAGCATCGCGATTACTTCGCCGCGCTGCCGCCGATGTCGCCGGACCGCCTGGCCGGGTTCGAAGCGGAGGCTGCGCGCTCCCTGGAGGCCCAGCAGGTCCTGGAAGAAGCACCGCAGGAAACCTTCGAGGCCCATTTGGCGCGCTATTTCACCGGTCCCGAAGCCTGATGCTGGAGAGTTTCCTCTATCTCGCGGCAGGCGGCGTCCTGCTCTACGCGGGCGGCGAGGGCCTCGTCCGGGGCGCCGGCAGTCTCGCGCTGCGCTTCGGCATGACGCCCTTCGTCATCGGCATGACCATCATCGCCTTCGCGACCAGCGCGCCGGAACTCGCGGTCAGCCTGCAGGCGGCTTTCGAGGGGGTGGACGACCTGGCGATCGGCAACGTGGTGGGTTCCAACATCGCGAACATCGGCCTGGTGCTGGGCACCGCCGCGGTGATCCGGCCGGCCAAAGTGGAGATGCGCCTGTTGCGGCTGGACCTGCCCTGGCTGATTTTCGTGTCGCTGCTGCTGCTCGCATTCATGCAGGACGGCGGCATCAGCCGGCCGGCGGGCGTCGTTTTCCTGTTCGGCCTCGTGCTGTTCCTCGTCTGGAACATCCAGATCGCTCGCCGCGAGCGGGAAGAAGAACGCGTGCGCAACGAATTCGAGCAGGTCGTGCCCGCGGCGCACCGCGCGGCCTGGATCGACTGGCTGTTGATCGGGGGCGGGACGGTGGCGCTGGTGGCGGGCGGTGCGGCCTTCGTCAAGGGAGGCATTACGCTGGCCACAGCGCTCGGCGTCAGCTCCGCGCTGATCGCGCTCACCGTGGTGGCTTTCGGCACCAGCCTGCCGGAGCTCGCCACCAGCATCGTCGCCTCGATTCGCGACGCCGCCGACATTTCGGTCGGCAACGTGGTGGGCTCGAATTTCTTCAACATCCTGGCGGTGCTGGGCCTCACTGCGATGATCAGCCCGCTGGACCGGGGCGGCATCACCATGGCCGACCTCGCGATCATGCTGATGTTCGCGCTTTTCATGGTGCCGCTGATCCTGGTGCGCCGGCGCATCGGCCGGCCCGAAGGCCTGGCGCTGCTGGCCGGCTATTTCGCCTATATCGGCTGGCTGATCAGCCAGGCCTGAGCCTCATTCCTCCGCGAAGATCGCCACCCGGCGACCGCTGGCCGTGACATGGCCGCGGTACATGCCCTCGGTGCTGAACAGCAGGCTGAAGCGGCCGTCGCCGTCGACCACGATCACCCCGCCCAGGCCGCCCAGCTCGCGGATCTCTTGCAGCACCACCGCGGCGGCGTCGCCCGGCGCGGCGCCGCCGGGCGCGATGCGCATGCAGATGGCGTGCGCGGCGGCGGCGCGGATGAAGTACTCGCCGTCGCCGGTCGCCGAGACGGCACAGTCCCGGTCCGCCCAGGTGCCCGCGCCGATGACCGGCACATCGCCCAGCCGTCCGTAGCGCTTGGCCGTGGTGCCGCCGGTGGAGGTGGCCGCCGCCAGCCCGCCGGAGGCGTCCAGCGCGACCGCGCCGACGGTGCCGAAACGGCCTTCGCCCGGCGCGGCGACAGTCGCCCCGCTCATCAGGACGCGCTGCATCTGCTGCCAGCGTCGCTCGGTCCAGAACCATTCCGCCGGCTTGAGCTCGAGGCCCTGGTCGATGGCGAACTCCAGCGCGCCGGGCCCGGCGAGGAACACGTGCGGGGATTCCTCCATGACGCGGCGCGCCAGCAGCACCGGGTTGCGCACCCAGCGCACGCCGCCCACGGCGCCCGCCGCGCGCGTCCTGCCGTCCATGATGGAGGCGTCCAGCTCGTTGCGACCGTCGGCGGTGAAAACAGCGCCGCGGCCGGCGTTGAACAGCGGCGATTCTTCCATCGGCAGGATCGCGGCCGTGACCGCGTCCAGCGCGCTGCCGCCGTCGGCCAGCACCTGCCAGCCGGCGTCCAGCGCTTCGTGCAGCGCGGCCTCGTAGCGGGCCCGGTCGGCCTCGCTCATGTCCGCGGCCTTGAGCGTGCCGGCGCCGCCGTGGATCAGCAGCACCGGGGCGGCGGCCTGCGCCGACAGTCCCCATGGCAGCAGCAGGATGGCGGCGAGCAGGAGGCGCGGGATCAGTCTCATGGGGAGTCTCTCCTAGGCGAGTGAGAATTGTCGGGGCGGCGGCAGGCGGCGCGCCACGGCGCGACCCGGGCGACTGCGGAAGGCGACCAGCGAAATGTCGTCGGGCTTGCTGGGGTGCTGTTGCCCGTCACTGGCCGAGGCGCCGCTCATGCGCGCCTGCGCGCGCCGCGCCAGGCGGCGCAGTCCCTCGTCCAGCGGACCGCAGCGCAGGATTTCGCGGATCTCCGCCAGGCGCAGATTGTCGACCAGGCCGTCGGTGCACAACAGCACGGTGTCCAGCGGGGCGAGCCGCAGCGATGAGCCGACCTCGATGCGCATTTCGCGGCTGCCGAGGAAATTCGACACCAGGTGGCGGTCCTCGTGGTGCAGCGCTGTTTCGTGGTCCACCAGGCCGGCCTGCACGGCGAAGCCCACCGGGGAGTGCGAGACCGTGCGCAGCCTGAGGCGGCCGCGCTGGCCGAGCACCATGACCTCGGAATCGCCGATGTTGTAGGCGCGCACCGTGCCGCCGCACAGCTCTGCCACCGCCAGCGTGGTGGCCGCGCCGGAGGCCAGGTCCAGCACCGCGTCGTTGGCCCGCGCAATGCCGTCCAGAATGGCGCTCTGCAGCGACTGGCCGGCCGCCACCGCCGTCTCGACCGCTTCGGCCAGCGCGCCGATCGCGCGGGCCGACGCCAGCCCGCCGTCAGGCAGCCCGCCCATGCCGTCGGCCACCGCCATCACGGCGCGGTCCGGGTCCAGCGGCAGCACCAGCACCGCGTCCTGGCTGCGCTCGGCGCCGGGCCGCGGGGCGGCGAATGCAGCGGCGGCGCCGTCGGCGACCCGGAGCAACGCCTCGCGGGCGGCGGTCTCCTCCCGGAACAGCAGCGCGTCCGCGCCGTCCGCGGAGCTCACCGCGCCGCCGCGGGGTGGCGGATGCGCTCGAAGGCGGCGAGCATCCGGATGCCGTCGCGATAGCGGCGGGCGGGCTTGACCTCGATGGCGCGCCGGATCAGCGCGACCATGTCGGGGTGAAGTTTCTGGCGCAGCCGGGCCGCGCCCGGCGGCGGCCAGTCGTAAGGCCAGCGCGGCAGCGTGCCGGAGAACATCCGGTAGAGCACCAGTCCCACCGAGAATACGTCGGAAGCCAGCACGGGCCGGCCCATGGCCTGCTCGGGCGCGACATAGCCCACCGTGCCGGAGCCCGAGGCCTCCAGTCGCCGCCGCGCGAGCCGCGAGAAACCGAAATCCGCCAGGCGCAGGTGGTTGCCGGGGAACAGGATGAAATTGTCCGGCTTGATGTCGCAGTGGATGATGCCTTCCTCGTGGGCATGGGCCACTGCCTCGAGGATCTGGCCGGTGAAATCCAGCGCCTTGGCCGTGGAGATGCGCCGCTGCAGCCGCCCGCCGAGCGTGTCCTCGCCGAGCGGCATGGCGATGACGAAATAGCCATCGATGAAACAGGCGTTCTGGATGGGGAGGATGTGGGGGTGGTCCAGCTTCGCCAGCATCCTGACTTCCTTGCGGAAATCGGCCAGGAAATAGTCGTCCATCATCTGCCGGTGGGGGATCTTGAGCGCGACGCGCAGGCCGTGAATGGTGTCAAAGGCCTGGTAAACCGTGGCCAGCGGCCCGTCCGAGAGCCGGCGCTCGATGCGGTACTTGCCCAGTTTTTGCCTGGCTCTCAGCAACTCCCCACCCCTTGTGCAGCCGGTCGGCCGCGCCCGGTTTCCCGAGCCCGGCAATATAGGGCAAAGCGCTGCCCGGCGCGAGGCATGGAATTTTCTGCCGGCGCCCCCATCTAAGCAGGACAGGGACGGTGGTGGAACCGGATGGCGCCAACCGCCGAAAACGAGTACACAGGCACCAGGCAACACGGCATGCGGAGCAAGCTCGCCATGAATGGATACGTTCGCAAGGATTTCTCAACCGACGCAGATTTCGAGTTCGAGGGCGAGAAGCGGCCGGTGGAGGTTCTGCCCGATATCGGGCGCCGCGAGGCGCAGCGCGGCGGGCCCGGAACGGCCGCGCGCAGGACCCTGGAGGCGCTCGCCGAGACCCGCCGGCTCAGCCGGGAGCTGGCCGAGCTGGACGGGTTCGACGATCTCTGAGGCGCGCGGCCTGTGCGCGGCGGCCGTCCGGGTGCCAGAATGAAAGGGCATGCGGCGAGCTTCTCTGCCGCGGTCCCGTAGCCGCGCGTGCGCGGAAGGAGGCATTCAGATGAAATCCGTCGGAACTCTCGGCCTGGTCGTGATCGCCGGCCTTGCCCTGCTGGGGGGTTGTGCGACCCTGGGGCCGCAGATCCAGACCGACTACGACCCGTCGGTCGATTTTTCCCGTTTCCAGACCTTTGCCTTCATGGATCGTGAGGAGCGCGGAGTGACCCGCACCTACGACACCCTGGGCGATCAGCGCGTCATGGAGGCGGTGACCCGGGAGCTGGCCGCCCGCGGTTACCGTAAGGTCGAGGAGAATCCCGATCTGCTGGTGAATTTCTCCATGTCCACCGAGAGCGTCGAGGAAATCCGCTCCGTGCCGTCCTCGGCGGTGCATCCCGGCTACGCCTGGCGCTCGGGCTTCTACTACCCGTGGCCGGCCTACTCGTATCCCTATGCCTACGAGACCTGGGTGGATCGCTACGAGGAAGGCACGCTCTACATCGACCTGGTCGATGCGGAGCGCAAGCAGCTGGTCTGGGAGGCGCGCGCCGTCGGGCGGGTCACCCAGGCGACGCGCGAGGATCCGGCAGGGGCGCTGGACGACGCCGTGGCGCAGATTTTCGAGCGCTATCCCTTCACTGCCGGGCCGGGCGACGCCGGGCCCGACTCCTGAGCGGGCGCTCATCCACCGTCAGGGCCGCGCGCCGGACTGCGGATCGACGCGCCGCCGCGCGGGGTCGCGCGGGACGATGTCGCATCCGCCGCCCTCGTGGCGCGCCTCGGCGACGATGCCGTCCTCGATCCTGAAGAACAGCGTGCATTCGCCGGGCCCGCCGGGCAGCTGGCGGGCTTGCGGCCCCCGGGAGGCGTCCAGCGGCGCGCCGGGATCGGCGAGCGCTTCTATACGGTAGTCGAGTTCTCTCGTCCGCTCGTAGACCAGCACGGCGGGCTGGTCGCCGCGGCTGTGCATGCGCAGGGGCGGACCCCAGGCGTCCAGCAGCTCTGACACGGGCACGCCCTCCCATTCGCGCAGCTCCGCCTGCCACCACGGCGGGGAGAGCGCGCAAGCGGCGGCCAGCGCCATGACTGCCGGCGCCGCGAACGCCAGCCGCAGAGATCTCGATCGCATCGTGACTATCCTCGGGCCTTGCCCGGGATCATATCAGCCCGGCTTTCCTGCTGATCCGGTGCGTGATCCAGGTGACCACGATGGCCGCGAACAGCAGGCCGATCGCCACGCCGGCATTGTTCAGCGCGGTCGGCGCCAGCAGCATCAGCCCGCCCAGTCCCAGCATCATCATGCCGGACATCAGCTTGAGCAGCCGGCCCTCGGCCTCGCCCAGCTTGCGCGAGCCGAACTTCATCACGAACAGCATCACGATGATCAGCAAGGGGATCACGTAAATGATGTTGTACAGCAAGAGGTACATGTAATAGACGAAAGTGTCGGCCTCGCGCAGGGTCAGGATGCGCGTGTAGACCATCGGCAGGCCGGCGGTGCACAGCAGCTCGTAGCTGTTGACCGCGATCGCCAGGACCGCGGTGCCGGCGAGCATCGCCCAGACGCTCTTGGCCGCGACCAGGTTGCGCATCCGCTGGTACATGCCGGGCTTTTTCGACTCCGGGATGGAGAGCGAGGGCCCGCCCGACTGGAACCAGAAATAATCCTTGATATTGATGGCCGCCAGGCCCACCGCGATCAGGCCCGCCACCAGCGTTACCACCCGTAACTCGCCGATCAGCAGGAAGACGTTCAGCCAGGCGGCCATGAACACGAAATAGATCGCCCCCGAGATCAGCACGAAAGTGCCGCCGACCAGCATCATGCGCGCGCGGCTGCGGGCGTGCACCATCAGGCTGAGCAGGAACAGCAGCACGAAAAAAGCGCAGGGGTTGAATGCGTCCAGCCCGGCGATGACCACCGTCAGCACGGGCAGCCCCCAGTCCGAGGGGTCGATCATGCCGAGCAGCGGGACCTGCACGCCCATGACCTCGCCCGGCTTGGGACCCGAGCCGGCCAGCGTGCCGATGGCCGCCTGTGGATCGCTGCGACAGTGCTCCAGCCGCGCCAGCAGCACGGCGCCGGTGGTCTCCGGCTGGTCGAAGCCGGTGTGCATGGCGCCGCAGAAGATGAAGGCCGGCACGCTGCGCGCCCGTTCGCCGATCGCCGCCGCGGTGTCGCGGTACAGCAGGCCGTTGTCGCGGTTCTTGGTGATCTCGTAGGCCCGCAGGTCGATCCAGTCGCGCGCGTCCAGGTCCGCGACAAACGGCTTGGCGTCCTGGCAGTGCGGGCAGGTGTCCGAGTAGAAGTACCAGACCACGATGCGCGTCTCGCCCTCGGGCCCCTCGCTCAGCCACTGCACATCGTCGGCCGCCGCGAGCACGGCGGCCGGCAGCAGGCACAGGAATAGCGCGAGAAGAACACGAACAGCACTGATACGCCGCATGGGGGCTCCACCGGTTTTCGGAAGCGCAGCACTCTACTGCCCGGCAAGCTGCCGGGCAATCGTGGTAAGTCCTTGGGAACTTTTTCAGTTCCTAGGGATTCAGCTGCTCCAGGATCTCCGGGTTCTCCTCGCGGGTGGCCAGCACCGTGTGGCACAAGTTGCAGCTGCGCGAGATCCGCTCGCCTTCCGCGGTCTTGTGGTCACGGTTGTGACAACGGAAGCATCCCGGCGCATTTTCGCGGCTGCGGATGGGCGGATGGCCGCTGTGGTCCGGATAGGTGTCCCAGCGCACGTTCATGTGCGGGAAGACGTTCCAGCTGTAGATGTCGCCCAGGGCGTCGGCCGCGGTTTCTATGGCCGCCGATTGCTCGACCGCGACCTCGGGATAGTTGTCCCGGTAGAAAGCCCGTAGCGAGGTGGCGATGCCTTCCCGGCCCGCCTCGTGCGACTCGTAATCGGCTTCCTCGACGATGCGCGCGCCCTCGCGGCGGATGTACGGCAGCTCGGTGCTGACCTTGTTGTTGGCCAGCATCCGGTCGAGCTCCTCGCCCGGTGTGCGGTAGATGTGCGTCGGCCGGTTGTGGCAGTCCACGCAGTCCATGGTGCGCCATTCGCCCTGGTCTTCGGGGGCGTCGTCCACCACGAAGGTCTTGGTGGTGCCGTCGGCCGCGATCATCTCGATGTCGTAGATGTCCATGCGCTCGTGGTCCGAGCGGTAGCGGATCTCGATGTCCGGGTTCACGTGCCAGTGGATGCCGGAGGAGGCGCGACCCTCCAGGCCGCCCACCTTGAGCAGGATGGCGTTCTTCAGCTCGGTGTTGTTCTCGTCCTCGTCGTAGACCGTCTCGATCTTCAGCTTGTCGCCGACGAACTTGGTGGGCCAGTGACACTGCTCGCAGGTGTCGCGCGCCGGGCGCAGCTCGTGCAGCGGCGTCTCGATGGGGCGCGGATAGATATCCAGCGTCACGGCCACCATCTGCCAGGCGCCGTCCAGCTTGGACTTCACGAACCAGTCGGCGCCGGGGCCGATGTGGCAGTCCACGCAGTGCACGCGCGAGTGCGGCGAACGCTGGTGGGCGGTGTGCTCGGGCTGCATCACCGAGTGGCAGGCCAGGCCGCAGAAGGCGTTGGTTTCCATCACGGCGACGCCCTTGTAGGTGGCGCCGGCCAGCACGATGATGTTCACCAGCGTGAGCACCATGAAGATGATCACGGACTTCCGGGTGGTTTCCTGGTTGAGGTCGATCACCGGGAACAGGGAGGGCTTTTCGCCCTCGGCCGCGCTCTTCGCCAGTTTCTTGCGCTGCCGCAGGATCCCCACCGGGATCAGCAGGAGGCCGGTGACGAAGAACACCGGCAGCACCAGGAAGGTGAGGATGCCCAGGTACGGGCCGCCTTCGAAGCCGACCACCTGGACGATGAACAGGAAGATCATCAGCGTCAGGGCCGCGACGGCAAGGGCCGTCCCGGCGAGGCTGATCGGACTCCGGGTCAGGGAAGCAAAGAAATGTCTGGCCATTTTTTATCCTCTTCGGGACGCGCAAAACCCCGCCGATCGCTCGACGGGGCCCTGCGCCAATCCCTGGTTGATCATCCGGGCAGCCGTCCTGGCCGCCCGGATGGCAGTCGTTATCAATAGATTAGCAAAGCAGTGAAAATACCCACCGCGAGGGCCAGGCCGATGGCGACGGCCAGGAAGCCCCAGAAGTGAATCTTGCGTTCCTGTTCCTTGGTCGGCGCCGGCACGAGGTGGTCCTGCAGCGTGCCCTCGTCCACCATGCGCTGGTATTCCAGCGGCCGCTCGTCCTTGAAGCGCTCCAGCGGCTGGCTGCCGGTGAACACCACCGGATCCAGCGGGAAGCTCTCCGGACGCAAGTGCGTGTGGAAGAAGTGGAACAGGAAGATGAAGCCGGTCGCCAGCAGGGCTTCCTCGCTGTGCACCACGTAGGCGGCGTTCAGCGCCCAGCCCGGCAGCGGCAGGATCTCGGTGAAGAAGTTCGGGAACCAGAGCATCAGGCCGGAGCCGCCGATGATCAGCATGCCCCAGAACACCGCCAGGTAGTCGAACTTCTCCCAGTAGGTCCAGCGGTCGCCGGCGGGCCGCGGGCCCATGTACAGGAAGTACTTGAACATCGCGACGATGTCCTTGCCATCCTTCAGCTGCGGCGTCATGGAGTTCGGCCCCCAGAACAGCCCCTTCTCCTTCTTGAAGAAGAAGCGCTGAATCAGGATCCCCAAGTGCCACACGAAGTAGCCGAAGGTGCCGACCGCCGCCAGCCGGTGCAGGAACATGGTGTTGTCCAGGCCGCCGAACCAGCCCATCAGAATCTGCGCCCAGGGCGCGTGGCTGAACTTGAGCGGCAGACCGGTGGCCGCCAGCAGCAGGAAGGTGACGATGATCAGCTTGTGCATGCTGAT
>DATFKW010000103.1:0-14452 GCA_035268405.1 Gammaproteobacteria bacterium
AGACGCCCACCGGGTGGCGCTATTTCTGCAACCTGCTGGACGAGGGGCTGGTAGACCTGTGCGGGGAAGAGAGTTTCGGCACCAGTTCCAGCCATACGCGCGAAAAGGACGGCCTGTGGGCGGTGCTTTTCTGGCTCAACCTGGTCGCCGTCACGGGACGCCCGGTGGCGGGGCTGGTGGAGGATCACTGGCGGCGCTTCGGCCGCCACGCCTTTGCCCGGCACGACTGGCACATCCCCGACGGCGAGCGTGCCGCCGGGATCATGCAGGCGCTGGAACGCGGCCTCGAGGGCTTTGCCGGCGCGCCCGCCGGGGACGGCCGCATCGCGCGCGCCGACAGTTTCACTTACCACGATCCAGTCGACCAGGCCGAGTCCCGCGGCCAGGGCATACGCATGTTCATGGATGACGGCTCGCGCATCGTCTACCGGCTCTCCGGCACCGGCACCGAGGGCGCCACGCTGCGCGTCTACCTCGAGCGCTATCTCCCGCCGGATGCCGCGCACCAGGGCACCGGGCCAGAACTGACCGCCGAACTCGGCCGCGCCGCCGCGCAGCTGGCCCGGATCCGCGAACTGGCGGGGGTGAGCGCGCCGGCCGGCGTGATCTAGTCGGCTTCGACGTCCTGCAGGCGATTGAGCAATCCCGTCTTGTCGAGCACGGTGCTGGCGATCTCCTCCACGGAAGATTCCGTGGTGTCGATGTACTTGATGCCGTAGCGCGTGAACAGCGCTTCGGCGGAACGCAGCTCGAAGGTGACCTGCCGCGGCGAAGCGTAATTGCTTTGCGGGCGCCGCTCGTGCCGGATCTGCTGCAGGCGCTGCGCGGTGATGGTGAGACCGAACAAGCGCTCCTTGTGGCGCGCCAGCGGCGCCGGCAGCTTGCCCTGCTCGAACTCCTCCTCGGTCAGCGGATAGTTGGCCGCGTAGACGCCGTAGCGCAAGGCCATGTAGAGGCAGGTCGGCGTCTTGCCGGAGCGCGACACCCCGACCAGGATGATGTCGGCCTTGGAATAATCGCGTGTGGTCGAGCCGTCGTCGTGCTCCAGCGCGTAATTCATGGCGTCGATGCGGCGCGTGTAGCTGCGCTGGTCCGCGACGCCGTGCGCCATGCCGGTGGCATGGGTGGAGGAAATGCCGAGTTCGCGCTCCATCGGCCCGATGAAGGCGCCGAAAAAATCGAGCACAAGTCCGCGGCTGCCCGAGATGATCTCGCGCAGATCGTCCTGCACCATGGTGGCGAACACGATGGGCCGCACCCCTTCCACTTCCGCCGTCAGGTCGATGCGGCGTACGCATTCTCTCGCCTTGTCAGGGGTGTTGAGAAATGGCACAGTCAGCGCGCGAAACCTGAGCCCGTCGAACTGGGTCAGCAGGCTGTGTCCCAGGGTCTCCGCCGTGATGCCCGTCTGGTCCGACACGAAGAAAACAGTCCGGTAATTCATTTCATGATCCATTCGACGGGGCAGCGCGCATTGTCCGTTCACTGCCCATGGAAACTCAAGGGGTAACACCTTGGAACATTACATCCTGAAGCTCGACGAGCTCGGCATGGGCGACGTCGAGCGCGTCGGCGGCAAGAACGCCTCGCTGGGCGAAATGCTGGCCAACCTCGAGGGGCTGGGCGTCACCGTCCCCGACGGCTTTGCCACCACCGCGGCCGCCTACCGCGACTTCATGGAACAGCAGGGCCTGGCGGAACGGATCCGCGCCGCGCTGGCGGACCTCGACGTGGACGATGTCGAGAAACTGGTGGAAACCGGCGCCGCCATCCGGCGGTGGATCAAGGAGACGCCGCTGCAGCCCAGGCTGAGCGAGGAAATTCGCAAGGCCTGGCAGGAAATGTCGGCGGGCAAGGACATTGCCGTGGCCGTGCGCTCGTCGGCCACCGCGGAGGACCTGCCGGAAGCCAGTTTCGCCGGCCAGCAGGAAACTTTCCTGAACGTGCGCGGCATCGAGGAGGTCATCGAGCGCATCCACGATGTCTTTGCCTCCCTGTTCAACGATCGCGCGATCGCTTACCGCGTGCACCACGACTTCGATCACTCGCAGGTGGCGCTGTCGGCGGGTATCCAGCACATGGCCCGCAGCGACGTGGGCGCCAGCGGAGTGATGTTCACCCTGGACACCGAGTCCGGCTTCCGCGACGTGGTGTTCATCACCGCCTCCTGGGGCCTGGGAGAGATGGTGGTGCAGGGCGCCGTCAACCCGGACGAGTTCTATGTCTACAAGCCCTCGCTGGAGGCCGGCAAGCATGCCGTGCTGCGCAAGACGCTCGGCAGCAAGGCGATCAAGATGGTCTACGGCGACGACGACCAGGGCACCCGGATCGTCGACGTGCCCGCGGAGGACCAGTCCCGCTTCTGCCTGAGCGAGGAGGACCTGGAAACGCTGGCGCACCACGCCGTCGCGATCGAGAAACACTACGGCTGCCCGATGGACATCGAGTGGGGCAAGGACGGCCAGGACGGCAAGCTGTACATCCTCCAGGCGAGGCCCGAAACGGTGCAGAGCCGGCAGGGACGATCCATCCTGCGCTTCAAGCTGAATACGCGCTCCACGGTCATCGCCTCGGGTCGCAGCATCGGCCAGCGGATCGGCGCCGGCAAGGCGCGCATCATCCGTGACGTGAAGGAGATGCACCGCGTGCAGGCGGGCGACGTGCTGATCGCGGACATGACCGACCCCGACTGGGAGCCGGTGATGAAGCGCGCGGCGGCCATCGTCACGGATCGCGGCGGACGCACCTGCCACGCCGCCATCATCGCGCGCGAGCTGGGGATCCCGGCCGTGGTGGGTTGCGGCGACGCCACGCGCACCGTTCCCGACGGCAAGCCCGTCACGGTTTCCTGCGCCGAGGGCGACACGGGCTTCATCTTCGACGGCGAGCTGGATTACGAAGAGCAGACCATCGAGCTCGACCAGATGCCGGATATTCCGGTGAAGATCATGATGAACGTCGGTAATCCCGACCGCGCCTTCGATTTCGCGGGCATCCCGCATCACGGGGTGGGACTGGCGCGGCTGGAGTTCATCATCAACCGGATGATCGGCGTGCACCCCAGGGCCCTGCTCGAGTTCGACTCGCTCTCCAACGAGCTGAAGCAGACGATCTCGGCGCAGATGGCCGGCTACGACGACCCCGTGGAGTTTTTCGTCCGGAAACTGGCGGAAGGCATCAGCACCATCGGCGCGGCCTTCGCGCCGGAGCCCGTGATCGTGCGGCTTTCCGACTTCAAGTCCAACGAGTACGCCAACCTGATCGGCGGGCGCGAGTACGAGCCGCACGAGGAGAACCCGATGCTCGGCTTCCGCGGCGCCTCGCGCTACGTGTCCGAGGACTTCCGCGCCTGTTTCGAGCTGGAATGCCGGGCGCTCAACCGGGTGCGCAAGGACATGGGCCTGGAAAACGTGCAGGTCATGGTGCCTTTCGTGCGCACCGTGGACGAGGCGCGCGAAGTGGTGGAGCTGCTGGCCGCAAACGGGCTGAAGCGCGGCGAGCACGGGCTCAAGCTCATCATGATGTGCGAGATTCCGTCGAACGCCCTGCTGGCCGAGCAGTTCCTGGAGCATTTCGACGGCATGTCGATCGGTTCCAACGACATGACCCAGCTGGCGCTGGGCCTGGACCGCGACTCCAGCATCATCGCGAGCCTGTTCGACGAGCGCAACGACGCGGTGAAAGCCCTGCTGCACATGGCGATCGCCGCCTGCCGCAAGCAGGGCAAGTACATCGGCATCTGCGGCCAGGGGCCCTCCGACCATCCCGACCTGGCCCAGTGGCTGCTGGAGGAAGGCATCGAGAGCATGTCCCTCAACCCGGACACCGTGGTGGAGACCTGGATGTTCCTCGCGGGCGAAACGGTCGGCTGAGAACGGCGCTAAGCCGGCTCCCCTGCCCCGGCCGGCCCCGGGCCCCGGCCCGCGCTAGAGGTCGCCCCAGCCCGAGCGCCGTCGGAAGCGCATCCGCGGCAGCACCAGGCCGAGGATGAGACCGAGGACCAGGACGCCGGCGCCGGCCAGGAACCAGTCCCGCCGCGTGTTGCTCTCCAGCTCCGAGATTCTCGAGCGCAGCTGGTCGCCGCTCTGCTCGGCGGCCGCCAGGCGCGTGCGCAGCTCGCGGTTGACCTGGTCCAACTCGAGCGCCGACGCGGAAACGCGGCGAATGCGCTCCAGTTCCGCGCGGACTTCAGCCAGCTCTTCTTCCAGTCCCGCGCGTTGCGCCTCCAGGCTGGCGCGTTCGGCCTCCAGCCGCTCGACCTCATCGGCCAGCTCCAGCGCGCGGCTCTGCTGGGAGCCGGCGCGTTGACTGATCGCCGCCAGCCGGTCCCGGGCGGCCGGCTGCTCCATCAGGTAGCGGCTCAGGACCCAGCCCTCCGCGCCGCCGGGGGTGCGCACGCGCGTGTAGCCGGCAGCCTCGTCGACTTCCAGCGTTTCCAGGGGCGTTCCGCTGGGGAGCATCCTGATGATGGAGTGCTGGGTCGATGTTCCGCTGCGCAGGGTGATCTCCAGCTGGTCGGAGACATAGCGCGTCTCCGCCGCGGCGGTCCAGGCCGCCAGCGACAGCAACGCGAGCACGATGAGTCTGCAGGTCATGTTGTCAACCGGATTTGGACAGGCGGACATGATAACTGAAAGGCCGCTCAGGCAACTCGCGAGAATAGCGCGGGCAGCGTGTCCAGGTCGATGTTGCCGCCGGAGAACACCAGCCCCACGCGCCGGCCGGCCACCGGCAGGCGGCCCGACAGGATGGCCGCCAGCGGCACGGCCGCCGAGGGCTCGATGACGATCTTCAGCCGCTCCCAGGCAACCCGCATGGCGCTGACGATCTCGCCCTCCTCGACCCTGACCACCTCATCGACCAGCCGCGCAATCAGCGTCCAGTTGCGCTCGCCGATGGAGGCCCGCAGCCCGTCGGCCACCGTGTGCACCTCTTCCAGGCGCACGCGTCGCCCGCTGCGCATCGACTGCCAGCAGTCGTCGGCCCCCGCGGGCTCGGCCGCCACCACGCGGATCCCCGGCCGGGCCGCATGCGCCGCCAGCGCGCATCCCGACACCAGGCCGCCGCCGCCGACCGGGACGACCAGCATGTCGAGCGCGCCGGCCTGCTCCACGAGTTCCATGCCGGCGGTCCCCTGTCCGGCGATCACCGCGGCGTCGTCGTAGGGGTGCACCAGGGTTGCGCCGGTCTCCTCCAGCAGGGCTGCGAGTCGCGCTTCGCGATTGGCCAGCCCGGCCGCGCAGTCCACCACCTCGGCGCCATAGCGGGCGATCGCCGCGCGCTTGAACGCGGAGGCATCCGCGGGCACCACGACCCTCGCCGGGATCCCGCGCTGCCTTGCCGCCAGTGCCAGCGCGGCGCCGTGATTGCCGGACGAGTGCGTGGCCACGCCGCGCGCCGCGCGCTCCGCGTCCAGCGACAGCACGGCGTTGAAGGCGCCGCGCGCCTTGAAGGCGCCGCCGCGCTGGAAGTTCTCGCACTTGAAGAACAGCCGCGCGCCGAGCGCCTCGTCCAGGCTCGACGAGGTCAGCACCGGCGTGCGGCGCACGAAGGGCCCGATCCGCACGGCCGCTTCCTCGACCTGCACGGCGGTCGGCAACTCGCCTAGGTCCGCCGCCACACGAGCACCCGGTTGTTTGCCGGCATCGGTTGCACGCTTGCCAGCTCGAAGCCGGCCACGGCCGCCACCTGCAGCAGCCAGCCCAGGTCGCGTACGCCCATACCCTGGCCGCGCGCCCGCAGGTCGGCGTCGAAGCGGCGGTTTCCCTCGCTGGTATGCCGGCCCTGCTCCGCAAAGGGACCGTACAGGCAGAACGGCGCGCCCGCCGGCAGCCGTTCTCCCAGCCCGGCGAACATGGCCGCCACCGCCGGTTCCGCCATGATGTGCGCCGTGTTCGCGCTGAAGGCGCCGTCGATGGCCCCGAGCTCGGGCCAGGGTGCCTGCAGGGCGTCCAGCGTCAGCGGACCCTCGATGTTTTCTGCCCCGCTGTGTTCGATCCAGGCCCGGATCGCGGCGTGATTGTCCTGCAGGTCCGTGGCGATCCAGCGCAGCTTCGGCAGCCGCGGCGCGAAACAGGCGGCATGCTGGCCCGTGCCGCTGCCGATTTCCACGACCCGCGTGCAGTCCGCAAGAAGGTCCCGCAGGCAGGCAAAAATGGGCTCCCGGTTGCGCTCGCACGCCGCCGAGCAAGGCAGCCCGTTCATCCGGACTTGAACAGGTGTTCGCGGTAGTAGCGCAACTCCTCGATGGAGTCGCGAATGTCTTCCATGGCCAGGTGGCTGGACTCCTTGCGGTAGCCGGATGCCACGTCCGGCGCCCAGCGCCGCGCCAGTTCCTTCAGGGTGCTGACGTCCAGGTTGCGGTAATGGAAAAAACGCTCCAGCTCCGGCATGCAGCGGGCCATGAAGCGGCGGTCCTGGCAGATGCTGTTGCCGCACATCGGGGAGCTGCCGGCCTCCAGGTGCCTGGAGAGGAAACTCAGCGTCGCGAGCTCCGCTTCGCGCTCGCTCACGCGGCTTTGCCGGACGCGCTCGGTGAGCCCCGACTGGCCGTGCTGGCGCGTGTTCCACTCGTCCATGCCCGCCAGCACGTCGTCATCCTGGTGAATCGCGATGACGGGGCCTTCGGCGATGGTCTCCAGTTGCTTGTCCGTCACCAGGGTGGCAATCTCGATGATTCGGTCCCCGTCCGGGTCCAGGCCGGTCATCTCGAGGTCGATCCAGATCAGGTTGTCGGGGTCTTTCATGGTTCCGCGGGTGGCCTCGTGCAATACAGCGATTCTAGCAGAGCGTCGTCGGCCGCCGGCCGGGACTCGGCCAGCGAGGGCAAGGTGGTGGCCGCCTATGGGAAGCGCCTGCTCGTGGAGGATGCGCAAGGCCAACGCCAGCCGGCCTTTGCGGCGCGGCGGGGCTTGCGGCTGGTATGCGGCGACCGGGTGCTCTGGCGGCACCAGGACGCGGGCGGAGACCTTGCCGTGCTGGAGCGGCTGCCGCGCAGCACCGAGCTGACCCGGCCGGACTCGCGCGGCCGCAGCGAGGTGCTGGCGGCCAACATCGACCAGGTGGTGGTGGTCTGCGCCGCGACGCCCGTGCCGGACCCGTTTATCATCGACCGCTACCTGGCCGCCGCCGAGGTGATGGGCGCGGAGGCCGCGATCGGCTGCAACAAGAGCGACCTGGCGGATACGGCGGCCCTGGACATGCTGGCGGAGTTCAGCCGGGTGGGATACCCGGTGCTGCGCGTGAGCGCGCATGCGGGGACCGGGCTGCAGTCCTTGCTTCGCCAGCTGGCGGACCGCTGCAGCATCCTGGTCGGGCAATCCGGCGTGGGCAAGTCGTCGCTGCTGAATGCCCTGGTGCCGGGCGTCGAGCTGGCCACCATGGAAATCTCCTCGGCCAGCGGCGAGGGCCGGCACCGCACCACCGCGACCACCCTCTACCACCTGCCGGGCGGGGGCACGCTGCTGGACTCGCCCGGCGTGCGGGACTATGCGCCGGCGCTGGACGATCCGCGCATGGCGGCTGCCGGCTTCAGGGAGATCGTGGCGGCTGCGGACCACTGCCGCTTCGGCAATTGCCGCCACATGCGCGAACCGGGTTGTGCCGTGAAGGCCGGTGTCGAACAGGGACAGATCAGCGCGCGTCGCTACGAGAGCTACCGGCGCCTGCTGCGCCTGACGGAGGATCTCCGCCCGCGTCGCTAGATGTCCTGGCGCCCCGCGAAGGCGTGGGACAGCGTGCCGCTGTCAACGTATTCCAGTTCCCCGCCCATGGGCACGCCGTGCGCGATGCGGCTGGCGCGTACCTTGCGCCTGGCGCACAGCTCGGCGATGTAATGCGCGGTGGCCTCGCCCTCCACCGTGGGGTTGGTGGCCAGGATCACTTCCCGCACCTCGCCCTCGTCGAGTATGGACTCGAGGGCATCCAGCCCGAGCTCGTCCGGGCCGATGCCGTCCAGCGGCGACAGGTGTCCCATGAGCACGAAGTAACGGCCCGTGTAACCGGAGCCGGTCTCGACGGCGACCACGTCGGCCGGCGTCTCGACCACGCACAGCTGCGCCGGGTCCCGCGACGGCGAGCGGCACACCTCGCACAACTCGGTCTCGGTGAACATCCTGCAGCGTTTGCAGCGGCCTATTTCCTCGATGGCCGCGCCGATGGCGGCCGCGAGCCCCCGGGCGCCCTCCGGGTCTTTCTCCAGCAGGTGGAAGGCCATGCGCTGCGCCGACCGGGGGCCGACGCCGGGCAGGCGCCGCAAGGCCTCGATCATGCCGGCCAGTCGGGGCGGATAGCGCATCCGGTCCTCAGAAAGGGAGTTTCATGCCGGCCGGCAGGCCCAGGCCCGAAGTCATGCCGGCGTATTTCTCCTGCACGGTCTGCTCCACCTTGCGCACGGCGTCGTTCACCGCCGCGGCGACCAGGTCTTCGAGCATGTCCTTGTCATCGCCCAGCAGCGCCGGGTCGATCTCGATGCCGCGCATCTCGTGCTTGCAGGTCATGGTGGCCTTGACCATGCCGCCGCCCGACTCTCCGACGACCTCGAGGGCCGCCAGCTCGCGCTGCGCCTTCTCCATGTTCTCCTGCATCTGCTGCGCCTGGCGCATCAGTTGTCCCATCTGGCCTTTCATGAATGTGCTCCTGTTCTCGTGCTGTTCAATCGGCAGGCCGGATGCTGTCGCGGTCCACGGTGGCGCCGAGCGCTTTTTCCATTTCCCGCACCAGCGGGTCTTCACCGATGGCCTGCTCCGCATCGCGCTGCCGCTCTGCCGCGAGTCGCCGCTCACGGTCGGCCGGCGTCTCCCGTTCCGGGCGCGCCAGGTCCAGCTGCAACCTCACGGGCTCGCCGAAATGCCGGGCCAGCGCCTCCCGCAGGCTCTCCTGCTGGCCCGCGGTGGCAAAAATCTCGTTGGCCGGGTCCATCGCCAGCCTGGCCACGCCGCCCTCGCAGCCGAGGAAATCACAGTTGCGCGCCAGCTGCCGGGTGGCGCCGGTGATGCCCATGGTCTCGATCATGGCCTCCCATTCGCCCGACTGCCCGGTCTCGACCGGCGCGGTCGCCGCGGACACCGGGGCGGAAGTCTCTCTCGCCGCCGTGGACGCTGCGTCCGCGGGCGCCGGTGTCGCCGGCTTCGGCGCCGGCGCGGCCCGCGCCGTCACCGCCGCCGAGTTCGACGGCCCCGATGATTTTCGCGTCGCCGCGGGCTTCCCGGACGAGATACCCGGCTCCGGCGACGGCTCTGCATAGCGGAAGGCGAGCATGCGCAGCAACACCATCTCGCAGCCGGCGCGCGGGGACGGCGCCAGCGGCAGGTCGCGCCGGCCGGCGATCGCGACCTGGTACCACAGCTGCAAGTCCTCGGGCGCAGCCGCGTGGGCGATGGGACGCGCCCGCGGCGTCAGGCCGTCCTCGTCGTCGTCCATGTCCGGGGCCGCCTGCAGCACCGCCGCGCGCTGCACGAGGGCAGCGAGGGTGCCCAGCACGTCTTCATAGTCGGGGGCGCGCTGGTCCAGGGCGGCGATCTCCGCCAGCACCCGGGGTCCGTCGCCGCTCACCACGGCCTCCAGCAGCCGCACGGCGTGTTCGCGATCCACCGTGCCCAGCATCGCCGCCACGTCCTGCTCGCCCAGCTGGCCGCCGCCGTGAGAGGCGGCCTGGTCCAGCAGGCTGAGCGCGTCGCGCAGGCTGCCGTCCGCGGCGCGCGCCAGCAGGTCCAGCGCCGGCGCCTCGAACACCAGGTTCTCGTCGTCCGCCACCTGGCGCAGCCGGTCGCGGATCATGTTCACCGGCAAGCGCTTCAGGTTGAACTGCAGGCACCGGGAAAGCACCGTCACCGGCAGGTTCTGGGGGTCCGTGGTGGCAAGCAGGAACTTCACGTGCGGCGGGGGCTCCTCCAGCGTCTTCAGCAAGGCGTTGAAGGAGTGGCGGGACAACATGTGGACCTCGTCGATGAGGTAGACCTTGAAGCGGCCGCGCGCGGGCGCGTACTGCACGTTGTCCAGCAGGTCGCGCGTGTCCTCGATCTTGGTGCGCGAGGCGGCATCCACCTCGATCAGGTCGACAAAACGCCCGTCGTCGATGTCGCGGCATGCCCCGCACTCGCCGCAGGGCACCGAGGAGACGCCCGCCTCGCAGTTCAGGGCCTTGGCGAGGATACGGGCGATGGTCGTCTTGCCGACGCCGCGCGTGCCGCTGAAAAGATAGGCGTGGTGCAGGCGGTCGTTGTCCAGCGCATGCACCAGGGCCCGCAGGACATGCTCCTGGCCGACCAGGTCGGCGAATGCACGGGGTCGCCACTTGCGGGCAAGCGCTTGATAACTCATGGGGCGGGCAGCTGTACCTGGATACCGGGACGGGCTCGAAAGTGTAACACCGCAGCGTGGCGCCGGAAGCGCGCAGGACCGCCGTCAATGTGCGGGACACGGGGGATCGGGGTGGCGGTCCGCGCCAGCCACACCCCGGCGCCCGGCGTCGCCGCTACCGCTGCTCCCTTCCGGGCCTGACGGGGTTCACGGCTGGCCGTCGCGAGGGGACCGACGCGGACCACCATTGACGGGACCCGGCGGTTGCCGGGGCCACTATGGTAACCGGAAACCCCCGGCGCCCGACAGGCAAACGCCGGATCCGGCGCCTGGTGCTTCGTTGCCGTACGTTCAGCTTCGGGATGTTAGCCTGCAGGCAAGGTGAAAACCGGGAGAAGGTCATGAACCGCCGCCACGCAGGAACAACGCTCGTGCTCGCCGCCCTGGGAACGCTCCTGGGGCTGGGGGCGCCCGCTGTCAACGCCCAGGAATACCGCGTCGACGCCGTCGCCCTCGAGGCCGGCGAATCGCCGGCGTTCAGCCAGGAAGAGCTCGACCAGATGCTCGCGCCGATCGCGCTCTATCCGGACGCGCTCCTGTCACAGGTGCTCATCGCCGCCACCTACCCGCTGGAGGTCGTGGAGGCCGCGCGCTGGTCGCGCCGCAACCCCGGGCTGGAGGGCGAGAGCGCCACCGCTGCAGTGGCTGACCGCGACTGGGACCCGAGCGTCAAGGCGCTGGTGGCTTTTCCGGAAATCCTTGCGCGCATGAGCGAGGACCTTGACTGGACCCGCAGGCTGGGCGACGCCATGCTGTTCCAGGAGGAAGCACTCATGGATTCGGTCCAGTTCCTGCGCGCCCGGGCCGACGCCGCCGGCAGCCTGGATTCGACGGAGCACGTGCGGGTGATCCGCGAGCAAAAGACCATCATCATCGAGCCGGTGGAGACCCGGATCGTTCACGTGCCCTATTACGATACCCGCGTGGTTTACGGCGCATGGCGCCGGCCGGCCTATCCGCCGGTCTACTGGTCGCGCCCCTCGCCCTATTACCTCTACGGCGGCTCGGGCTTCTACTGGAGCGCCGGGATACACGTCTCTTCGGGCTTCTTTTACAGCAGCTTCTATTGGCCCCAGCGCAGCCTGGTGATCGTCAATACGCCGCGCTACTACTCGCCGCCCCGCCATCGCCCGGCAAAAAGGCACTACGTGCCCGGCCAGCGCTGGAAACACAACCCGGCACATCGCCGGGGCGTGCATTACCGGCATCGCGAGGTGCGCCAGCGCTACCAGCCGTTGCGCCATCGCGAGAGCGCCCGTCTGGAGCACCGTACCGGCCGCGATCCGCGGCCGGCAACCCTGGAGCAGCGCAAGAGAAGCAGGCACCTGGACAGCGCACATATCGAGCGCCGCAACTCTGCCGGCCTCCAGACCCGCAGCCCGCGACGCGAGGCGCCCGCCCATGGCGGTCGCGCCACGCAGTCGAGCCGCGCCACGCAGTCGAGCCGGTCCGCCGCCGTGCGCAATGCGCCCCGCGCCCAAGGCACGCTCGAACGCCGCTCTTCCGAACGACGGTCGGTAAACCGCCGCTCGCTCGAGAGCCGTCACGGCCTGGACGTGCGCCGCAGCAGCCCTTTGCGCACCGAGACACGGCGCCCCGAACGGGTCCAGCGTTCCGCCGGCCGCGCGTCTGCGCCGCCGCGCGCCACCGGCCGTGCCAACGCAAAACGCGACGCGCCCGCACCCGCGCGCCCGGCGAGGAGCGCAACGCGCCACTCGAACGACAAGGGCGCCCGGCAGGGCGCCCGGGCGGCGCAACCCCGAATAGACAGCCGGCGCGACAACCGCCGCATGCGCTAGGCCTGCGGCCGCTCGCCCTGCGGCGGCGGTCCGCTCAGTCCTCCGCGTCCGGCTTCAGGAACTCGGCCAGCCATTCCTTCTTGGCCTGGTACCAGTGCAGCGAGTTGTTCGGCTTCAGTATCCAGTGGTTCTCGTCGGGATAGAAGACGAAACGGCTCCGGACGCCGCGATTCTGCAGGATGTTGAACAGCTCGATGCCGTGGTTGAGCGGCACCCGCCGGTCCAGCGCGCCATGGATGACCAGCGTCGGCGTCTCGAAGTTCGCGGCGCCCAGGTGGGGCGAGGACTGCGCGTAATGCCCGGGATTCAGCCAGTACTCGCCGTGCCGGCGCTTGGAGGCGCCATAATCGGCCGCGTACTGCGTCAGCCAGTTGAACACCGCCGCGTGCGCCACCAGCGTCTTGAAGGGATGCTCGCGGCCCAGCAGGATCGAGGCCAGGTAGCCGCCGTAACTGCCGCCGCCCGCGGCCATGCGGTCCTCGTCGATCCAGGGCTTTGCGGCGAACCATTCGGCGGCCTTGATGGTGTCCTCGTAAGGCAACTCCGACTGGTAAGGGTTGATCGAGTCGGCGAAGGCCTGGCCGAAGCCGCTGGAGCCATGGAAATTGTGCCAGGCCGTCACGTAGCCCCAGCCCGAAAACACCTGCGCGCTCCAGCGGAAATGGAAGCCGTTGGGAATGGCGTTGTGCGGGCCGCCGTGCAGCAGCAGGTATAGCGGATATTCCTGCCCGGGATCGAAGCCCGGCGGGTAATTGATCCACATCTGCACGGGCGCCCCGTTCGCGCCCTCGTAGGTCACGCTCTCGTAAGTGCCGAAGTCCACGCCCGCCAGCACCTCGTCATTGAAAGCGGACAGCTTGTCGACGTCGCCCCGCCTCGGATCGACCCGCACCAGCGTCGGCGGCTCCACGAAACTCTGGCGCAAGGCAATCAACACGCGGCCGTTGGACGAGAGCGCCGGGGCGGTGAAACTGTGCTCGTCCGTGATCGCCCGGGTCTTGCCGTTGCGCACGTCGATGGCATAGAGGGTGCGCAGGCCGGCGTCGTCGATGGACGCATAGACGCGGCGGGCGTCCGGCGCCCAGGTGACGGCGCTCACCGTGCGGTCGAAATCGTCGGTGACCACGCGCTGCGTATCCTTGCTCCGGTCGTGCAGCACCAGCCTCGCGCGGTCGGCGTAGAACCCCGGGATGAGACGCTGGGAGAACGCCAGCCAGCGCCCGTCCGGGCTGTAGCTCGGCGAGAAGTCGGGGGCGGGGTTCTCGGGCGTCAGGTTGCGCGCTTCGCCGCCCTCGGCAGGCAGCACGTAAATATCGGGATTCGGCTCGACTCCGCTGCTATCCGAGTCCGCCACCACCGCCAGCTGCGCGCCGTCGGGCGAAATGTCGTAGCTGCCCGTGTCAGCGCCGCTGATCATCAGGTGCACGCCGGAGCCCGGCGTCACCGGCTGCGGATCGCCGCCATCGATGCTGATGCGGTAAACATGCGGCACGCGCGCGTCGTGCCACCGGTCCCAGAAACTGATCGGCGCCTTGTCCCAGGTGAGCGCGGAGACTTTCGACTGCTCCTCGCTCTCCAGCCGGTCGGCCATCTCCTGCCAGTCCTCCGCGTCTTCCCAGACGCGGCTGATGAAGGCCACTGCCGCGGAATCCGGAAACCACCTGGGCGCGCCCGCACCGGTGGGCACGTCAGTCAGGCGGCGCGCTTCGCCGCCGGCCACCGGAATGATGTACACCTGGCTTTGCTCGTCGTCGCCGCGGCGCGAAACGAAGGCGATGAAGCGCCCGTCCGGGCTCCACGCGGGGCTGGTGTCGTTGCTCGCGTGGGTCGTCAGCTGGCGGGCCTCGCCCCCGTCTGTGGGCACCAGCCACAGGTCGGCGATGCCCTCGTCGTCTTCCACGTCGTAGCGCGTGACCACCACCACCGCCTGCGATCCGTCCGGCGAGATGGCCGGGTTTGAAAGCCGCTTCAGCTGCCACAGGGTCTGCGCGTCGATGGGATTGTGCTCGTCCGCCAGTGCAGGGACGGACGCAGCCAGAAACAGCGCCAGCGCGCCGATCACCAGGTGCCGCATGAGTCGATCTCCAGGTCCGAAAGGAAAAAGATTATCGCCGAAAACCCCGCGCGTTGCCGCCGGCACTAGCCGGAACATTAGCCGGGGCATTAGCCGGGGCGATGCCCCTGCCCCGCCGCCGCTGGCGACGCCTCCACGCCACGGAAGCTCAGCACCATGCGGCCCAGGGCGCCGGTCTCGATCAGGAAGCCGTCGTGGCCCGCGGGCGTGTTCAACAGCT
>DATFKW010000104.1:0-7099 GCA_035268405.1 Gammaproteobacteria bacterium
CTGCCCGCGCCGTCGCCGACCACGCCGCGGAACTTGCTGCGGCCGGTCTCGACATCGCTCAAGGGCGATGCATCGACGCGGATACCGCCGCTGCCGGTGGAAAGACTGAGCCGAAGCGACAAGGGCTGGCTGCTTTGCAGCTTCACCTTGCCGCTGCCGGTATCCACGACCACGCGGCGCACCGCTGACAGGTCGCCGGACAGGTCCACGCCGCCGGAGCCGGTGTCCACGTCGAGTTCGGCCCCCGCAACCAGGTCGGAGCCGCGCACCGAGCCCGAGCCGGTGTCGACCTTCAGCGATCCGCTGACCTGGCGCAAGCTCACGCTGCCCGAGCCCGTGTCCACGAGCGTCTCGGCGGTGCGGGCGTCGGTGATCTCCACCGAGCCGGAGCCCGTATCGACCAGGATATCGCCGTCGATGCCGCGCAGCTCGGCGTCGCCGGACCCGGTATCGACCGCCACGTCGCCAAGCACGTTCTCGACCCGCACCCGGCCGCTGCCCGTGTCAGCCAGCACATCGCCGCGAAAACCGGCCACCGTGACGCGCCCGCTCGCCGTGTCGGCGCGCAGGCTGCCGACGCCGTCGGTGACGGTGACGTGCCCGTAGCGGGCCGCCAGCGCCAGGTCGGCGTCGACCTGTTCTGCGGCGACCGGGCCGATGCCGTGGCGCAGGCCCAGGCGGGCGCCCGCCGGCACCTCGATCTCCAGGTCCACGCGCACGCGCTCGCCGCCCGATCGGGTCACTCTCAGCGTGCGCCCCTGGTAATCCAGCCGGGCGTTGAGCGCCTGGAACTCCTTTCCGTCGTAGCGGATCCGCGACAGTTCGCCGGGATACTCGACGACCACTTCCAGCACGCCGTCGCGCTCGCGCGTCGCCAGCCGCATTGCATCCGCAATCTCCGCCTCGTCGGCCGACACGGTTGCGCGGATGACCAGCTCGTCGCTGCCCGGCACGACCCGCACGGTCCCCACCAGGTTGTGCACCCGGGTCTCCTGCGCCCCGTCCAGCCGCAACTCCAGCACGCGCTCCGCCGCGCCGGCCGGCGTCATCGCAGCCAGCGACAATGCCAACAGGGCGCCGAACAGCCCCATCGGGCGCGTGCTTTTCTTTCCGCTTGCGCTCATGTCAGTACCCCTCGCTCTCGACCGTGACCCGCGACACGACCCGCTCGACGCCCGGCGTCTCGCCGGCGATCCGCATCGCGTTTTCCAGCAGGATCAGCTCGCCGACACGACCGTGCAGCGTCACCATCTCGCCGCTGGCGGACACCGTGAGATCCGCGTCCGCGAGCGCCGAGTCGGCACGCAGGCGCGACTCCACCTCGCGCGCCAGCGACTCGCCTTCGCCGGTCGGCCCCGGCCGCAGGTCGCCGTTTCCAGTGTCCGACCACTCCACCGTGCTCGCCCGCCGGGGCGTGCCGTCGCCGTCAATCACCAGCACGCAACCCGTGGCTGCAAGCGCCCCGGCAACGATCGCCAGCATGCCCAGTCGGCGGATCACATTAGTCGTCTTCATGTCTTCTCATCTCCAGGAAAAATAAAAATAATCCGCGCCGCCAATGCGCGCCGTCCGCATGCTCAGGACTCGTCGCGCCAGCGGCGCAGCCAGACGGCCCCCGCCAGGAATGCAAGCGCCACCGCAAGCCCGATCCACAGCCCAGGCGCCGACAACAGCCGACCCGGCGTGAGAAACTCCGCCAGTGTCGGGAACGCGGCGATCACCACGTCGTCATCGATATTCACCATCGTGTTGCCCTCATTCGAGAGCGCCAGTTCGAGCCCCCCCGAGAAACGCGCCACCAGCAAAGTCGCGAAGTGGCGGCTGTCGAACACGATCTTCTCGGCCACGATCAGCAGCACCGGCGGCAGCACCGCCCAGCCGAGCACCGCGCGCCGCGCATAGGCCGACACCAGCAGCAGCCAGCCGTGCACCGGCGCCAGCCACAAACCGATCGCCAGCAGCGAATAGACCATGATCACGATCACCTTCAACGCGGCGAGCGGGCCCTGGACCAGGAACTGGCCGCTTCCCGCCCAAAGCATGGTCAGGCCGATCAGGATCCAGGACAGGACGGCGACCAGGACGAACACCGCCACCGCCTGCGCCGGCATGGCCAGCAGCCCGGTCAGGTACTTGGATCCGACCGTCTGCAGGTCCGAGACCGGCAAGGACTTCCAGAACAGGATGCTGCGGTCCTTGCGATCGGCATACAGCGCGTCCAGCAGGTAGAACACCACCACGATGCTCACCACCAAGGCGAGAGTCATGGCCATGGGCAGCAGCAATATCAGCAGCGTCGCCTGCGCGCCCATGGCGTCGGCCTGCGCGGCCAGCACCTCGAGAGTGACTTGAGCGTCGTTCATGATCACCGCACGATCACTGAGCCCGACGCGGGACAAGCCGAACACCGTCAGCAGCTGGACCAGCACGAACAGCGCGCCGAAGACGGCGGGCACCAGCCACCCGGCGCGGTGCTCCATCAGTTCCCGGCGAACCAGGGTCAGCATCTCTTTCATTGCTGCGACCTCCTGACCTTGGCGATGAACAGGTCTGCGACGCCGGGCATCTTGACCTCGCCGAGCGACGCGAGCGTCTCGCGCGGCTGGCCCTCGAAAATGAACTGGTGGCGCCCCAGGCCCTGGCGCTCCGACAAGGGCCCCAGGCGCCGCGCCTCCTCGGCGCGGTCGGGCCGGGTTGCCAGCTCCAGGAACTTCTCGCCCAGCGCGTCCATGCTCTCGTTCAGCACCAGCTGGCCGTTGCTGATGAACATCAGGTCGCTGAGGATGTGCTCCACTTCCTCGACCTGGTGGGTGGTCAGCAGGATGGTGCGCTCGCCGTCGAAATAATCGTTCAGCAACGCGTCGTAGAACTCCTTGCGGTAGATGATGTCCAGGCCCAGCGTGGGCTCGTCCAGCACCAGCAGCCGGGCGTCGATGGCCATCACCAGCGCGAGGTGCAGCTGGGTGATCATGCCCTTGGACAGCTGGCCGATTTTCTTCTCCGCGCGAATTCCCGTGCGCGAGAGAAATGCCTCGGCCCGCTCGCGGTCGAAGCGGGGGTGCAGTCCGTCAGTCAGCTCCAGCGCCTGCTCGACGCGCAGCCAGCGCGGCAGCACCGCCACGTCGGCGATGAACGCGACCTGCTCCATCAGCTCGGCGCGCTGCCGCCGCGGATCCAGCCCTAGGACTTCCAGCTCGCCCTCGAAAGGCCCCAGTCCCAGGATCGCCTTGAGCGCGGTCGTCTTGCCGGCGCCGTTGGGGCCGATCAGCCCCACGATGCGCCCGGCGGGAATCTCGAAATCAACGCTGTCCAGCGCCACGGTGCTGCCGTAGCGGCGCGACAGCCCCTGCGCACGGATGACCGTGTTCACTGCGACTTCTCCTCATCGTCAATCTGCGTGCGGGCGACAACCAGCAGCTCGTCCAGGTCCAGGTTCAGGCGGCGAATGGTCGACACCACCTCGGGCCACTGCTCTTCCAGGAAGGCCTGGCGCTCGTCCTTCATCAGCGCCTTGTTGGCGCCCTCCCGCACGAACATGCCACGGCCGCGCCGTTTTTCGACCAGGCCCTCGTCCACCAGCTCCTGGTAGCCCTTGAGCACCGTGAGCGGGTTGAGCCGGTACTCGGCGGCGACCGTGCGCACCGACGGCAGTGCGTCGCCGTCCTGCAGCACGCCCTCCAGGATCATCGTCACCACGCGGTCGCGCAGCTGGCGATAGATCGGCTGGCTGTCATTCCATTCGCCTTCCATGCGGTTCCCCTCCGGGTCTCAGGCCATCATGGACGCGAGCGTCAGGCAGGCGATCGCGCAAATGGTCAGCATCCGCATGGTCTGTTGGCGTGTCATTCGTGTCTTCATCTCGGATCTCTCTGGCGGTCATCCGCCTGTTAGCTGAGCCGGTGTTGTAGTTGACTATAACACCAATCATTAGGAATGCAACCCCCCTGTCACCTGATTACCCGGGCCGTTCGCCGATCCGCCGGCCGCGCGTCACTGCCGGCCCCGGCGGCTGCTAAAATGCGCGGGTGCATGCGCCGGACGGCCGGCGTGAGATGCCCTCGATCCGCCTGGATCAGAACACCCCCAGAACCCAGTACAGGGAGTCCCCCGATGACCCAACCCGCGAGAGTCGCCATCACCGGCGCCGCCGGCCAGATCGGCTACCAGCTGGCCTTCCGTGTCGCTTCCGGCCAGCTGCTCGGCCCCGACACCCCCGTGATCCTGCAGCTGCTGGAGATTCCGCCCGCGCTCGGCGCACTCAAGGGCGTGGAGATGGAGCTGCTGGACTGCGCCTTCCCGACGCTCGCCGGCGTGGTCTCCACCGACCAGCCGGAAGTGGCTTTCGGCGACGCGAACTATGCAATGCTGGTCGGCGCCAAGCCGCGCGGCCCGGGCATGGAGCGCAAGGACCTCCTCATGGAGAACGCGAAAATCTTTTCCGTACAGGGCAAGGCGCTCAACGACAACGCGCACCGCAAGGTCAAGGTGCTGGTGGTGGGCAATCCGGCCAACACCAACGCGCTGATCGCGATGAAGAACGCCCCCGACCTGGACCATGCGCGCTTCACCGCGATGACCCGGCTGGACCACAACCGGGCGATCGCCCAGCTGGCGCTGAAGACCGGGGCCGACGTGCCGTCCATCCGGCAGATGACCATCTGGGGCAACCACTCCGCCACCCAG
Organism: Gammaproteobacteria bacterium; assembly: GCA_035268405.1. Classification (GTDB taxonomy): domain Bacteria; phylum Pseudomonadota; class Gammaproteobacteria; order Steroidobacterales; family XN24; genus XN24. Next base: position 4,684 of record DATFKW010000104.1, read on the forward strand.
TACCCCGACATCAGCCACTGCGTGGTAAACGGCAAGGCCGCGCCCGCGCTGGTGGAGCCTGCCTGGGTCCGCGATGACTTCATTCCCACGGTGCAGCAGCGCGGCGCGGCGATCATCAAGGCGCGCGGGGCGTCCTCCGCGGCCTCCGCCGCCTCCGCGGCGATCGACCACATCCACGACTGGGCGCTGGGCAGCGCGCCGGACGACTGGGTCAGCATGGCCGTGCCGTCCGACGGCAGCTACGGGGTGGCCGAGGGCATCGTCTACTCGTTCCCGGTGCGCTGCGCCGACGGCCGCTACGAGATCGTGCAGGGCCTGGACGTCGACCAGTTCAGCCGCGAGCGCATGAAGGCGACCGAGGCGGAGCTGCTCGAGGAGCGCGACGGCGTCAAGGACCTGATCTGAAGGTAGCGGCGTCGCCGGTCGGATAAAGGGCCCGGCCGTATGAAGGGCGGAGATCACGCGGTCTCCGCCCTCGCTTTGCCAGCCGCCCGCGGGAGTTTTTTGCCGCCCGGCCGTCTCGAGGGTTATATTCAAACGCTTGTATGCCTGCCTTCAGCGGGCCGGCCGGTCGTCTTGCAGGGAGTGTTCATCGTGTCGACTCTGTTCTGGTTCCTGTTGTTCTTCGGCGGCGCGATCGCGCTGGCCTACCAGCGCGTCAGCCTGGGCCGCTCCACCGCGCTCGCCGGCGCCGCCCTGCTCGCCTACACGGCCTTCGGCGACGGCGGCGTGGTCTGGACGCTTCTGCTCTGGGTGCTGTTCGCGGGAATGGTGGCGCTGAACCTCACCGACCTGCGGCGCGAGCGCGTCACGCGGCCCCTGCTGAAGATCTACCGCAAAATGCTTCCCTCGATGTCGCGCACCGAGCGCGAGGCGCTGGAGGCCGGCACAGTCTGGTGGGAGGGCGAGCTGTTCGCCGGCGTCCCGCAGTGGCGCAAGCTGATGGACGCGCCCGGGCCGCAGCTCTCGGAGGAGGAGCGCGCCTTTCTCGACGGCCCCTGCGAGGAATTGTGTCGCTCGATCGACGAATGGCAGGTGACCCACTCGCTGCAGGACCTGTCGGAGACCACCTGGAAGCTGCTGCGCACCAAGGGCTTCTTCGCCATGATCATCCCCAAGCGCTATGGCGGCCTGGAGTTTTCGGCCTACGCGCATAGCCAGGTGCTGAGCAAGGTCGCCAGCGCCAGCGCGACCGCGGCTTCCACGGTGGCGGTGCCCAACTCGCTGGGGCCCGGCGAACTGCTGCTGAAGTACGGCACCGAGGAACAGAAGGACCGCTGGCTGCCCGGCCTCGCCGACGGCCGCGAGATCCCCTGCTTCGGCCTGACCAGCCCCCGCGCCGGCTCCGACGCCGCCTCCATTCCCGACCGGGGCGTGGTCTGCAGGCAGGAAGTGGACGGCGAGGAAGTGCTCGGCATGCGGCTCGATTTCTCGAAGCGCTACATCACCCTCGCGCCGGTCGCGACAGTGGTGGGCGTCGCCTTCCGCCTGTTCGACCCGGACGGCCTTCTTGGCGGGGAAAAAGACCTGGGCATCACCCTGGCGCTGGTCCCGGCGGGCACGCCCGGCATGGAGATCGGGCGGCGCCACCTGCCCCTGTCGGTGCCCTTCATGAACGGGCCCATCGAGGGCAAGGACGTGTTCGTGCCGCTGGACGCCATCATCGGCGGGCCCAAGATGGCGGGCCAGGGCTGGCGCATGCTGATGGAATGCCTCTCGGTGGGCCGCTGCATCTCGCTGCCCTCCAACGCCAACGGCGGCGCCAAGGGCGCCGTGTTCGCCACCGGGGCCTATGCGCGCATCCGCAAGCAGTTCGGCATGCCGATCGGCCGCTTCGAGGGCGTGCAGGAAGTCATGGCGCGGATGGCAGGTTTCACCTACATCGTGGATGCGGCGCGCAGCGTCACGATCGCCGCGGTGGACGCGGGCGAAAAGCCGGCCGTGCCCGCCGCCATCCTGAAGTACCACACCACCGAGATGGGCCGCGTGGTCACCAACGACGCCATGGACATCCACGGCGGCAAAGCCATCTGCATGGGGCCGCGCAATTACCTGGGCACCGGCTACAACTCGGTCCCGGTGATGATCACGGTAGAGGGCGCGAACATCCTGACGCGCAGCCTGATGATCTTCGGCCAAGGCGCCATCCGCTGCCATCCCTTCGTGCTCAAGGAACTGCATGCGGCCCAGGACCCGGACCGGGAAGCCGGGCTCGAGGCTTTCGACCAAGCGCTGTTCGCGCACATCGGCTACGCCATTTCCAATGCGGCCCGCGCCTTCGTGCTCGGGCTGACGGCGGCGCGCGGCGCCGAGAGCCCCACGCGCGGCCCGACGCGGCGCTATTACCAGCACATCGGCCGCTTCAGCGCGGCATTCGCTCTGGTCTCCGACACCGCCATGCTCAGCCTGGGCGGCG
>DATFKW010000105.1:0-12584 GCA_035268405.1 Gammaproteobacteria bacterium
GCAGGGCGTGGTCGGCATGCAGGTCGGCGAGCAGCGCCGGCTGATCATCCCGCCCGCGCTGGGCTACGGCCAGCGGGGCGCCGGCAACGTCATCCCGCCGAACTCCACCCTGGTTTTCGATGTCGAACTGGTCGATATCGAGTAAGCCGGCCTCCGGTCGAGCAGGACAGCTACTGATGAAGATTCCGTTCCCGTACTTGTGCGTCGGCCTGGCGGCGCTAGCGCCGTGAGCCGGGTGCTGCGCTTCATCGCGTTCGCCGGCATGGCCAGCGTGGTGGTGACCGCGCTGATGGTGGGTGCGCTATGGGCTTTCGGGCTGTTCGAGCAGCCGGAGGACAGCCTCGACATCCACCCGGTGGAACTGCTGTCGACCAGCGACCGCGTGGACGTGGCGGCGCTGCTCGGCCAGGAGACGCGCGCGTTGCCCGAGCGCCGGCCGGTGCGGGAGATCGAGCCGCTGGTGATCCCCGACCGCGAGGTGTCCGGCTTCGTGCAGCTGGAGGTGGCCGTGGACGAGACGGGCCGCGTGCGCGCGGCCGAGGTGGTGAACGCGCTGCCGGCGGGGGTCTACGAGGCGCAGGCACTGCGCCAGGTGCAACAGCGCCGCTACCCGCCGCGCCCCGGCGGGGCGCGCCACATCGAGGTGGTGCACTTCAGCGTCAGCCCGGACGCGCTGCCGGACACGTCGGCGGACGCGCCGCCGGAGACGCGTCCGCCGGAGTGACCAGGCGCCGGAGCGACCCGGCGCCGGAGTGATCAGCCGGCCGGCACCGACGGGTTGAGGGAATAGATCCCGGTCACCTTGTCGCTGGCCAGCACGTGGCCGATCAGCGCCGTTTCCACTTCCGCCGCCGAGAACGCGCCTTCTACCGGGCAGTGCTCCAGGTCGGTGGCGTAGAGCACGAAGTGGTAATGGTGCGGCAGGGCATCGTTCCACGGCGGGCAAGGGCCGTCGTAACCCAGGTAGACGCCGCTCATGTCGTCGTCGCCGTCGAACCAGGTGGAATAGTCGTTGCGTCCCTGGCGCGCGCCCTCGGGTCCCTCGGGCTGCGTCTTGCCGTGCGGCACGACGCCGTCGCTGCAACTGCCTTCGGCGATACCGCCGGAGTCCGGCGCCAGGTCCACCATCACCCAGTGGTAGAAGTGCCCGCGCGGCAGCGAGGCGGGCACCTCGCGGTCTTCCTGGTTGACGTCGTCGGCCTTGGTGGGCGCGTCGTCGTCCACGCAGATCAGCACCAGCGAGCGCGTGCCTTCCGGCAGGTCTTCCCAGCGGATGGCCGGATTGCGGTTCGGCCCCGGCCGCACGTGGCTGTCCGGGTCCTGCACGCAGAACGCAAACGTTTCGGGCATGGGCGCATCGTGTTCGAGGCCTTCGACGATCAGTTTCACGGCAGTTCTCCTTCTTGCTGTCTAGCGTGCCAGGTCCCCGCCGGCCGGCGGCGGGGCCGCCAGCTCGGCGAGGGTTTCGCGGACCTGTTCCACCGCCCACTCGAGCAGTTCGAGCGGCACGGCCAGCGGCGGCGCCAGGCGCACCACCGTCTCGTGGGTTTCCTTGCTGAGCAGCCCGCGCGCCATCAGTTTCTCCACCACAGCACGGGCGCGGACATGCGCCGGGTCGATCTCCAGGCCGATGAACAGGCCGCGGCCGCGCACCTCGCGCACCAGCGGGCTGTCGATGCCGCGCAGCGCGTCCAGCAGCCATGCGCCCTTGGCGGCGCTCTCCGCGACCAGGTCCTCGTCCTGCAGCACGCGCAGCGCCTCCAGCCCGACAGCGGCGGCCAGCGGGTTCCCGCCGAAGGTGCTGCCGTGGTCGCCGGGCCGGAATACCTCCATCAGTTCGCGCCGCGCCAGGAACATGGACACCGGCAGCACGCCGCCGCCCAGCGCCTTGCCCAGCACCAGGCCGTCGGGCCTGACGCCCTCGTGCTCGCAGGCCAGCAGCTTGCCGGTGCGCCCCAGGCCGCACTGCACCTCGTCGGCGATCAGCATCACGCGGTGCCGGCGGCAGATCTCGGCGCAGGCCGCCAGGTAGCCGTCCGGCGGGATGACGATGCCGGCCTCGCCCTGGATCGGCTCCACCAGGAAAGCCGCCGTGTTCGGCGTGATGGCGGCCTCCAGGGCCGCCGCGTCGCCGTAGGGGACGGTCAGCAGGCCGGGCGGGAAGGGGCCGAAGCCCTCGCGGTACTGCGCTTCGTCCGACAGGCCGCAGATGGCGATGGTGCGGCCGTGGAAGTTGCCGCTGCAGGCGATGATCTCGGCCTCGCCGTCGGCCACGTGCTTGTGCTGCCAGGCCCACTTGCGCGCCGCCTTGAGCGCGGTCTCCACGGCCTCGGCGCCGGTGTTCATGGGCAGCGCCATGTCCTGGCCGGTGAGCGTGCAGGCGAGCTCCAGGAATTCGGCCAGCCGGTCGCTGTGGAAGGCGCGCGAGACGATGTTCAGCGCGCGCGCCTGCTCGACCAGCGCGTTGACGATGCGCGGATGCGCGTGGCCGTGGCTGACGGCCGAGTAGGCGCTCATCATGTCCAGGTAGCGCCGGCCCTGGTCGTCCCACACGAAGGGTCCCTCGCCGCGCACCAGCACCACCGGCAACGGGTGGTAGTTGTGGGCGCAGTAGCGGTCTTCGAGCTCGATCAGTGGATGCATGGCGCGCGGTCCCCGGCTTGCGGCATTCTATGCGTATGAATGCATTGTACAGCGATCGGCGGGGCCGCCCGCCGAGTCCGCAGAGCGTGGCAATCGAGGGTCCGGCCGGCCCGCTGGAAGCGCTCGTGGAAGACCCCGGCGGGGAACCTCCCGCGCTGGCGGTGGTCTGTCATCCCCATCCGCTTCACCAGGGCACGCTGCGCAACAAGGTGGCGCACACGCTCGCCCGGGCGGCCAACCGGGCCGGGGCGCCGGCGGTGCGCTTCAACTTCCGCGGCGTCGGCGGCAGCGCCGGTACCTGGGACGAGGGCCGCGGCGAGACCGAAGACGCGCTGGCCGTGATCGCGTGGGCGCGCCGGCAATGGCCGGACCGGCCGCTGTGGCTGGCGGGCTTTTCCTTCGGCGCCTGGATCGCGCTGCGCGCGGCGCCGCAGGCGCGCCCGGCCAGGCTGGTGACGGTGGCGCCGCCGGTGCGGCGATTGCCGCTGGCGGAGACCGCCGAGCCGGGCGTGCCGTGGCTGGTGGTGCAGGGCGAGGCGGACGAGCTGGTGGACTGGCGCGAGGTGGTGGCCTGGGCGGAGGCGCTGGAGCGGCCGCCGCGGGTCGAGCGGCTGGCGGACACCAGCCATTTTTTCCACGGCCGGCTGACCGAGCTGCAGGACGTGGTGGAGGATTTCCTGCGCGGAGCGCCTGCGCAGGACGGAGGAGCGAACGGACGGTGATTGACAAGCTGAAACTGTTGTTGCGCGACGCGCTGGGCGGGCCGGACGCCGCCGAGGAGAGCGGCATCGACCTGCGGCTGGCGACGGCCTCGCTGTTGCTGGAGATGGCGCGCGCCGACGACGAAGAGCAGCCCGAGGAGCGGCGCGCCGCCGGCGAGATCCTGGCGCGGCATTTTTCCATCGAGCGGGAGGCGGCCGAGGGCCTGCTGGCGCGGGCGGACGAGCGGCTGAGCCACGCGGTGTCGCTGTACGAGTTCACCCGCGTGCTGAACGACACGCTGTCGGCGGCGGAACGCAGGCGAGTGGTGCAGATGGTGGCGGAGGTGGCGGCCAGCGACGGCCATTTCGACAAGCACGAGCAGCACCTGCTGTCGAAACTCGCCGACCTGATGCACCTGCGCCGCGCGGAATACGCGGCGATCCGGGCGTCGGCCCTGGCGGACGCGGGCGACGCGGAGGGATGAGGGGCCCGGCGCGGTCCGCCGGGCCCGCGCATCATTCAGACCATGTCTTTCAGGCCCTTGAGCGGGGTGACCTTGACGGTCTTCCGCGCAGGCTTGGCCTTGATAGTGATCTCTTCGCCGGTGAACGGGTTGCGGCCGAGGCGCGCCTTGGTGGCGGGCTTCTTGATGACCTTGACCTTCATCAGGCCGGGCATCGTGAACTCGTTGGCGGATTTCAGCGACTTCTTGATGATGAGGTTCAGCTCGTCGAACACGGCTGAGACATCCTTCTTCGTCTGTCCCGTCTTGTCTGCGATCTGCGTAATGATCTCTGCCTTGGTCGGCGGCTTCTTGACCACCGGGGCTGCCTTTTTCTTCGCGGCCATCTGGTTCTCCTGCGTGTCGTCTTGTTGATAATGGACCGGCTGTTCAGATCAGCCGGGACACTTGCCGGTCCTCATCGGCGCCTGTCCCTTCTGCGGCTTCACCTCGGGTCGGCCCGGGCGCTTCAGTCCGTAAAGAACTGTTGACTGAAAGTGATTTCGTGCGGCGTGGCGGATCCCTCCGGCCGGACCGTGATCGTGAAGTTGAGCGTTTCCTCGTCGGAGACATTGAACTCGCCGATGTAGTAGATCGCTTGGTCTTCGCGCAGTTCGCGCATGCGGATGTTCTTCGCCTGGTTCAGCAGGTTGATGGCGCTGACGTCGACCTCGGCGGCCACGGGCGTTCCTCTCCCCTGCGCGTCCTTGTGGATCACGGCGATGTTCAGCATCGCGCGATTCTCGCTGCGCGTGATGCCGTAGGCGCGCGCCACTTCCGCAGGAAGCATGGTGGTGGATTGCGCGTTGAAGTGCACTACGTGCTCGCCGAAGGTCTGCGAGCTGGCGCGGGTGATCTCGCGCGCCTGCGGGGCTTCGCCGGCGTCCTGCGGCTGCTGGCCGCAGGCGGCCAGGCCGATCGCGGCGAGGGCCATGAGGCAGGCCAGGGCGAATCTGTGCGGACGCATGCGGGCGACTCCTTGCTCAATGACGGGCGCAATAAGCCGAACTATATCGCATTGTGGCCCCCCGTTGCGGCCCGGGAGCAATTTCGCAGGGTATTTTGCAGGGCGAGACGGCGCCGGCCGCCTCAGGCGAGGTAGCCGGGCAAACGGATCATGATGAGCAGGGCCTGCAATCCGATGAGCACGAACAGCGGCGACAGGTCCAGGCCGCCGATGGGCGGGACCACGCGGCGCACCGGCCGCAGCACCGGCTGGACCAGGCTGTGCAGGACGCTGACGAGGGGGTTCCAGGTGCCGGGGCTCACCCAGCTGAGGATCACGTGCACCAGGATGGCGAAGAAATACAGGCGCACGATGCCCACCACGACGCGCAGCACCGCGTAATACAACAGCATGCCGGCGTTCGCCACGCCGCCGGTGGCCATGAACATCAGCATGGCCGTGACCGCGAGTTGCAACAGCAGCAGCGCGACCAGCGGCGAGAGGTCCAGCCCGCGCCAGCCGGGCACGAAACGGCGCAGCGGCCGCACCACGGGCTCGGTGATGCGCAGCACGAACTGCGACAGCGGGTTATGGAAGTCGGCCCGGCCCCAGTGCAGGAGAAACCTCAGGATGTACGCGATCAGGTAGAGATCGAGCAGCGTCTTGACGACGAAAAACAGCGCGGCGTTCATGGGGCGGGCAGTCTCCGGGTTTCGGTCGGCCGGCGGGCGGCCGGTCGGTTCATTCCTTGCTGAATTGCTCGGCGAGTTCGCGGGAGCGCCTGCGGGCGGCGGCCAGGGCGGTCGCCACCAGCTGCCGGAAGCCGCCGTTCTCCAGCGTGTCGACGGCGGCCTCGGTGGTGCCGCCGGGCGAGGTCACGCGCCGCCGCAGGGCGTCGATCTCCTCCTCGCTTTCCACCGCGACGCGGGCGGCGCCGAGCGCCGTCTCCACCGCCAGCAGGCGGGCCAGCTCGGGCGACAGGCCTTCTGCGGCGCCGGCGTCGGCCATGGCCTCCGCGAGCAGGAAAAAGTACGCCGGCCCGCTGCCGGACAGCGCCGTGACGGCGTCCATCTGCGTTTCGTCGTCCACCCAGCTCACCGAGCCGACGGCGCGCAGGATGGACTCGGCCTGCTCGCGCTGCGCCTCGCTCACGCCGGGCGCGGCGCACAGCACGGTGGCGCCGCAGCCGATCAGCGCCGGCGTGTTGGGCATGGCGCGGATCACCGGGACGCCGGCGCCCAGCCAGCGCGCCAGGTCGGTGCTGCGTATGCCGGCCGCCACCGAGACGACCAGCGTCTCCCCGCCGGCCAGCACCGGCGCCAGCTGGCGCGCCACGCCGGGCATCACCTGGGGCTTGACCGCCAGCACCACCACCTGCGCCGCCGCGGCCGCGGCCGCGTTGTCCGGCGTGACAGTGACGCCCAGCTCGCGGGCCAGCGCCTTGCCACGCTCGGGGTCGGGCTCGGCGACGTGCAGGCGGGCAGCGGGCATGCCGTCGGCCACCAGGCCGCCGGCGAGGCTGCGCGCCATGTTGCCGCCGCCGATGAATGCGATCGCCATGTCTTTCATATTCACAGGATACGGGGCCAATCCCCATTTTCAAGAAAAATGGGGATTGGCCCCATTAAAATGGGGAAGGGCCCTATTTCCGCTCGCCGAATATCGCCGTGCCGATCCGCACCAGCGTCGCGCCCTCGGCGATCGCGGCCTCCAGGTCGGCGGACATGCCCATGGAAAGGGTGTCCAGCGGCAGTCCCTCGGCGTGCAGCGCCTGGTACAGCTCGGCCAGCTGCCGGCACCAGGCGCGCTGGCGCTCCGCATCGCTTTCCGCCGGCGGCACCGCCATCAGGCCGCGCAGCGCCAGCCGCGGCAGCCCGGCGATCTCGCGCGCCAGCGCCGCGGCCTCGGCCGGCGCCACGCCGCTCTTGCTCTGCTCGTCGCCGATGTTCACCTGCACGCACACATCGAGCGGCGCCAGCCCGGCCGGCCGCTGCGCGGACAGCCGCCGCGCCAGCTTCGGGCGGTCCACGCTGTGCACCCAGTCGAAGCGTTCCGCCACGGCCGCGGTCTTGTTGGACTGCAGCGCGCCGATGAAATGCCAGCGCGCCGGCGTTTCGCCCAGCGCGTCCATCTTGTCCAGCGCCTCCTGCACGAAGTTCTCGCCGAAGTCGCGCAGCCCGGCGTCCAGCGCCGCGCGCACCGCCGCGGCCGGCTGGCGCTTGCTCACGCCGACCAGCCGCACCGCCTGCGGGTCGCGCCCCGCCGCGCGGGCCGCCGTGTCGATGCGCTGCCGCACCCGGGCGAGCCGCGCGGCGATGGAGTGTTCTGAGACTCGCGTCATATTCCGGGCAACCATGTTATGTATACTTCCGTGCATCGCCGCTGCAAGGCGTTCACGTACCCGTTTCGGCGGCAGAACAAGGGATTAACGATGGCCGTAGACATCGAGCAGCTGCTCCGTTTCTCCGTCAAGAACGGCGCCTCGGACCTCCACCTGTCCTCCGGCGTGCCGCCGATCATCCGCATCGACGGCGACGTCAAGCGGATCAACATGCCCGCGCTGACGCACAAGGAAGTGCACAGCATGGTCTACGACATCATGAACGACAAGCAGCGCAAGGACTACGAGGAGTTCTTCGAGACCGACTTCTCCTTCGAGATCCCCGAGCTGGCGCGCTTCCGCGTGAACGCCTTCAACCAGCACCGCGGCGCCGGCGCCGTGTTCCGCACCATCCCGTCCACCATCATGACGCTGGACGACCTGAACGCGCCGAAGATCTTCAAGGACATCTCCATGTACCCGCGCGGCATCGTGCTGGTCACGGGGCCCACCGGCTCGGGCAAGTCCACCACGCTGGCCGCCATGATCGACCACGTGAACAACAACCGGCCGGACCATATCCTCACCATCGAGGACCCGATCGAGTTCGTGCACGAGAGCAAGAAGTCGCTGATCAACCAGCGCGAGGTGCACCGCGACACGCACGGCTTCGCCGAGGCCCTGCGCTCGGCGCTGCGCGAGGATCCGGACGTCATCCTGGTGGGCGAGATGCGCGACCTGGAGACCATCCGCCTGGCGCTGACCGCCGCCGAGACCGGCCACCTTGTGTTCGGCACGCTGCACACCAGCTCCGCCGCCAAGACCATCGACCGCGTGGTGGACGTGTTCCCCGCGGGCGAGAAAGAGATGGTGCGCTCCATGCTGTCCGAATCGCTGCGCGCCGTCATCAGCCAGACGCTGATGAAGAAGGTGGGCGGCGGCCGTCTCGCGGCGCACGAGATCATGATCGGCAGCGCCGCCATCCGTAACCTGATCCGCGAGGGCAAGATTGCGCAGATGTATTCCGCCATCCAGACCGGGCAGTCGATCGGCATGCAGACCCTGGACCAGTGCCTGCAGGAGCTGTTGCGCAAGGGGATGGTGAGCCGTGAAGAGGCCCGCTACCGGGCCCAGAACAAGGACACCTTCTGATGGAACGCGACCAGGCTATTCGCTTTATTCACGACCTGCTCCGCAAGATGGTGCAGGTAGACGGTTCCGACCTGTTCCTCACGGCCGGCTTCCCGCCGGCCATCAAGGTGGACGGGCGCGTCAAGGCGGTCACCGAGCAGCCGCTGACGCCGCAGCAGAGCGCCTCGCTGGTGCGTTCAATCATGAACGACAAGCAGACGCGCGAGTTCGACGCCACCAAGGAATGCAACTTCGCCATCGCGCCGCCGCGCGTCGGCCGCTTCCGCGTCAGCGCCTTCATCCAGCAGGGCAACGCGGGCGCCGTGCTGCGCACCATCAACACCCACATCCCCACCTTCGAGGAACTCGAGCTGCCGCCGATCCTCAAGGACGTGGCGATGACCAACCGCGGCCTGGTGCTGGTGGTCGGCGGCACGGGCAGCGGCAAGTCCACCACCCTGGCGGCGATGCTGGGCTACCGCAACGAGAACTCCAAGGGCCATATCATCACCATCGAGGACCCGGTGGAGTACGTGCACACGCACAAGAACTGCGTCGTCACCCAGCGCGAGGTCGGCATCGACACCGAGGGCTGGGAGATCGCCCTGAAGAACACGCTGCGCCAGGCGCCGAACGTGATCCTGATCGGCGAGATCCGCGACCGCGAGACCATGGAGTACGGAATCCAGTTCGCCGAGACGGGCCATCTGTGCCTCGCGACCCTGCACGCCAACAGCGCCAACCAGGCGCTGGATCGCATCATCAACTTCTTCCCCGAGGAGAAGCGCGACCAGCTGCTGATGGACATGTCGCTGAACATCAAGGGCATCATCGCCCAGCGCCTGCTGGCGCGCGCCAGCGGCACGGGGCGGATAGCCGCCATGGAAATCATGCTGGCCTCGCCGCTGATCTCGGACCTGATTTTCAAGGGCGAGGTGCACCAGCTGAAGGAAGTCATGGCGCGCTCCACGCGCCTGGGCATGAAGACTTTCGACCAGGCGCTGTTCGACCTCTTCGAGGAAGGCAAGATTTCCTACGAGGACGCGCTGCGCAACGCCGATTCCCGCAACGAGCTGCGGTTGCGCATCAAGCTGGAAAGCAAGCGCGACTTCAAGGCCGGCGACGAGGGCGCCGACAGCCTCACGCTGGCCGACGACGCCAGGGCGCAGAAGTATGGCAAAGAAAGCTGAGGAGGTGACGGCGCCGCCGCGGCCGGCGCTGTTCAACCTCAAGCCCTACCTCAAGCTGATGGTGGACAAGCAGGCCTCGGACCTGTTCTTCACGCCCATGGCCCCGATCAAGATCAAGATCGAGGGCCAGATCATGTCGGTCGGCAAGGAAGTGCTGAGCGTGGAGCTGGTCAACCAGATCGCGCGCTCCGTGATGGACGAGGACCAGAAGCGCGTGATCGACCGCGAGCACGAGCTGGACTTCGCCATCTCGGAGCAGGGCCTGGGCCGCTTCCGCGCCAACGTCTTCAAGCAGCGCGGCAACCTGGCCATGGTGCTGCGCTACATCACGCTGGAGATGCCCAAGCTGGACGACCTCGGGCTGCCGCCCGTGCTCAAGGACCTGGCGCTGAAAAAGCGCGGCCTGATCCTGATGGTGGGCGCCACCGGCTCGGGCAAGTCCACCACCCTGGCCTCGATGATCGACCATCGCAACGAGTCCTCGGCCGACCACATCATCACGATCGAGGACCCGATCGAGTTCCTGCACCCGAACAAGCGCTCGATCGTCAACCAGCGCGAGCTCGGCCTGGACACGCATTCCTACGCGCGCGCCCTGAAAAGCGCGATGCGCGCGGCGCCCGACGTGGTGCTGATCGGCGAGATCCGCGACCAGGAGACCATGGAGGCCGCCATCATGCTGGCGGGCACCGGCCACCTGGCCATCGCCACGCTGCACGCCAACAACGCCTCGGAGACGCTGGACCGGATCATCAACCTGTTCCCGCAGGCGCAGCACGCCCAGGTGCTGATGGACATGTCGCACTACCTCAGCGCGGTGATCGCGCAGCGGCTGGTGATCGGCACCAACGGCCGGCGCGTGGCCGCGGTCGAGGTGCTGCTGAACACGCCGCACATCGCCGACCTGATGCTCAAGGGGGACATCGGCGGCATCAAGCAGGCGCTGCGCGAGACCGCCCAGGGCGACATGCAGAGCTTCGACATGGCGCTCTACAAGCTCTACAAGGACGGCGTGATCGATCTCGAGCGCGCGCTGGCCTACGCCGATTCCAGCGTCGACCTCGAGGCGCGCATCAACTTCGGCTGAGGCGGCGCCGGGCGCAGCAGGTTTCCGGCAGGCCCCGGCGGAGATCTAGCGCAGCACGCCGCGCTCGACCATGATCTTGCTGTACCAGAGCAGCAGCACGCCGATCGCCACGATCAGTCCCGAGAACACCACGCCGCCGCCGCCCATCACCGCCGCGCCGTCCGACAGAATGAAGGTGTTGAGCGTGCTGACCAGCATGGCGGCCAGCGAGACCAGGAACAGCGTGTAGGCGATGCGGCGGCGCAGCAACAGCGCCACCGAGCCGAACAGCGCCGCCCAGACGGCGATTGCCCAGGCCGCCACGGCCCACGCGGGGATAGCCTCGAAGAAGGCCAGCTGTTCGGCGGTGAACTGGCTCATGTAGCCTTCCAGCTGCAGCTGGGTCGCGAGGTAGTCGAATGCGCCGACGGCGTTCCACAGCAGGGCCATGGCGCCGACGATCCACAGGTGCGTAGGCGTTTGCGCGCGCGGGCTGCCGATGGACTCGTTTTTCATTGTGTTTCCCCCTGGTTGTCGTCCGGCAATCTTGCACCGGCCCGCGGCCGAGTCAATTGCGACTGCCGTCTTGCAAATAGGAATCATTCGCATATAGACTGCAGGTGAACATGACATCCCGGAGCCTTCCTCATGCAGTCCAGCCGACAGACCAGCCCGCAGTTCAGCCCGCAGTCCAGCCAGTGGCAACTCGAGGTGCAGCGCGCCGGTGACGACGCCCGGCTCGAGCTGGCCCATCCCTCCGGCCTGTGCCGCCAGTGGACCGGCGACCTCGCCTGCCAGCTGTGCCAGCGCCTCGGCCTGGACACCGGCCGCTACCCCTGTCCCAAGCCGAGCGCCTGGCGCCTGTTCCTGCTGGCGCACGACCTGGAGTCGGACGCCGGGGCGGGCTCGGCGCAGGCGTCAGCTCCGGCCTCAGCTCCGGCCGCCGCTCCGGCAACAAGGCCGGCGCCGCCGGACCCGGACTGGGACGGCCAGCTGCGCGCCCACGGGCTCCGTCCGACGCCGGCGCGACGTGCCGTGGCGGCCCGCCTGCTGAACCGCCGCCGCCACGTGACCGCCGCGGCGCTGCAGGCCGAGCTCGCCGAGGCCGGCATGAAATACACGCCCGCCACGGTCGCGCGCACCCTCAGGGAGTTCACCGAGTGGGATCTGCTGCAGGCGATCGACGTGGGCGGCGGGCAGGTGTTCTACGACACCGTCACCACGCCGCACGCGCATGTCTACAACGTGGACACCGGCGAGCTGACCGACGTCAGCCCCGAGCAGGCCTGGGTCACCGGCGTGCCCGAGCTGCCGGCAGGCATGCGCCTGGACGAGGTGCAGCTGGTGTTCCGGGTGCGTGAAATGGGGATTGGCCCCATTTCTTAAATGGGGCCAATCCCCATTTTCACCAGTCGATGACGGCGGCGTCGAACACCGGGCCGTCCACGCACACGCGCTTCATGGCCGGGCCGTCCGCGGTGTCGACGCGCACCACGCAGCCGGCGCAGCCGCCCACGGCGCAGGCCATGTACTCTTCCAGCGACACCTGGCAGGGCAGGCCGAAGTCGGCGGCCAGCGCCGCGGCGGCCTTCAGCATCGGCGTCGGCCCGCAGGCGAAGACCTCCACCTGGCCGAGGCTGTCGGCGTCCAGCGCGCGCAGCCACTCGCGCCCCAGTTCGGTGACGAAGCCGGTGTAGCAGCCCTCGAGCACCGCGCCGCTCGCCAGCCGGCAGGGCACGCCCAGCGCCTCCATCAGCGGCATGGCGCGCACGATGCCCGCGGCGATGCCCGCCACCGGCAGCCGCGACTCGGCCGGCGCGAAGGGGAAGGGCACCTCGGAACCCATCAGCACCAGCGGCTGCAGCTCGCCGCCGCTGCTGCGCGCCATGTGCTCGGCGAGGAACACCATCGGCGGGATGCCCACGCCCCCGCCGATCAGCAGCGGCCGCCCGCGCCCCGGCGTGGGCGCGAAGGGCTGCCCGATCGGGCCCATCACGCTGACGCGCTCGCCGGGCCGCCGCCGCGACAGCAGCCGCAGCCCGTCGCCGACGATCTTGAACAGGAACTCGATGACGCCGGTGTCG
>DATFKW010000106.1:0-3203 GCA_035268405.1 Gammaproteobacteria bacterium
GTGTTCGAACAGGTGCGCGAAACCCGTGCGGCCTTCCGGCTCGTCCTTGGAGCCCACGTGGTACCAAAGGTTCACGGCGACGATGGGCGCCTTGCGGTCCGTGTGGACGATGACCCGCAGGCCGTTGTCCAGCGTGAACTCGTCGTAGGGAATATCGACGCCGGTGTCCGCCGACGCCGCGAGCGGCAGCGCAAGCGAGCAGGCGAGGACGGCCAGGAGGCGGCTGATCAGTCTGGGCATGGGGGCATTCTCGGCTGATTTTGAGGTGAGATTTTCTTCGCGTCTCTTGAGTGGACAAAGGAATGGCCGGGGCATCGCCTTGCGGCAATGCCCCGGCCGCGGTGCTCGCTCAATCGGTGGTGCCCACCAGGCCACGCCGCTTCAGCAGCGGGTCGATTTTGGCATTCCGGCCGGCGAAATCCCGGTACAGCTGCATGGCGTCCACGGAACCTCCGCGGGAGAGCAGCGTCTTGCGGAAGTGCTCGCCGCTCGCGCGCGTCAGCCCGCCCTGTTCCTTGAACCATTCGACGGCGTCGGCGTCCAGAACCTCGCTCCAGATGTACGCGTAGTAACCGGCCGAGTAGCCGCCCGCGTAGATGTGCGAGAAGTAGGTGCTGCGGTAGCGCGGCGGCACCGGCTCGAAGTCCATGCCCACCCTGGCCAGTGTTTCGGCCTCGAACTCGAGCACGTCTTCCGGGACCTCGCCCGGTGCCAGCTGGTGCCAGGCCTGGTCCAGCAGGGCGGCGGCGACGTATTCCGTGGTGCGGTAGCCCTCGTTGAATTTCTGCGCTTCCAGCGTGCGCTCCAGAAGTTCGGCGGGCAGCGGCTCGCCGGTCTCGTAGTGAAGCGCGTAGTTGGCCAGCACGCTGGGCCATTCCGACCACATCTCGTTCACCTGCGACGGGAATTCGACGAAGTCACGCGGCACGCTGGTGCCGCTGAAACGCGGGTAGTACACGTCCGAGAACAAGCCGTGCAGCGCGTGCCCGAACTCGTGGAACATGGTGGTGACCTCGGTGAAGGTCATCAGCGTGGGCTCGCCCTCGGGCGGCTTGGGGATGTTCTGGTGGTTGGCCACCACGGGCTGGGTGCCCAGCAGGCCGGACTGCGGCACGTAGGCGTTCATCCAGGCGCCGCCGCGCTTGGAGTCGCGCGCGTAGAAGTCGCCGATGAACAGGCCCAGCGAAGTGCCGTCCTCCTCGAAGACCTCCCAGGCGCGCGCGTCCGGGTGATAAAGGGGCAGGTCCGGGCGCGGCTTGAAACTCAGGCCGAACAGCTTGTTGGCGGCATGGAAGACGCCGTTGTTGAGCACGCTCTCCAGCTCGAAGTAGGGCTTGAGCGTGGCCGGATCGAGATCGTAGCGGGCCTGCTTGACCTGCTCCGCATAGAAGTCCCAGTCCCACGGCTGCAACTGGAAGCCGCCGCCCTGGGCGTCGATCAGCGCCTGTATGTCGGCCGCTTCCTTGCGCGCATTGGCCACCGCGGCGGGCGCCAGCCCGAGCAGCATCTCGTTCACCGCGTCCACGGTCCCGGCTGTCTGGGTCTCCAGCGAAAAGGCCGCGTGGTTTTCGTAGCCCAGCAGGCGGGCGCGCTCGGCCCGCAGGGCGGCGGTGCGCGCCACCACCGGGCGGTTGTCGAACTCGTTGTCACGGGCGCCGCGGTTCACCGAGGCCTCGTGGATGCGCTGGCGCACGGCGCGGTTGGTGAGCGAGCTCAGCGGGGGCTGGCCGGAAGTGTTGCGCAGGTTGATGAGGTACTTGCCCGCTTCGCCGCGCGCCTCGGCCGCGGCCGCGGCCGCCTTGATCTGGCTTTCGGACAGGCCGTCCAGCTCCGCCGCGCTGTCCACCAGCACGGCCGAGGCGATGGTGTCCTTCTGCACGTTCTGGCCGAAGGCCGTGGACAGCGAGGCCAGCTCGCGGTTCAGCTCGCGCAGCGTGGCCTTGTCGTCCTCGGAGAGCATTGCGCCGGCGCGCACGAAATCCCGGTGGTAGCGCTCCAGCAGGCGCTTCGACTCGGGATCCAGGTCCAGCTCGTCACGCTTGGCATACAGGGTTTCGACACGCTCGAACAGCGCCTTGTTGAGGAAGATCGCGTCGCGATGGGCCGCCAGCTGCGGCGAGACCGTCTGCTGGATTTCCTGGATCTGCGGGTTGGTATGCGCCGAGCTCATGTTGAAGAACACGCGCGCCACCCGGGCCAGCACCTCGCCGCTGCGCTCCATGGCGATCACCGTGTTCTCGAGGGTGGGCGCTGCCGGGTTGTTGGCGATGGCCTCGATCTCGGCGATCTGCTCGGCCATGCCCTTCTCGAAAGCGGGCAGGTAGTGCTCGTCCCGGATCAGGTCGAAGCGCGGCATGGCGTAGGGCAGCGTGCTTTGCGTGAAGAACGGGTTGGCAGCCTCGCTGCTCTCGGGCGCTTCCGCGACGGGCTGGGAACTGCAGGCCCCCAGCGCGACGGCCGCTGCAAGGGCGAAGGGAATGGCCAGACGTCGGCTCATGGTGATCTCCTGGATGTGCGCGGGGTGTTCGGCCCCGGAATTCAAAAGGCGCCATTCTAACCGCTGGAGCCCGTTTTTCCTCTGCTATAGTCGCCGGCATGCCTGCCGCCGTCCTGCTCGATGACCTCAACGAAGCCCAGCGCCGCGCCGTGACCTGCGGCGAACGCGTCGACGGCGGCCGCGGCCTCGTGTCCGGGCCGTTGCTGATCGTTGCGGGCGCCGGCACCGGCAAGACGATGACCCTGGCGCACCGTGTGGGACACCTGGTGCTGGCCGGAGTTCCGCCGGAGCGCATCCTGCTGCTGACCTTCAGCCGTCGCGCGGCGCGGGAGATGGTGCGGCGGGCGCGACTGATCGTGGGCCGGTCGGCGGCGGACCAGGGGCGCGGCGAGAATGTCCGGCTGCCCTGGTCGGGGACCTTTCACTCGGTGGCCAACCGGCTGTTGCGCGAGTATGCGCCCAACATGGGCCTGGACCCCGGCTTTTCGGTGC
This sequence comes from Gammaproteobacteria bacterium, assembly GCA_035268405.1. GTDB lineage: Bacteria > Pseudomonadota > Gammaproteobacteria > Steroidobacterales > XN24 > XN24. The sequence goes on from DATFKW010000106.1 coordinate 2,990, forward strand.
TGGATCGAGGCGACGCCGCCGACCTGATGGATGTCGCCCGCCAGGAGCTGGGACTGGCGGACCAGCAGCGCCGCTTCCCGCGCAAGGACACCTGCCTGGCGATCTATTCGCGCAGCATGAACGCGCGCGCCGCGCTGGCCGATTGCCTGGAGGCGGGCTGGCCCTGGTGCGCCGATCACGCCGACGAGCTGCGCCGCCTCTTCCGCCGCTACGT
>DATFKW010000107.1:0-12616 GCA_035268405.1 Gammaproteobacteria bacterium
TGCGCCATTTCGAAGAAGCGCCGCAGCTGCCGACCGGCTACTTCGGCATGTTCGTGATCGCGCTGGTGCCGCCGTTGTGGCGACGGGTGATGGACCCGCGCGTGCTGGCGCACGTGGACGGCGATTGGAGCCGGGTCAACCGCCAGGCGGACGCCCGCTCATGAACCGGCACGGCCGCATCGTTTGTAGCTTGTTGATCTGCCTTGGGGCCGGCCTCGCCGGCTGCCGGCCGGCGAGCGAGGCGGCCATCGACGCGGGAGTGGAGGCCGGCGAGTCCTCGAGACCTGCGGCAGAGGCGGGGTTGGATCTCGAGGCACAGACCGCGGCGGCGGTGGAAGATCTCAGCGAGCGCATCGGCGTGGCCGCAGCCGAGATCGATGTCCTCGAGGCGCGCAACGTGACCTGGCCCGACGCTGCCGCCGGCTGTCCGCGCCCCGGCATGGTCTACCTGCAGGTGCTGACGCCGGGCGCGCTGGTGCGCTTGGAGGCGGCGGGGCGCGAGTACCGCTACCACGCCAGGGGCGGCAGCCTGCCGCTGCCATGCCCCGCAAAGCAGGCGGTGAAGCCGCTGCCGGGGAGCGCAGATCGCTGAACGCCGCTTCCTGTCCTGAGAAATGTGACCCGGTTGGCATTATCCGGGACCCGCCCACCGGCATTTACCAATGGATACTCGATTCCGGTCCGTGTTAGTGGCACATTCAGGCTCCGACGTGGCGTCAAGATCACGTTCCGAACCATGCAGGAGAGGATTCCATGACCATGCCGACCCGTTCCCGGGCCGAGAGCCCGTATCGTGCCTTTACGCCCATCGCCGTGCTGCTGGCGGCCGCCCTGTTCCTCTTTGCCGGCCTCGCGCTGGCTGAGCCGGGTCCTGACCCGAACCGCTACATCGTCAAGTTCCAGGATGGCAAGGGCCCCCAGGGCAAGGCTGCGCTCCGCCGCGCGGGCGCCGAGCTGCTGCTGGAGCTGGGACCGCAGAACGCCGCGGCGTTCCGGATTCCCGGGCAGGCACTCGCCGGCATCGCGCGCAACCCCAACATCGAGTACGTCGAGGCGGATCCCCCGCGCTATCCCATGGCGGAACAGGTGCCCTACGGGATCAACATGGTGCAGGCGAACCCGGGAGTGAACGACGGGATTGCGGCGGGTCCCCATACGCCGTTGGTGTGCATCATCGATTCTGGCTACGAGACAACGCACGAGGACCTGGACACGAGCGTGACTGGGCATCCCGGAGGGTCCAACCCCTGGAGTGTTGACTACTGCGGCCATGGGACCCACGTGGCCGGCACCATCGCTGCACTCGGCGGCAACGGCGTCGGAGTCGTGGGCGTTATCGATGATCCTGCTTCCATCGATCTCCACATCCTGAAAGTGTTCGGCAGCCCCAGTTCATCTTGCGGCTGGAGCTATGCCTCGACCCTGGTGGACGCCGCGAACAGCTGCGCGCAGGCGGGCGCGAAGATCATCAACATGAGCCTCGGCTGCACCGGCCGGCGTTGCGCGTCCAGCACGGAAAACAACACGTTCGCGGCGCTGTATGCTAACGGCGTTCTGCCGATCGCCGCGGCCGGGAATTCGGGCAACACGCGATACAGCTACCCGGCATCTTATGACTCCGTGGTGTCGGTGGCCGCGATCGACGAAAGCAGGGCGCTGGCCAGCTTCTCGCAGCGCAATGACCAGGTCGAGCTGGCCGCCCCGGGCGTAAGCGTGCTCTCGACCTACAACCAGAACCGCTATGCGTTCCTGAACGGCACCTCGATGGCGACGCCGCACGTCGCCGGGGTGGCTGCGCTGGTATGGAGCCACCACGGCACCGCCACGGCAGCGGAGATCCGCGGCGCCCTCCAGGCCACGGCAATCGACCTGGGCGCTTCCGGACGCGATACCTCCTACGGTTATGGCCTCGTGCAGGCGGCGGCGGCGGTGGAGTACCTCAGCGGTGGTGGTAATGATCCGGAGCCTGCTCCCAACGAGCTGCCCACGGCCGAGTTCACCTATGTTTGCGTCGAACGGGAGTGTACGTTCACTGATTCCAGCAGCGACGGCGACGGGGACGTCGCCTCCTGGGACTGGAACTTTGGGGATAACAGCAACAGCAGCGCGCAGGATCCGGTCCATACCTACAATGCGGACGGCACCTACACCGTCACCCTGACCGTCACCGACAACGACAATGGCACCGCTTCGGTCTCGCAAAACGTCACGGTCGCGGCATCAAGCGGTGAGGGCAGTGGCGTCACGCTGTCGGCGACCGGATACAAGGTCAAGGGCGTGCACCACGCCGACCTGGCCTGGTCGGGCGCGACGGGGGATGTTTCTCTCACGCGTGACGGCGAGACGATCTATGACGGTTCAGGCAGCTCGTTTACCGACAATACCGGCAACAAGGGCGGTGGCGTCACCTACACCTACCAGGTGTGCGAAGCCGGCGGCACGAGCACCTGCTCGGATCCAGTGACGGTGATCTTCTAGGGGTCACCGCTCTCTGCCTTAATGGGCGTCACGCCCTCAGGGCCCCGGGGAAACCGTTCCCCGGGGCTTTTTTTCATGCACACACGGCCATTTCCGCAACCCGGAATGCAAGTGCTTGTAATCCCTGCCGCTCGAATGCCAGGAAAACCGCTGTTCCCGGTTGCCCGTCAATCCGGTCTTTCCTCCATGGTCGGTCATCGTCACGGGACTAGTTTTATGAGTGACCGGGAAGTTCTCCCGGCGACAACCCGAATGGGAGACGAAGATCATGGCGACGACACGAGAGTCAGTCCCGCAGGCGCGGGAGAAGGGCTCGAAGGGCGTCGCGCGGATGAGCAAACCGCTGCTGAGCATGGAGGACTTCTTTGAAGGCCTGTTCTCGCGCCCGTTGATGGAAATGATGGGCACAAGGCGTCCGCTGCTTGCCGAACTCGAGGGCTTCGAGATGAAGTTCCCGCGGATCGACATGGTGGACCGCGACAGCGAGCTGCTGGTGCGCGCGGAGCTCCCCGGGGTAAAGAAAGATGAACTGGAGGTCACCGTTGCCGATGACTTCCTGACCATCAAGGTGCATCGCGAGCTTTCCGACGAGGAGGAGTCGGAAAACTTCTATCGCGCCGAGATGGCCCGCGGCGACCTGGAGCGGAGCATTCCGCTGCCGATGGATGTCGTGGGCAAGAAGGCGAAAGCCGAATTGAAGGACGGGGTCCTCGAGCTGGTCATCCCGAAGTCCACCGAGAACCATCGTCACAAGATCGACGTGCGCTAGGACGTTCCCCCCGAGCGCACGGGGTCGCCGCAAGGGTGACCCGGCGGCTGGAGCGCCAGGCGGCTGCTCCAGCCGTCTCTCCTGGGGTTTTCACTCACCGACCGGTTCGTCTTCCGCTTCGTTTTCGCGCGCATCCTTGGCCGGCTTGCGGTCGTTGCGCTGCAGGTTGGCGAGCAGGTCGCGCGGGCCCCGACCCTGCAGGCGCTGCCCGACCAGGGCGGCGGGCAGTGCGAAGCCGCCCTCGGCCATGCGACCGAACATGTGGGCGACGGCGGTGGCGTTGCGCGACAGCTGGGCCATCAGCGGATCTTCCGCATGCGGCACCGGGAAACGGAACAGGAGCACCGAGTCCTCGAGCTGGAAGCCGCCTTCCGGCACGTAGGGCGCGAGCAGGTGCTTCATGCGCTGGTTCTCCGCCTGCAGGCGCCCCTCGATCCAGCCGATGTCCCGCTCGCTGATCATGGAGACCAGCCGATGAAGCAGGATGCGGCCGATGCCGAGGCCCTGCCAGTCGTCGGCCAGCGTGATCGCGATTTCGGCGGCGTCGGGATCCTCCTTGCTGCGCACGAAGCGGGCGATGCCGATGACCGGTTCCGCGTCTGCGTCCGGTTTTTCGCTGTCGGGGTTGATTTCCAGGGCCGCGATCGCGCCGTGCTCATCGTCCAGCGGCGAGACGATGGCGGCAATCTCTTCTTCGCTGAGGCGCATCTTGGGATAGAACCAGCGTTGCACCCGGGTTTCGGTGGACAGCTGCTCGAAGGCGCGCAGAATGCCGGCACGGTCGCCGTCGCGGACCAGGCGCAGGCGCATCATGCCGCCGTCGGGCAACCTGATGTCTTCTTCGTAGTGCTCGTCGAAAGCCCTTCGCGGGGCCATGCTCGCTCCCTGGAACAAGGTCTGTTGCATTGCAGCATAGCACTTGTGGGGCGCGCGTGATTGAGTTGCCGGGCCCTGGTGGCGAGTATAGGACGATGGAGCCGGAACTGGACTCATTCGAAACGGTGTTCCGCACCCGCAGCCGCGCCGGCTGCGGGGAGGCCGCGCTGGTGCTGGAGGCGCTCGGCCTGCGGCCGCTGGTGCACGAACTCGACGGCAGCTGGGTGATCACGGTGGCGCCGCACGAGGCGCGACGGGCGCGGCGGGAAATCGAGGCCTGGCGCGCCGAGGCGCGTCCTGCGCCCGAAGCGCCGCCGCGGCCGGTGGTGGCCGACGGGCGACCGGGGGTGCTCGGCTACGTGCTGGTCGTGGTGGCGATCGCGCTGGCCGCCGGGAATGCCATGCTGGATCGCGACTGGCTGGCCGCGGGGCGGATCGACGGGGCGGCGATGCAGGCGGGGGAGTGGTGGCGCGCTGTGACGGGGCTCACGTTGCACGTGGATGCCGGGCACCTGGCGGCGAATATTTTCTTCGGCGGCGTGTTCGGCGGGTTCGCGGGCCGCTATCTCGGCTCGGGCGTCGCGTGGTTGCTGGTGTTGTTGGCCGGCGCAATCGGCAATGTCATCAACGTGGTCACCCTGGGTTTCGAGCACCGCGCGATTGGCGCGTCGACGGCCGTGTTCGCGGCGCTGGGCCTGCTGGGTTCGCTCGCCTGGGCGGGCCGCCGAACAAGCGCCAAGGGCCGCCTGTACCGGTGGGCGCCGGTGATCGCAGCGGTCGCGCTGCTGGCTTACACCGGCGCCGGCGGCGAGCGCACCGACATCGGCGCGCACCTGTGGGGTTTCGCCGCCGGCCTGTGCGCCGGGCTACTGGCGGCGCGCATTCCGCGTTCCTGGCTGCTGGCGCGCGGCCTGCAGTCGGCGGCGGGCCTGGCCGCGCTGGCGGTGGTCGCCGGCGCCTGGGCGATGGCTTTGTGAAATGGGGCCCTTCCCTATTTAAATGGGGATTGGCCCCATTTAAATAGGGAAGGGCCCCATTTCTGTAAACTTCTTCTCATGCCTGCTCCCGCACTGCGCATCATCGCCGGCCCGACTGCCCTGCAGCGCTTGCGCGCTGAAGGCTTCGACAAAGAAGCCTTCAGCGTCATGGCGGGCGCCTCGGGCAGCGCCAAGTGGCTGGTTCTCGGCGGCCTGGACCGGGCGCTGGCCACGCATTTCGTGGCCGGGCGGCAGGAGAAGCTGTTCCTGGTCGGTTCGTCGATCGGCGCCTGGCGTTCCTGCTGCCACGCACAGGCCGATCCGCTGGCGGCTTTCGAGCGCTTCGAGCAGGCCTATTTCGAGCAGCGCTACAGCCCGCGTCCCTCGGCTGCGGAGGTCAGTCGCGTCACGCGGGGCATTCTCGACAGGGTATTGGGCACGCAGGGCGCAGCGGAAGTCCTGTCCAACCCGGTGGCTCGGCTGAACATCGTGGCGGTGCAGGCGCGCCACCTGGCCGCTTCGGAAATCCCCTGGATGCAGAAGACCGCCCTCGGCCTGGCCGCCCTGGCGAACATGGTGTCGCGACGCACGCTGCCGCTGTTTTTCGAGCGCACGCTGTTCCACGACCCGCGCGATCGCGCGCCCTTCATGGACCCCGCGCTGCTCCCCGCGACCACCGTGCCGCTGTCACGGGAGAACCTCGCGCCCGCACTGCTGGCCACCGGCGCGGTGCCGCTGGTGCTGGAGGGCGTGGAGTCAATTCCCGGCGCGCCGCCTGGCCTTTACCGCGACGGCGGCATCACCGATTACCATTTCGACTGCCCGCTCTCGGGAGAGGACGGCCTGGTGCTGTATCCTCACTTCTACCCGCACCTGGTGCCGGGCTGGTTCGACAAGATGCTGAAGTGGCGCCGCGCCGGGCCGCGGGTGCTGGACCGCACCGTGATCCTCTGCCCCAGCCAGGCCTTCGTGGCCTCGCTGCCGGGCGGCAAGATTCCGGACCGCAAGGACTTCTGGGCCTTCGAGCCGGAAGAGCGCCTGCGTCGCTGGCGCGTGGCGGTGGCGGAGTCCCGCCGGCTGGGCGACGAGTTTGCGGAGCTGGCGGAAAGCGGCGGTCTCGCGGCCCGTGCCGAGGCGCTGCCGCCCGGCTGAGCGGCCATTGGACGCATTCCAGTCAAGCGGCAGGCGGGTGGTTATAATCGACCCAGGGTCCCCCGGCGGAGCATCGACATGAGCATTGCAAATACCGTGAACTACGCGCTGGCGCTGACGCGCGTGGACTATGAGATCCTCCGTCACCACCACTCCGAGACCAGCCTGGCCGCCGCGCGCACGGCGCACGTCGATCCCGGTTCGCTGGCGAAGGCCGTGGTGCTGCACGACGAGATCGGTCCCTTGCTGGCCGTGGTGCCGGCGAGCGAAAGCCTCGACCTGGAGCGGCTGCGCAAGCTGTTGCGCCGTCCCGCGCTGGATTTCATCTCCGAAGAGAAGCTGGACCAGGTGTTCTATGACTGCGACAAGGGCGCGATCCCGCCGCTCGGGCCGGATTACCGGGTGCCCACCGTGGTCGACGCCAGGCTGCGCAACGTGGAGGACGTGTATTTCGAGGCCGGCGACCACGAAGACCTGGTGCACGTGGACCAGACCAGTTTCCGGACGCTGATGCGCGGCGCCGAGTACCTCGAGATCGTCGCCGACGGGTGAAAATGGGGCCCTTCCCCATTTAGCGCCGCGACGACTGTCGAGACCCCATGCCGCCGCCACCGGATCCACACGGCCTCGCCGTCATGCTGCTCGCGGTCGTGGCGCTGTTCCTGTTCAGCCGCGACCGCATCCCGATGGAGAACTCGGCGCTGGTGGTCCTCGCGACGCTGGTGCTCGGCTTCGAGATTTTCCCTTATGTATCGCCGGAGGGCCGCACGCTGGGCACGGCCGACCTCCTGGCCGGGTTCGGCAACACCGCGCTGATCGCCGTCATGGCCCTCTTGATCTGCGCCCGCGGCATGGAAACCACCGGGGCGTTGCAGCCGGTGGCGGACCGGCTGGCGCGGCTCTGGCTGTGGAACCGCAAAATCGCCTTGCTGGCGGCCCTTCTGCTGGCGGCCATGCTCAGCATGTTCCTCAACAACACGCCCGTGGTGGCCATGCTGCTGCCGATCCTGATCAGCGTCGGCATCCGCACCGGCACGCCCGCCTCATCGATGCTCATGCCGGTGGGCTATGCCACCATCGTGGGCGGCGTGTCCACCACCATCGGCACCTCCACCAACCTGCTGGTGGTGCAGGTCTCCGCGGACATGGGCCTGGCGCCGATGGGCATGTTCCACTTCACCGACATCGCGCTGATGGCGGCGGGCCTGGCGCTGCTTTATCTCTGGCTGGTGGCGCCGAAGCTGGTGCCCGCGCGCACGCCCCCGATGCCGAACACGTCGCCGCGCGTCTTCGAGGCAGTGTTGCACGTGGACGAGCGCAGCGACGCCGTGGGGAGCACGATCCCGGAGCTGATCAAGCGCACCGAGGGCGCCATGCGCATCACCGCCGTGGAGCGCGGTGACGGCCTGTTCGTCGCGAAGCTGCCGTCGATGACCATCCGGGCCGGCGACCGGCTGCATGTGCGCGACACGCCGGACCGGCTCAAGCGCTTCGAGAAACAGCTGGGCGCGCGCCTGTACGATGCGCGCGACCCGACGCACGCCCTGTCGGCCGACGAGGCGCCGAAGGCCGGCGACCAGCGCATGGCCGAGATTGTCGTGACGCGGGGTTCGCCCCTGCACCGCCGCACGCTCAAGAGCGTGCCTTTTTTCGCCCACCACCGGTTGTTGCCGGTTGCCGTGCACCGGCCGCGGTCGCCCGGCGCCGAGGTGACGGACATCGGCGAGGTCTTCCTGCGCGCCGGCGACATCGTGCTGGTGCAGGGAGCCGCTGCCGCGCTGGAAGGGGTCAAGAGCGTCAGCAACCTGCTGGTGGTCGACGGCTCCATGAACCTGCCGCATACCCGCAAGGCGCCGCTGGCCGCCGCCATCGTGGTCGGCGTGGTGGCCACGGCGGCGCTGGGCGTGCTGCCGATCAGCGTGGCGGCCCTGTGCGGCGTGCTGGCGATGGTCACCACCAACTGCCTCAACTGGCGGAATGCCCTGGGCGCGCTGGACCGCCGCCTGATCCTCGTCATCGTCACCAGCCTGGCGCTGGGACGCGCGATGACGGTGACGGGCGGCATGGATTACATCGCGGGCCTGTTCGTCATGGTGGCCGAGCCGTGGCCGACCGTCGTGGCCCTGGCCGGCCTCATGATCGTCATCGCCCTGCTCACGGAAATGGTGACCAACAATGCCGCGGCCGTACTGGGCACACCGGTCGCGATGTTCGTCGCAGAGCGCCTCGGGGTGCCGGCCGAGCCCTTCGTGCTGGCCGTGCTGTTCGGCGCCAACATGAGCTACCTCACGCCCATCGGCTACCAGACCAACCTGATGGTGCTGTCGGCCGGCGGCTACCGCTTCACCGACTTCTTCCGCGTCGGGCTGCCGCTGCAGCAGATCATGTGGTGGTCACTGACGTTCTTGCTGGCCTGGAAATACGGCCTGTTCTGATCCGGAATTCTGAAATGGGGATTGGCCCCATTTAAATGGGGCCAATCCCCATTTTCACATCAGCTCTTTCAGCTTGACGCGGCCGGCGCCCCCGAGTTCGTCCACCTGCGCCAGCAGCAGTTCGGCGCAGGCGACGGCATCGGCGCCGGCCGAGTGGCTCTGGTGCGCCGGCAGCCCGCGGCGCGCGCGGCAGGCGTCCAGCGTCAGGTCGCCGTGCAGTTCGCGCACGTTTCCTCCGCCGGCCTCCACCAGGCGGCGCTCGAGGCTCATGGTGTCCACGAAGGGGTTGCCCAGCGGAACGCCGCCGAGGCGCCGCAGCAGGGCGTTGATGAAGCCGCGCTCGATGCTGGCGGCATGCGCGACGATCGGACGCCCGGCCAGTTCCGGCAGCAGCTGCGCGAGCATGTCGCCGGCATCCTGTGCATCGTCCAGGTCGCTGTCAGTAATCCCGTGTATGACCGCGCTCTGGCCCACGCCGTCCGCCGCCGGGTTACGCACGCGCAGCTCGCGCGCGCTGGCAAGCAGGATCCGGTCGCCGCGCAGCAGGACCCAGCCGACGGCGATGATGTGATCGCGCGCCGGGTCGAGGCCGGTGGTCTCGAGATCCAGCGCCAGCAGCTCCAGTTCCTCGAGTCGCCGGCCGCGCGCCGGCGGTAGCCGGTCCAGCAGGCGCGCCTGCTGGGGCAGCCGGCATTTCCGTCGGGCACGGGCGAGCCGCAGCCGCTGCCACGGGTTCACCCCGGAAAGTCCAGCGCCATGCCTTTCTGCGCCTCGCGGATGACCAGGAAGGCGTCTTTCATTGCCGCGCGCTCGGCATGACTGATGGCGCGCACGTCGAGGTGGTTATGCGGTTCTTCGCCCTTGCTCGCGTGCTCGGCATGCAGCCGCACCCGCAGTCCTGTCAGCAGCCGGTGCGCGCCGGCCAGGCGGTCGGCCTCGTGCCGGTTCATCTGCTCCGTCTCGACCAGTCGCCTGAGCCTGTCCAGCGTCGAGGGCACCGTGACGCCCCCCTGCAGCGCCCGCACGCGCACCAGGTCGGTCAGCGGCATCAGCCCGGCGCGCTTGATCGCCAGCGTCTCGCGATGGTCGCCGTGGCGGTCCAGAACGAAACGCCGGAAGAAGCCCAGCGGCACGTCGTAACCCACTGCCTGGCGGGCCAGCGCCGACAAGAACACGGCCTTGCCCTGTCCGCTGCCGCACTGGCCCAGCGCCTCGCTGATCCGCTTGGCCAGCTCGCGGTCGCCGTGCACCGCGCGCATGTCGAAGAAAATGCTGACGCGCAAGACGGCCCGCGGGTCGGGAAGGTTGGCCCAGTGCGCAAAGTGGGCCAGCCAGCCGGAGAGCGGCTGTCGCCAGTCGTCGCTGGTCGCCATGATCTTGCCGGGGCAATAGGGGTAGCCGCAGGCGTCCAGCCCGTCGCACACGAAATGCGCCATCGCCTTGAAGTAATCGTCCGTCCCGGCGGGGGCGTCGTCGGCATACACGATGCCGTTGTCCTGGTCGGTCTTGAGGCTTTGCTCCTCGCGCGCCTGGGAGCCGAAGGCCAGCCAGGCGAAAGCCGCCGGCGGCGGTCCCAGCTCTTCCTCCGCCAGCCGGATCAGCCGGCGTGTGACCGTGTCGCTGATCATGGTCAGGACTTTCGGCACTTCTTCGGCGCGGATGCCCGAGGCCAGCATCAACTCGAACAGCTTCGGCACGCGCTTGCAGACTTTCACCAGGTCGGCCACGGAATTCTGTTTCTGCAGCTGCGCGGCGAGATAGAGCGGATGATGCGTCTGCAGGCTCATCAGGTCGCGCGTGGTCACCATGCCCACCACCTGGTCGTTCTCGCTCAGGGGCAGGTGATGAATGCCGCGACCGGCCATCGCGAGAATGCCGTTCAGCACCGGGCTGGAAGCCTCCAGCGTGAGGGGATCGCTCGTCATGATGGCGGTCACCGCTTCGGAAGGATCGCGTCCCACCGCCAGCACGCGGTTGCGCAGATCTCGGTCGGTGACGATCCCGGTCAGCGCGTCGTCCTCCATCACCAGCAGGGAGGAGATGCCGAACTCCGACATTTTGCGGGCCGCGGCCGCGATCGAGGTGTCCGGCGTCACGGTGATCGGCTCGCGACGCGCCAGGTCGCCCATGGGCGTCATGAAAAGCGTCTTGGTCTGGCTCTCGTTGCGGCTGCCCTTGAGCGCCGAGATCAGCCGGTCTTCGAGGTTGCGGATGTAGAAGGTGTCGAACTCCGCGGACTCGGTGCGCAACTCGTCGAAGGCAGCTTGCGGCATCATCCACAGCAGGCCGTCCTCGATCAGCGTGATGCGGAAGCGTACCGGCTTGCCGGTAAGCAGCGACTGCACCCCGAAGCCCTGGCCTTCGCCATAACGATCGACCAGCTTGCCTTCCTCGTCGTGCGCTTCCACGGCGCCGCGGCGAATGATGTGCAGCACTTCGTTGTGGTCGCCGATCTCGAGCAGCACGGTGCCCTTGCGGCGATACACGGTCTCGATGGAGGCGGCGGCGCGCTGCCGCAGCGCCGGATCGAGCAGGTCGAATGGCGGGGTCTGCTCGAGAAAGTTCTCGACGTCGCTCAGCGGGTTACTCATGGGCCCAATCATAGCCGCAAAACATCGCCCGTTGCCGGCGGGCCGCAGCACGTATAATGCGCCATTCAAGCCACCGGTGCGTGCCGCAGCAAAATGAGCGATTCCCCCAAGCCCGGCCGCCGCCGCGTCGTCCGGCGCCACCAGCCCGCCGTCCCGGCATCCGGCCAGCCGTCGCTTTTTTCGCTGCGGCCCGGGAAGCTGTGGGCGGTCCTCAAGTCTTACATGGGCATGGAAGGCAAGGGGGACACCCGGTCGATTCGCGACCGCCCTGAGCTGGCGGAATTCCTGGACACGCGCGCGAGCTTCCTGGCGCAGACCTCGCTATACGGCTACCTGCGCACGCGCGCCGGCATGCGCTACCCGGAGCTGTTCGACGACGATCCCTTCATCGAGGCCATCAACATCGCCAAGTGGCAGGTGTGGCTCGCCTGCCTGTCGGACCTCGCAGTCTACGTCGGCAGCCGCCTGGCGCAGCATGCGCCGCGCGAGACGCCGCGGGTGAGCGCGCTGATGCAGTCACTGGTCGAGCAGGTGCTGGAGTCCGCGGGCAGCCCGCCCGAGGCCGGCGCGGATTTTGCGTCCGAGGCCGAGCGGGTGCGCGACCGGGTGGCGCGCACCGACTGGCTGGCCGTCGGCGACAGCGAGGCGGCCTTCACCGAGAGTCCCACGGCGCTGGTGCGCTGGGCGCCCATCGTGGAGTCGCTCAAGGAACTGGACGAGGACATCGTGCGCAACTCGGTCCGCTACCGCTGGCAGGAGGTGCGCCGCGAAGTCGTCGCCAAGCTGGACGCGCAGGCCGTGTTCGGCAGTCTGCCCGGCGGTGACACGGGCGCCGACGCCGGCCGCTAGCCCAGCAACAGCCCGAACAGGTAGGCCACGCCCTGCGCGATCTCGCTCTCCAGCGGGAAGGACAGCATGCCCATCACCGAATAGCCGAGCAGCCAGGGCATCACGTAGAAGCGGAACATGAAAAAGAACCACGCCACGTAGAGCGGCACCATGGGCGCGATCAGGAAAGCCGGCGTGATCGGCCGGAACAGGCGCAGCAGCGGATCGGTGACCCGGATGAAGAAGCGGCTGAAAAAGAACTTGCTTTCCTCGGGCAGGAACAGGCGCATGCCGAAGCGGCCGATCAGCGTCCACATCACCACGCCCAGCAGGTAGTCGAGCGCGACGGCCCAGAGAGGGATTTCCTCGATCATCGTTTTGACAAGCCTCGTTTGCAGCGGCCCGGCCGTGCCGGGGCGGAAGGCGCCCGGAGCGCCGCTATCCTCTCACACAAAAAAGAGCCGGGGCGAGCAGCACTCGCCCCGGCCCGGTAGGGCACTTCCGCGGCCG
>DATFKW010000108.1:0-3967 GCA_035268405.1 Gammaproteobacteria bacterium
GACCGTCAGGTCGGTCTCGTCCAGCAGGATGCGGCCGCTGTCGCAGGGCACCAGGCCGACGATCATGTAAAAAGCCGTGGTCTTGCCGGCGCCGTTGGGCCCCAGCAGGCCGACCACTTCGCCGCTGGAGATGGACAGCGAGAGGTCGTGCACCACTTGCCGCGAGCGGTAGCTCTTGGATATGCCTTCAGCGCGCAGCGTTCTCATGGCGATCCGCCGCCGTCCTCTTGCGGCGGCGCCTCTTCCTGGCCGTCGTCCGGGTTATCGTCCCCGTTGTCGTCCCGGGGCGGGGTGATGGTGATCCTGACGCGCTCGTCGCCTTCTTCGTCCGCGCTGGCGATCAGGCGGTCGTCCTCGATGCGGTAGACCAGCCGCGCGCCGCTGACCTCGCGTTGCTCATCGCGCAGCGCAGCCTGCCCGGCCAGGGTCAGTTCGCCCTGCTCCAGGTCGTAGTCGATCCGGTTGGCCGTGCCCTGCACCTCGCTCTCTTCCGGGTCCGGCATCACCCGCGTGAAGCGGGCCGGGTCGCCCTCCGCGACGGCGCGCGTGAGGCGATGATCGGCGAAATAGATGATGGCGCGCTCGGATTCCAGCGTGGTCTGCGGGTTGCTGATGCGCACGTTGCCTTCGAACTGCCAGCTGCCGCGCTCGAAATCCAGGTCGCGCGCCTCGGCCCGGTCGGCGGTCACCACCAGCGGGCCCTGCTGGATGCGAATGCTGTCGAACAGCAGCCGCTCGTTGCGCCGGTCGAAGTCGGTGTGGGCGGCGTCCAGCTGGATTTCCTGCTGCTGCGCCCATGCCGGCGCCGCGGGCAGCAGGGCCGCCAGAGCGCCGGCCATCGCGACCGCGAGCGCGGCGGCCAGCAGGGGAATGCGCGCGGCCGCCGGGGCCCGGCCACGGGCATGCTCACCGGGGCGTGGCGGCGGCGCCAGCCGGCGTCGGCGGTCAGGGGAGGAAACGGCCATGAACCTGCGATTGTAGCTGCAGACGCTCTTCCAGCAAGTGCGCCACCATGCCGACGCCGCTGAGTTGTTGCGCGCCCACCGACAGCTCCACCGGCGCCTCGGTGCTGGCGATGTGCGTTTCGGTGTCCACCTGCAGGCGGGGCGTGGACAGGGTGGTGCGGCCGTGCTCGCCCGAATCGCCGATCACCTCGACGCCGCCCCACAATTCCAGCACCTCCTGCTCAGCCGAGAGCACGCCCGCCGGCGCCGTCAGCAGCCACGGGCTGGGAGAGTAGAGGTTGTACTCGACGCGCACTTCCCGCAACACGGTCGGGCCGCCCAGCGCGCGCTGGCGGATTTCGTCGGCCACCAGCCGGTAGCGCGGCAGGCCGTCCGCGCCGGGCGTGGTGATCTCGGCCTCGCTCATGTAAAAGCCTTCCGGCGCCCGCTTTTCCGGCACCGCTTCCGGCGCGCCCAGCCGTTCGTTCAGCCACCAGCTGGCCGCCGCCATCGCGGCAAGCGCGAGGAACGCGGCTTTGCCGGCGCCGGTCACAGGGTCCGGGCCGCGAGCAGCAGCTCGCAGAATTCGCGCACGGCGCCGCGGCCGCCGGGCTGCGTGGACACCCAGGCCGCCGCCGCCCGCGCTCCGGGGTGCGCGTCCGCCACGGCCGCCGGCAGGCCGACCATCTGCATCGCCGGCAGGTCCGGCGCATCGTCGCCCAGGAAGGCCGCCTGCGCCGCCGCGACGCCGGTTTCGCGCAGCAGCGCCGCCATCGCGACGGCCTTGTCGTCGCAACCCTGGACGACCCGCTCCACGCCCAGTTCCTTCATCCGCTGGTCCACTGCCGGCGAGGCCCGCCCCGAGACGATGGCGACCTGCACGCCCGCGGCCAGGATCGCCTTGACGCCGTAGCCGTCGCGCACGCTGAAGGCCTTGTACTCCACGCCGTCGCTGCCGATCCAGATGCGCCCGTCGGTGAACACGCCGTCGATGTCGAACACCGCCAGTCGCACCGTCGCCGCCCGCGCACGAACATCGTCCATCACATCACCCCGGCTTGCAGCAGATCGTGCACGTTGAAGGCGCCCACCACGCGGTCGTCGGCGTCCACCACCAGCAGCGCGGTGATGGAGTGAGTCTCCATCAGCCGGACGGCCTCGGCGGCCAGCATGTCGCCGGTCACGGTCTTCACGCCGCGCGTCATGACCTCGTCCATCTTGGTCGCGGCCAGGTCGCGGCGCGCATCCAGGGTGCGGCGCAGGTCGCCGTCGGTGTAGATGCCGAGCACGCGGTCCTGCGGGTCGACGACCGCCGTCATGCCCAGGCCCTTGCTGGAAATCTCGAACAGGCCCTCGGTCACCGCCACGCCCGGCGCCACCCTGGGCACGCGCTCGCCGGTGCGCATGATGTCGCGCACGTGCAGCAGCAGCCGGCGGCCGAGCAGGCCGCCCGGGTGCGAGAAGGCGAAGTCTTCCTGGGTGAAGCCGCGGCTATTGAGCAGCGCGACAGCCAGCGCATCGCCCATCGCCAGGGCGGCCGTGGTGCTGGCCGTGGGCGCCAGGTTGAGCGGGCAGGCCTCCTTGTCCACGCCCACGTCCAGGTGGGCGTCCGCCGCGGCGGCCAGCGTCGAGCCAGGCCGGCCGGTCATGGCGAGCAGCGGCACGCCCAGCCGCTTGATGAGCGGCAGGATCGTCAGGATTTCGGGGGTCTCGCCGGAGTTTGAGAGGGCGAGCACCACGTCGGTGGCGGTGATCATGCCCAGGTCGCCGTGGCTGGCTTCGCCAGGGTGCACGAAAAAGGCGGGCGTGCCGGTGCTGGCCAGGGTGGCGGCAATCTTGCCGGCGACATGCCCCGACTTGCCCATCCCGGTGACCACCACGCGACCGCGACAGGCGAGGCACAGCCGGCAGGCGCGCGTGAACGGCGCGCCGATGCGCTCGCGCAGCGCCAGCACCGCGGCAGCCTCCACGTCCAGCACCTCGCGGCCCAGCCGTTCCAGCGTGTCTTCGTCCAGCCTGGTGTCGTCGTTCATGCCCTATCTCGTCACTAACCAGCCGTGATAACAGAGAAAGGCGACCAGCAGCAGCCCGCCTTCCAGCCTGCCGATCCGGCTCTGCCCGTTGAAATTGTATGTCAACAGGAACAGCGCGAGCGTCATGCCGACCATCACGGGCATGTGCTGGACCAGCAGCTCGGTGTCGAAGGTCGCCGGGTGGATGAGCGCGGCGACGCCCACCACGGCGAGGCTGTTGAACAGGTTCGAGCCGATGATGTTGCCGATCGCCATGTCGTGCTCGCCCTTGAAGGCGCTCATCATGGACACCGCGAGCTCCGGCAGGCTGGTGCCGATGGCGACCACGGTCAGGCCGATCACCAGCTCCGAGACCCCGAAAGTGATGGCCAGGTTCTCGGCGCCCCACACGAGCAGGTTGGAGCCGGTGAGCAGCACCACCAGGCCCAGCGCCAGCCATTGCAACGCGCGCGGCATGGGCAGGTTCTCGGGAATCTCCGCGGCATAGTCCAGGCCGATGGGATCCGAGACGCCGGAGCGGCTCCCCAGCACGACCAGCCAGTAAAGCACCAGCACGAGAGTGACGATCAGGAGCACGCCCTCCACCCGCCCCAGCCGCAGGTTGAAGAACACCATGGCCATCACCAGCGTCACCACCAGCAGGGTGGGCATTTCGCGGCGCAGCGTCACCGATTTCACCGAGATGGGCATCACCAGCGCCGTCGCGCCCAGCACCAGGCCGATGTTGGCGATGTTGGAGCCGATCGCGTTGCCGGCGGCCAGCGCCGGGTCGCCGGACAGCGAGGCGGTGATCGCCACGAAGATCTCGGGGCCGCTGGTCGCCATGCCCACCAGCGTCAGGCCGATCAGCAGGGGCGGCACGCCGAGGTTGCGGGCCGTGCCCGCCGCGCCGACCACAAAGCGATCGGCGCCCCACATGAGCAAGACGAAGCCCGCAAGGGTGGCAAGGGAGTAGCTCAGCATCCGGTCGCGATCCGCGCTTTGGGGGGA
>DATFKW010000109.1:0-26880 GCA_035268405.1 Gammaproteobacteria bacterium
CATCATCCCGGCAGCGGACCTTTCCGAGCAGATATCCACCGCCGGCATGGAAGCCTCGGGCACCGGCAACATGAAACTGGCGATGAACGGCGCGCTGACCATCGGCACGCTGGACGGCGCGAATATCGAGATCCGGGACGCCGTGGGCGCCGACAATATCTTTTTCTTCGGGCTGACCGCAGAGGAGGTGGCGATCGAGCGCGCGCAAGGCTATTACCCGATCGAGCTCGTCCGCTCCAACGCCGAGCTGGCCGAGGCCCTCAGGCAGATTGGCGACGGCTTTTTCTCGCCGGGAGACCTGCGGCGTTTCAAGCCGATCGTGGACGCGGTGACGGGCGACAACGAGCACTTCCTGTGCCTCGCCGACTACGCCGACTACGTGGACACGCAAGAGCGCGTGGACGAGTTGTACCGGGACCGCGGGAGCTGGACGCGCAAGGCCATACTCAACACGCTCAGCATGGGACGCTTCTCCAGCGACCGCGCCGTTCGCGAATACGCGGAGCGGATCTGGGGGCTGGCGCCGATCGGGTAGGGCATGACTGCCCCGCAGACATCCAGCTCGCAGATGGCGCCCGGTTCGCCCGTGCGCCTGGGCGCGCACTGGACCGGCGAGGGCGTCAATTTTGCGCTGTTCTCGGCGCATGCGGAGGCCGTCGAACTCTGCCTGTTCGACGCGCAGGGGCGGCGCGAGCTGGCGCGCCTGCCATTGCCGGCGCGCACCGGCGACACCTGGCACGGTTTTCTTCCCGGCGCGGGACCCGGCCTGGTCTACGGTTACCGCGTCCATGGCCGCTACGCGCCACGCCAGGGACACCGCTTCAACAAGCACAAGCTCCTGCTGGACCCCTATGCGCGCGTGCTGGTGGGTGAATTGCGTTACGACAACACGATTTACGGCCACAAGCATGGCGGCCCGGAACCCTGGCGCCAGAGCATCAGCGACAGCGCCGGCAGCGTTCCCAAGGCGCGCGTCGTCGATTCCCGGGCTTTCGACTGGCGCGGCGACCGTCCGCCGGCGATTCCGCTGCACCGCTCGGTGATCTACGAGTGCCACGTGAAGGGCCTCACGCGGCTGCATCCCGAGGTCCCCGCGCATCTCCGCGGCACCTACCTGGGGCTGGCGCAACCGGCGGTAATCGACTACCTGTGCGGCCTGGGCGTGACCGCCGTGGAGCTGCTGCCGGTGCAGCAATTCATCAGCGAGCCGGCGCTGCAGGCCCGCGGGCTTAGAAACTACTGGGGCTATAACCCGCTGGCGATGTTCGCGCCGCACGCGGCCTATGCGCTGGCCGATCCGGTGCGCGAGTTTCGCGAGATGGTCCGCGCGTTGCACGACGCCGGCCTGGAGGTGATCCTCGACGTGGTGTTCAACCATACGGCGGAAGCCGGCGAGGACGGCCTCACACTGTCGATGCGCGGCATCGACAACTTCAGCTATTACCGCCTGGCCGAAGACGACCTGCGCCGCAACCTCAACTGGACCGGCTGCGGCAATACCCTGGACATGAGCCATCCCGCGGTGCTGCAGCTGGTGATCGATTGTCTGCGTCACTGGACCACCGAGTTCCACGTGGACGGTTTTCGTTTCGATCTCGCCACCACGCTGGGGCGCGAGGCCGAGGCGTTCAGCCCCGACAGCGGTTTTTTCCGCGCCCTGCGCGCCGATCCGGTGCTGTCGCGCGTGAAGCTTATCGCCGAGCCGTGGGACCTCGGACCGGGCGGTTACCAGCTGGGTGGATTTCCGCCGCCGTGGGCGGAGTGGAACGATCGCTACCGCGACGCCGCGCGCGGTTACTGGCGGGGCGACGCCGGAGGCGCGGCGCGACTGGCGGACCGGCTGGCGGGCTCCAGCGACGTCTTTGGCAACGGCCACCGCGGCCCCGTCCACAGCATCAACTACGTGGCGTGCCACGACGGTTTCACCCTCTATGACGCGCTCAGTCACGCCCGCAAACACAACGAGGCCAATGGCGAGGATAATCGGGACGGCGACGACCATGCAGTCAGCTGGAATCACGGTGTCGAGGGCGAGACCGCCAATGCACAAGTACAACGCCTGCGGCATCGCCAGCAGCGCAACCTGCTGGCGACGCTGCTGCTCTCCCAGGGCGTGCCCATGATCCAGGCCGGCGACGAGTTCGGCCGCAGCCAGCGCGGCAACAACAACGCCTATTGCCAGGACAACGAAATGGCCTGGGTGGACTGGCGCCTGGCGCGCAGCAACGCGGAGCTGGTGGAGTTCGTGCGCCACCTGCTGCGCATCCGTGCAGCCAACGCGATTGTTCGCCGCCGGGACTTTCTCCAGGGCCTGCATCCGGGAGAGGGGCGCTTCAAGGACGTAGCCTGGCTTGGGCCTGACGGGCATGAACTGGCCCAAGACCAGTGGCATGATCCGTCCTTGAAAGCCTTCGCCATGCTGCTGGACGGCACCGCAGCCTCGTCCGCGCCCGAGGGCCCCGAGTCCAGCGACAATTTTCTCGTGCTGTTCAACCCGGGCCGGCACAAGGTCGAGTTCACGCTGCCGGCCCCGATCAGCAGCGCATACTGGGAAGTGACTCTGGACAGCAGCCAGGATGCGGGCGCCGTGCCGACCGGCAGTTATCGGCAGGGTCATCGTTATCACCTCGCCCGGCATGCCCTGGCATTGCTGGTGGATCGTGACTGAGTCGGCCGCCCCCCTCGAGCGCTTGCGCCGCGTGCGGGGGATTGCCCCCGGCTTTATCGATTACCGCGGCCGCGAGCACGCGCTCTCCGCAGAAGCACTGCGCGCATTGCTTGCGGCCATGGGTCACCGCGAAGAGGACGAACGCGCTCTCGAACGGGCCGCGGAGCGACTGGAATTGCGGGACTGGCAGCGGGTGCTGCCGCCGGTCGTCGTGCTGCGCGAGCGCGGCCGCGTGCCGTTCACGGTGCTTGCGCCGCTGCTGCCCCGCGTTTGCTGGGAAATCCGCAGCGAGCAGGGCGAATGCCTGCGCGGAGAGGCGGATCCCGCCACACTGCCGGTACTGGCGGAGCGCGGCATCGGCGAGCTCTGGCACGTGCGGCTGGGGCTGGAGTTGCCCGAGCTCGAGCCGGGCTACCACGACCTGCAACTCGAGAAAGCCGATGGCGCCGTGCTCGGGCATACCCGGCTGGTGGTCGCTCCCTCCCGGTGCTTCGAGCCGGAGTTCATTCGCCGCGGCGAGCGCAGCTGGGGACCCGCGATCCAGCTTTACACGCTGCGCTCGGCGCGCAACTGGGGTATCGGCGATTTCACCGACCTGGCGGGCTTCGCCGAGGGCAGCGCCGTACTGGGCGCGGACTTCGTCGGCTTGAACCCGCTGCACGCGCTGTTCCCTGCGGATCCGGCGCTTTGCGGGCCCTACAGCCCCTCCAGTCGCCATTTTCTTAACATCCTGTACATCGACCCGGAGGCCGTGGAGGATTTCGCGTCCTGCGTGGAGGCGCAGCGGCTGCTCGCGACGCCCGAGTTCCAGGCGCGCCTGGAGAGCTTGCGGGACTCGGCGGAGGTCGATTACCCGGGCGTGACGGCCTGCAAGCTGGAAGTCCTGCGGCTGTTGCACCACTCCTTCACCCGGCGCGCTGCCGCGCAACGGCGCGCTGCTTTCGAGACATTCCGGGCCGAGCAGGGTGAGGCTCTCGAGCGCTTTGCCGGCTTCCACGCCCTGCAGGCCCATTTCGCGGCTGCCGGCACGCTCGGCGGCTGGACCCGCTGGCCGGAGCCCTACCGGGCGCCCGGCGGGGCGGCGGCCCTGTCGGTATTGGATGTGGAGACCGAGCTCGTGGAATTCCACTGCTGGCTGCAATGGATCGCCCGCCAACAGCTGGACAGGGTGGAAAGGCGAGCCCGGCGGGCGGGACTGCGACTCGGCCTTTACCGGGACCTTGCCGTCGGCCCGCATGCCGGCGGCGCGGAAACCTGGGGCGAGGAGGGGCTCTATGCGCTGGATGCCTCGGTCGGCGCGCCGCCGGACGCGCTCGCCCCGCAGGGCCAGGACTGGGGATTGCCGCCGATGGATCCCGATGCGCTCGCGGAACGGGCCTACGAGCCGTTCATCACGCTGCTGCGTTCGAACATGAGCCGGCACGGGGCACTGCGGATCGATCACGTCATGGCGCTTTTCCGGCAGTGGTGGGTGCCGCGAGGACGGGCGTCCAGCGGGGGCGGCTATGTGCACTACCCGCTGGAAGACCTGGCCGCAATCCTGGCGCTGGAGAGCCACCGGCAGCAATGCCTGGTCATCGGCGAGGACCTGGGCACCGTGCCGCCGGAAGTGCGCCGCGCGATGTCGGATTTTCGTATCTACAGCTACCGCGTGCTGTGGTTCGAGCGCGACGGCGCCGGCCGTTTCCTGCCGCCAGGCGCTTATCCCGAGGCCTCGCTGGCGACAGTCAGTACGCACGACCTGCCGCCACTGGCCGGCTACCTGCGCGGCACGGACCTCGAGTTGCGTGCGCGGCTCGCCGATGCCGGCGCGGATGCTGCAGTCGCGACGCAGGCCGGCGCCGAGCGAGCCGAGACGCAAAAGATGCTGCTGGAGACGCTGACCGAGGCCAGTTTGTGGCCGGTAGAGGGCGGGGCGCCGGCCCGCGAGGCCGCCGGGCGGGGGCCGGCCACGCTGGCGGAGGCCACGCAGCTCTACCTTGCCCGTGCGAAGGCCGCCCTGCTGACACTGCAGCCGGAGGACTGGCTCGGCATGGAAATGCCGGTGAATATGCCCGGGACGCACGCCGAGTATCCGAACTGGCGCCGCAAGCTGATCATGGACTGGCCCGAACTGCTGGCATCGCCGGGAGTGCGGCGTCTCTCCGCCCTGGTGAATACCGCGCGGGCGACTGTCGTTTCGAGCACAAAGTAGTTTAATAACGCATCATAAGCCACTGTATGGGAAAGGAATCAAGCGAGCATGCCATGGAGGCGCTGAGCGCAGAGGACTGCCGCGAGGCGCTGGACGCCGGGGCGCTGGTGATCACCGCGACACGGCGCCTGGCGCGGGCAATGCAGGCTGACTATGCACGCGCGAGCGGCGCGGACAGCTGGGCGACGCCGGCCATACTCCCGTGGTCCGCCTGGGTGCAGTCGGCCTTCCGCGAGCTGCGCGATTTCGGCCGCCTGGAAGAGCACCGTGCCTGCCTGTCCGACGGCCAGTCGGCTGCGCTGTGGGAGCAGCTGCTCGCGCAAGACGAGGTGACGCGCGCACTCCTGATGCCTTCCGCGGCGGTGGAGAGCTTTCGGGAGGCCTGGGCGCTGGCGCACGAATGGCGCCTGCCGTGGGCAGAGTTGCAGGCGCGCGGCGGCGAGGACTGCCGCAGCTTCCTGCGCATCGCGCGCGCCTACGAGCGCCGCCTGGCAGCGATGGATTGCCTGGACACGGCGCAATTGCCGGCCCTGCTGGCGCCATGCCTCGGGCAGCGAGACGGTCCGCAGGTCCTGCTCGCGGGTTTCGATACGCTCACGCCGGTGCAGCAGCAGATCATGGCGGCATTCGGCGAACGGGCCCGGCGGCTCGCACCGCCGCGACACGGCTCGGCGCCGCGCCTGATGGCTTTCGCGGATGAGCGCGCAGAGCTCGCCGCGGCGGCGACGTGGGCGCGCGACCGGCTGGAACAGGATCCCGCAGCCCGGCTGGCCATCGTCATCCCCGACCTGGGAGCGCAAGGCGCGCTCGTGGAGGGGCTGCTGGACGAGGCGCTCGCGCCACGGCGCATGCTGGCGGGCGCAAGCCTGCTGCCGCGGCCCTGGAACGTATCGCTGGGCGCACCGTTGCTGGACACGCCGGCGGTGGCCGCGGTCTTCCTGTCGCTCGGGCTGATCCGCCCTGGCCTGGAAACCCTCGAAGTGGGCCGCTTGCTGCGCTCGCCTTTCATCGCCGGCGCGGCATCGGAGGCTGGCGCAAGAGCCCGGCTGGACGCGTGGGCGCGCGAGCACGCCGGCGAACAAGTCGGTCGCAAGCAGCTGTTGCGCTGGCTCGCTGGGGCGGAGGGCGCCCCGGCCTGCCCGGTACTGGCCGCGGGAATCGAAGGATTCCTGGCCGAGACCGGCAGCGCGCCGCGCCGGCGCCGTCCCTCCGAGTGGGCGGCGGCCCTGGCCCGTGCCCTGAAGCGACTCGGGTGGCCAGGCGAGACCCCGCCAGACAGCGCGACCTGGCAGGCCGTGCAGGCCTGGGCCGGGCTGCTGGACGACCTGGCGGGGATCGATGCGGTCAGCGGCAGGATATCGCTCGGAGACGCGGTGGCGAGGCTGCGCCGGCTGGCGGCCGAACGCCGTTTCCAGCCGGAAACGCCGGCGCTGCCCGTCCAGGTGCTCGGCCTGCTCGAGACCGCCGGGCTCGAATTCGACGCGACCTGGGTGAGCGGGCTGCACGACGGGGTGATGCCGGCCGGGCTGCGACCGTGCCCCCTCCTGCCGGCCGCCATGCAACGCGAGCGGCGCATGCCGCGGGCCTGCCCGGACGCCGAACTGGCGCATGCGCGCCACACGGTGGAACGGCTCGCGGCGAGCGCGCCGGAGGTCGTTTTCAGCTATCCGGAAGCGCGGGCGGACGAACCGCTGCGACCGAGTCCGGTGCTGTCCGGGTTTCCCGTGGAGGCCGCTCCCGTGCCCGCCCGGCAGGGCGTGGCCGCCATGATTTTCGAGGGGCGCCGGCTCGAAGCGCGGCGAGACGAGCAGGCGCCTCCGCTGGCGGGGGCGGTGCGCGGGGGCACGGGAGTGCTGAGCGCCCAGTCCAGTTGTCCTTTCCAGGCCTTTGCGGTTTACCGCTTGCATGCAGAGCCGCTGGAGACGCCGACTTCAGGTGTCGACCCGCGCACGCGCGGCGCACTGGTGCACCAGGTGCTGCATGCCTTGTGGGGCACACTCCGGGACCGCGACGGCCTGGCCGGGCTGGACGCCGCGAGCCGGCTGGCGCGCGTGGAGGAGGCCGTGAATGTCGCGGCGGCTGCCCTGTTGGCCTGGGTCCCTCGGGGGCTGGCGGCGATCGAGCGCGAAGAAACCGTGCGGCGCATATTGCAGCTGCTGGCGCTCGAACTCGAGCGCCCGGATTTTCGGGTGCTGCAAAGGGAACAGCGAGTCACCATCGAGCTCGGCCCGTTGAGCATTCGCGGCCAGGCCGACCGGGTCGATCAGCTGGCCGAGGGCGTCGCCGTCATCGATTACAAGACCGGCGCGGCGGACCCGGCGCGCTGGGAGGGCGAGCGGCCGGCCGACGCGCAAATGCCGGTTTACAGCCTGGCGTTCGGCGACGAACTGGTCGGCCTCGCCTATGCCTCGCTGAAACCGGGCGAAGTCGGCTTCTACGGCCGCGCCATGTCCGCCGAGGCGCTCGGCCCCCTGCGCAAAAAGTTCCGCGTCACCGGCAGCGAGGAGTGGCAGGCGATGCGCAAGTCCTGGCGGGAAGTGGTCGAGCGGCTGGCGCAATCCTTCTCGGCGGGGCATGCCGCGGTAGATCCCCTGCGGCCCCGCGTCACCGGCGGCAGCTGCACTTACTGTCACCTGGGCACCCTGTGCCGACGCGACGAGCTGCTGAGGGCGGGAGTCATCGGTGATGACTGAGCGACGACCGGCAGACCGGGCGGCGCGGGAAGCCGCGCTCGATCCCGGCCGCAGTTTCATCGTCCAGGCGCCCGCCGGGTCGGGCAAGACGGAATTGCTGACCCAGCGTTTCCTGCGGCTGCTCGCGGTGGTCGAACGGCCCGAGGAGATCGTTGCCATCACCTTCACGCGCAAGGCCGCCGGCGAGATGCGCGATCGCATCCTCGCGGCCCTGCGGATGGGCGCAACCGCCACGCCCCCCGGGGAGACGCACCGGCACGGCACATGGCTGCTGGCGCGGGCGGCGCGCGCACGGGACGAGGCGCTGGGCTGGGGTTTGCTGGAAAACCCGCGGCGCCTGCGCGTCGAGACCATCGACGCGCTCAACGCCTGGCTGGCCCGCCAGCTGCCGGTATCCTCGCGCCTCGGCGCCGCGCCCGTGATTGCCGAGGATCCGGAGCCCGTCTACCGCCGGGCGGCGCGCGAGGTCCTCAACGATGCCGGCAGCGACGCGCCGCACGGTCCGCATGCCGGGGCATTGCTGAGACATCTCGGTGGCCGTTTCACGAGCGCCGAGAGCCTGCTGGTTGCGATGCTGAAGGCACGGGATCACTGGCTGGGCAAGGTGGTCGGCCCCGGCGCCATGGCCCCGGCCGCGTTGCGCGACTCGCTGGACGCGGCCTTGCGCCATTTCGTCGAGGACGAGCTGGCCCGGGCGCGAGCGGCGCTGCCCGCGGAACTGCGTGAACCGATCGCGCAACTGGCCGCGCGGGCGGCGGCGCGTTGCCCGCAGATCGAGTGGCTGGCGCCGCTGGCCGGCTTGCAACAGTTCCCGGGAGCAAGCGGCGACTTGCTGGCCGAGTGGCGGGCGATCGGCCAGTTCCTGCTGACCGAAAAAGGCGAATGGCGCAAGCGGCTCGACAAGAACGGCGGCTTTCCGACCAGCGCCAGGGAAGACAAGGACGCGATGAAGGGGGTGCTGGAACAACTCGCCGCGCGCGGCGACCCGGCCAGGCTCCAGCCCGTGAAAAAATTGCCGGCGCCCGCTTACGACGAAGCGCGCTGGGAGATCCTGGCGCACCTGCTGGCGCTGCTGCCGGTCTGCGCCGCGATGCTGGAAGTGCAGTTTGCCGCCCGCGGCGAGAACGACTACACGGGCATCGCCCGCGCCGCGCTGGATGCGCTCGGCGAGCCGGAAGCGCCGACCGATCTCGCGCTGGCGCTGGATACTCGCATCAGCCACCTGCTGGTCGACGAGTTCCAGGACACCTCGCAAGCGCAGGTGGAGCTGCTGGAACGGCTCACGGCCGGCTGGACCCCGGGAGACGGCCGCAGCCTGTTCTGCGTGGGCGACCCCATGCAATCCATCTACCGTTTCAGGGAAGCTGACGTGGGCCGCTTTTTGCGCGCGCAGCAACACGGCATCGGCGACCTGCCGCTGGAACAGCTGCAGCTGCACGTGAACTTTCGCAGCCAGGCCGGGCTGGTGGACTGGGTGTCGACCGCCTTCCCGGGGATCTTCCCGCGCTCGCCGGATCTTTCGCTGGGCGCTGTCCCCTTCGCCGCCTCGGAGGCCTGGCATCCGGCTTCGGCGGAGCCGGCCGTCACCTGCACTGCGGTCCCCAGGGGAGACGCGCGCGCCGGCGGGGAGGCCGTTGCCACGCTGGTCCGGCAGATCCGGGAACGAGAGCCGGAATCCCGGATCGCCGTGCTGGTCCGCAGCCGCGTGCAACTGGCCGCCGTGACGCCGGCCCTCAAGGCCGCCGGCATCGCGTGCCGCGCGGTGGACATCGAGCCGCTCGCCGAGGTGCCCGCCATCCGGGATCTCGAGGCGCTGGCGCGGGCCCTTTGTCATCGCGCGGACCGCACCGCGTGGTTCGCCGTGCTGCGCGCGCCATGGTGCGGCCTCGACCTGGCGGACCTGCTGGTGCTGGCCGGCGGGGGCGATGCCGACCTCTGGACACGCATGCAGGACCCGGAGGTGGGCAAGGCAATGAGCACTGACGGCCGCCGGCGCGTGGAGCGGGTGATCGAGGCCCTGGAGCCGGCCCTGGAAGAACGCGGGCGCCGGCCGCTGCGGCGCGTAGTGGAGGGCGCCTGGTTGTCCCTGGGTGGGCCGGCCACGGTGCAAAAAGCCTCCGAGTTGCAGGATGCGCGCAGTTTCCTGGAATTCATCGAGCGCCGCGCGCGTCACGGCGACCTGGATGACCCGCCGGCCCTGCGCGAACTCCTGGGTGAACTGTACGCGGCCCCGGAGGCAGTCGCGGAAGACGCGGTGCAGCTGCTGACCATTCACAAGGCCAAGGGCCTGCAATTCGATCACGTGGTGCTGCCGGGTCTCGACAAGAGCAGCGGCCGGAACGAGAAAAAGCTGCTGCGCTGGCTGGAGCAGGTCCGCGCCGGCGGCAGCGAGCTGATCCTCGCCCCGGTGGAAGGACTGGGAGAGCAGGCGGACCCTTTGCACGAGGCGCTGCGAGCGCTGGATACCCGCCGCGATGCGCTGGAACTGGACCGCCTGCTCTACGTCGCCGCGACCCGGGCGCGCCGCCAGCTGCACCTGGTCGCCGGGATCGGAAGCGATCACCCGGAGACCGGAGAGCCGCCGCGACCGCCGTCGGGGACCCTGCTGGAGCGCTTGTGGCCGGCGGTGGGAGACTGTTTCCTGGCGGCGCGCGCGGAACCGCCTCCGCCGGCCGAAACAGGGGTCTCGCGGCCCGGCGCGCACGTCCGCAGGCTGGCTGAAGGCTGGTGCGCGCCGCGCCTGCCGGAGACCGTGCGCTGGCGGGGACAGGAGGAGAAGCCGCCGGCGCCCGGTCCGGCGGTGGAATACGACTGGTCGGGCCGGGAGGCCCGCGCGGTCGGCATCGCGGTCCACCGGCTGTTACAGGTGATCGCGCAGGAGGGCGCAGCTCGCTGGCCGCCGGCGCGCCTGGACGCCCGACGCAGCCTGCTGACGTCGCTGTTGCGTGAAGCCGGCCTGGGTCCCGCGGAACTGGACAGCGCGCTCGCCCGCTGCCGCGCGGCGCTGCAGGCCACCCTGGAAGATCCCCGGGGACAGTGGCTGCTGGATCCCGGCCACGCCCGGGGCGCCAGCGAGTTGCGCATCAGCGGCTGGCTGGACGGGCAACTGGTGAACGGGATCGTGGATCGCAGTTTCGTCGATGACGAAGGCGCCCTGTGGATCGTCGATTACAAGACCGGCCGACACGAGGGCGGGGCGCTGGAGGCCTTCCTCGATCGCGAACAGGCGCGTTACCGTCCGCAACTCGAGCGCTATGCGCGCCTGCTGGCGGGTCGCCACGCCGGCCCGACCTGGCTCGGGCTCTATTTCCCGCAGCATGCAGCCTGGCGGGCATGGCGCGCCTGACGGCGCCGCCCCGGCTCAGGGCTCGCTGGACATCTCCAGCCGCCGGCGACCGCCGCCGAGGTCCTCGCCCACGAAAGCCAGTCCCTCCACCAGTGCCGGCGGCGGATCCTCGCCCGGCGCGAGTTCCGCGCTGAAGCGCCACTGTCCCGCGGCGGGCAGCGCGACCTGTCCGTCCACGGCCAACGGCCCGCCGAGCGATCTGATCACGCCCGCCGGCGGGCCGGCTTGCTCGGGAAACAGGAACTCGAAGGGGCCCAGCGCAAGGATCACGCCCGGCAATTCCAGCTCGGCCACTGCCGCATCGCCGACGATGCGCGTCGGCCAGCCTTCTTCGATCTCCAGCGTCTCCAGCGAGATGCGTGCCTGGCCGGCCACGCCTTCGGGCACCAGCGCCCGGGGCAGCGTGCCAAGCTCCAGTGCCGCCTCCAGGTCGTCGATGCGCTGGCGATCCGCCAGCAGCGAGAATCCGGCCGTGGCGCGCGCAAAACCCCGCCCGCGGCGCAGGTCCAGGTCCCAGGCGGGCTGCAGGGCGAACAATCGGCCGACCCGCAGATCCCATGACAGGGCGCCCAGGCTGCGGCCCTGGTAAACCAGTTCCGCCGCGCGACCCTCCCAGATGCTGCCTTCCACGCCCCAGGCCTGCACGGCCGGCGGCGCAAACCAGGCCAGCGCAAGGCGCGCCGGAAAAGTCGCCGCGAGCCCGGCGAGCGCGGCGGCCACGCCCGCTATCACGAGCACGAGAGGACGACGGAACAGGTTCACGGGGTGTCCTTGCGGAACACCAGGCTGGCGTTGACGTGGCCGCTTTGGGCGGCGCGGTCGAAGCTGGCTGAATCGATGACCAGCCCGGAGCCGGCGTTGAGCGCCCCCAGCCAGCGCGCCAGGGCGTCGAAGGAGGCGTCGTCGAGCCGCACGCGAATGCCGTCGTCGCCGACCGGCTGGTTGCGCGTCAGGGCGGCGCCCAATCCTGCCCGCCGCGCGCTGCGGTCGACGATCGAGACCAGCGACTGGCCGGAGAAATCGGCGTCGGCTGCCGCCGGCGGCTCGCCGGCCGCCTGCAATTCGGCCGCCGCATTGCGCAGGAACAGGAGGGTGGCCCGCTTGTTCTCGATGCGGCTTTCCACGGCCGCCGAAGCCCCGTAGAGCGGGCTCAGCAGCAGGGCCCAGAGCAGGAAGATCGCGGCGAGGACGGCGCCGACCGAGACGAACAGCCGCTCGCGTGATTCAAGCCCGAGGAACCAGTCCTTCATGCCCCGTCTCCGCGCAGCTGAATGCGGCCTTCCACGCCTTCGTCGCGCTGGTCGGCCTGCTGGATCGTCGCGCTGAACTGGCCGTCGCGCCCCACCGCCTGGCGGATTCGCTCGAGCGCGTCGACGTCCGGGGCCAGCAGTCTGAGGTCGAGCACGCCGGCGCGATAGCTGAGGGCGTCCAGCCGGACGTCCCGGGCGGCCCCGAGCGAGCTGCCCGCGGTCTCCAGCGCCTGCAGAAAACTCTCGTTGGCGGCGTTGCCGGTGCCGCGCAAGGCCGCCAGTCGCCGCTCCACCTGGAAGCGCGGGTCTTCCATGCGGGCCCCGGGCAGGGCCTGCTGGAAGGCGGCCTCGATGGCGGCATCCAGCCGTTGTTCCTCCTGCTTGAGCTGCACCAGCGAGAGGGCCTCCTGTCCCACCAGCAAAAGGGCCAGCACGCCGAGCAACGCGGCGGCTCCGCGCCACGGTTTCCAGAGCCGGTCGACCTGGGTACGGGGCGCGAAAGCACCCTGGCGCAGGTTGATCGGATCGCGCGTGACCACGCCGGCCGCCAGGTGCGGCAGCACGCCTTCGGGCAATACCCGGAGTTCGAGACTGGCGAGCTGCGGGCGCAGCGCTTCGAGCGCCTCGCCATGGAGGTTGCGCGCATCAGCCGTCAGGTAAACCGACAGGTGCCGTGGCTGTTCGTCGTCCCCGGGGAATTCCGGGCCGTATTTCAATGCCTCGTCGATGCTCGCGATTTCCAGCATGACCGGCACGCCGTCACCGCTGCGCGCCAGGCAGCGATGCGTATCCAGCAGCCAGTTCAGGTGGTTCGGAGCCGCGGGACAGCCCTCGGCCTCGGAGCAGACGACCTGCGGATCGATGCCCGCCTCTTGCAGCGCCGCGAGCCAGCCCTCGAACTGCTCGCGATCCACGGCGGCGGCAGGCACCCGGCCGTCCGCGCCCGGTCGTCCCGCGGCGAAGTGCAGGGCCTCGATGTCCTCGGCGATCTGCTCTTCGAGCGCGAAGGGCAGGGCGCGCAGAATCTTCGCGGTGCCCCGGACGGGAAGTTCCACGCGCGTCAAAAGCACGTCCACGGCAGGCAGCAGCACCACGGTGGCGCGGCCGCCCGCGGCGCCAGCGGCGTCGGCCAGCGGACCCGAAGCCTTCGGGCCGATACGCCGACCCTGCTCGTCGATGGCGACCCAGTCAGCCTGGCGATCGTCGGCGGAATCTATTCTGATGACCAGGGTTTCAGGCATGGCGTCGGGGGAGTCACTCGTCGGCAAAGCTGCGCAGGACGGTGCTTGTATTGCCGCCCGCATCGCGGTGGATGAGACTGTACATGGTGAACCGGCGGGTGCCAACATCGACGCGCACCGCCAGCCGGAACCAGGCGCTGGTCACTCCCAGCTGCTGGCCGGCCCCCGGCGGGATCATGGTGCCGAGCTGCTCGAGGGACTCCCACCCTTCCAGCGGCCGGTCCAGGAAAATCTGCTCGGCGGCCTGCGGGTCGAACTCGTCGGAAGTCGTCAGCAGGACTTCGGGCAGGGCCGAATTGATGTTCAGCGTGGTGCCGCGGGGCAGTGCGGTCACGAAGGTGCGCAGGCGCTCGTAAGCATCCCGCTCCAGTTCCGGGAAGACCAGCATGATCTCGGACACGCTGGTGACCGGGCGATTGGCGGCGCGGAAAGGCGGCTGGCGCGAAAGATACTCGGCATCTTCGGCGCCGCCCGGGAAATTGGGCTCGAGATCACGGTCGATCCAGTCGGCCAGCCGGTCAGCGAGCCGCTCATCGATCTCCAGCGCCGTCAGCAAGCGCTTGAAGCCCTCGATGGCGGCCGGGTCGCTGGCGCCCTCGCTGTTCACCAGGTTGTTCAGGTTGAAGCGGCCGTTGAGGTCTTCGATTCGCCCCTGGATTTCGCCGCCCTCGATCGGCAAGGGCGTGATGCGGGTGGCCCACGGCTCGCCGGGATGATCGACCTGGTTGTCGTCGGCGTCGTCGCGCAGGATCTTTTTTGCCCAGGCCTCGGCGCCCAGGCTGTACATCAGGCCCTGGTCGACCGCGATACGCCCCAGCGCGCGCCGCTGGTCGAGGAACAGGTCCCAGGTGAGCGAGGCCGCGATCGCGGTCGCCAGTGCGACGACCAGGATCGCGGTGATCAGCGCCGCGCCGCGTTGCTGGGCCCGCGCAGCCATCTCAGTTGGCCACCTCGATTACCCGCCGGATCTCGCCCCAGTCCTCGAGCTCGAGGGTGAACTCGATGCCGGCCGGCAGTTCCGCCGTAGCGCTCTGCCCCTGGTCGGGCGGCCATTCCTCGCTCCAGCCGCGCGGGCTGAAAAAGCGCAGGCGAAAATCCACCACCTCGCCCAGGATTTCGCGTTCCACCGGCTCCTCGGCCAGGGTCTGGTCAGGCACGAACCAGTGCAGTCTCAGCAGGCGGTCCCCGTCCAGCTCGTAGGCCAGCCGCTGTACCGCGGCCCGCGGCTGCCCCAGCGGGTTGCTCCAGCCGCCGCGGGTGAGTTCCAGTGCATAGATGGCGCGGGGATCCGCCAAAAGAGCGCTCCGGTAGCCGTCGCCCAACGCTTCCCGCACCGGCCGGGGATTGAGCTGTTGCAGGTCGCGCGTGAGCTGCTGCACGGCGAACTGGATTTCGCGGAAGCGGTCCGCGTTCTCCCGCGCGATCACCTGCTGCGCCATCACCGCCTGCAGGCCGCCGTAGGCCATCACGCCGACCACCGCGAAAATCGTCACGGCGATGAGCAGTTCGATCAGGGTGAAACCGCGCTCGGAATTCATGCGCGTCTCGCTGGTCATTCCGGGTCCTCGTCGGGACGCCCGGGCGCCTCTGCGGGTTGCTCGTCACCAGGCGGCTCTTCCGAGTCGGTGTTCTCGCCCTCCGCCTCGTCTTCGTCGCCGGGCGCATCCGCGCCGCCGCCCCACCAGTCGATCCGGGCGCCAGGACCGCTGCTGCGCGTGATAAAGCCGGTCATGATGGTCACGGGGTCCTCGGGGAAGCCCTCGTAAGCGACGGACATGTCGATGCGGCGCAGGTCCTCCACCCCGGTCTCGGAGATTTCGGCCTCCCAGCGCCAGTCGCGTCCGGCGAAGCGGGTGTCGCCGTCGAAACGGCCGATCTCCGGGAAGTCGCCGGCAATGCGAATCCCCGTGATCTCGTTCATCGCGATCCAGTCGGCGAGGGCGCGTTCGCGCATGGTGGAAGTGGAATGGGCCATCTGGATGATGGCGTTGAAGACCGCGATCAGCCCGATCGAGACGATGGCGAGGGCCACCATGACCTCAACCAGGGTGAAACCGGTCGCGCGCCGGGACCTCACGGCACCGATTCCGGAGAGATGAGTTCGAGTTCGCCGCGCATGTTGCCGCGCAGCACCCACGCGTCCGTCACGCGCTCGGCGACCAGGAAGAGTTCGAAGGGCGTGAACTCGCCGCTGGAGAACACCGCCACGTGCGGGGCCAGTTCATCCTGCGGCCTGTCCCTGTCGCCCTGGTCGGCATCGATGACCACCTCGCGGCCGTCCACCGCCAGTTCGAGCTCCAGCCCCGGGGGCAGTTGGCGAGGGCGCAGCGCTTCATCCGCCTCGAGCACCGACCACAGGCGGCTGTCGGGGTCCCAGGAAAGAAAGCGGTAGCCGTCGCGGAAGAATTCGACGCCGTAGTCACGCGCCTGGATCAGTGCTTCTTCCGACAGGAACTCCAGCAGGGCCGTGAGGCGCTGGGCCTCGGTCTCGACCTCGTCGTCCGAACGCAGCGTGCCCATGGACAAGAGCACCAGGCTGGACATGATCGCGAGGATCACGATGACGACCAGCAGCTCGATCAGCGAGAAGCCCGCGGCCCGCAAGCGCGCCGGCCGGGCCGTCTCAGTAGACAGACCAGTTGCCGATTTCTGCATTGATGCCTTCGCCGCCCGGCTGCCCGTCGGCTCCGTGGGTGAAGACATCGAACTCTCCGTGGCGCCCCGGGTAGAGATAACGGTAGGTGTTGTTCCATGGATCGCGCGGCAGCTTGTCCAGGTAAGGCCCCCGCCAGTTGCGCAGCGTGGGATCATTGGGCTGCTGGACGAGCGCCTCCAGGCCCTGGTCCGTGCTCGGATAGCGCGAGTTGTCCATGTAGTAGAGTTTCAGCGCGCTCTCTATGCCGCGGATATCCTGCTTGGCGCGGTTGATCGAGGCATCGTCGATCCGGCTGATGACGTTGGGCGCGACGATCGCGGCCAGGATGCCGAGGATGACCACGACCACCATGATTTCTATGAGCGTGAAGCCCGCCTGGCGGAAGCCGCCCGGGCCTGCGCGCACGGCATTGCAAATTCTGTTGGACGGCATCTTTCGACCTCGCGTAGTGACGCGCGGAACGGTGTTCGGCGCGCCGATTCCAGATGGTGACAATAATATCAGAATGCCTGTCGGCTTCCCGGCCGCAGTGCCGGGAACCCGGGCTTTCCAGTCTGACTATAATGACCGCCCCGAGCCGAAGGAGTTGCATTGATGGCGATCGCGGTCGTATTTCCCGGACAGGGGTCCCAGTCGGTGGGCATGCTGAGCCGCCTGCTGGACGAGGAGCCGGCCGCCGCGGCGGCGCTGGCCGAGGCGGACGAGGCGCTGGATTTCGGGCTCGGGGCGCTGTTGCGCGAGGGACCGGCGGAACTGCTGGACCGGACAGACCTGACGCAACCGGCGATGCTGGCGGCCGGCGTCGCGGCCTGGCGCGCCTGGCAGGCCCGGGGCGGGCCGATGCCGGTGGCGATGGCCGGGCACAGCCTGGGTGAATACACCGCGCTGGTCTGCGCCGGCGCGCTCGGTTTCGGCGACGCCCTGCGGGTGGTGCGGGCGCGCGGCGAGTGGATGCAGCAGGCCGTGCCCGAAGGCGAGGGCGCCGTGGCCGCGATCCTGGGGCTGGACGACGAGGCGGTCGCATCCGCCTGCAGGGCGGCCGCGGCCGAAGGCGTGGTCGAGGCCGTGAATTTCAATGCGCCGGGCCAGGTCGTCATCGCGGGACACAAGGCGGCCGTGGAGCGGGCGATCGAGGCGGCCAGGGCCACCGGCGCGCGCCGGGCCCTGCCGCTGCCGGTAAGCGTCCCGGTGCACTGCGCGCTCATGGAACCCGTTGCAGCAAAGCTGGCGGAGGCGCTGGCCGGGGTGGCGCTGCGAGCGCCCGAGGTGCCCGTGTTCCACAACATCGACGCGACGCCGCGCCAGGCGCCGGACGCGATCCGCGAGGCGCTGGCGCAACAGGTCTGCCGCCCGGTGCGATGGGTCGAATGCGTGAGAGCCATGCAGCGGATGGGGGTCGACATGCTGGTGGAGCCCGGCCCGGGGCGGGTGCTGTCTGGGCTCGCGAAGCGCATCGATCGCGGACTGCGCGCCCTGCCGGTGGATGATCCTGATACCCTCGAGACCGCGCTCGCCGAACTGGGGGCCGAACAGGACGCCAAAGAGGGCAATAACGAAAATGAATGACTTGAAGGGAGAAATCGCGCTGGTGACGGGGGCCTCGCGTGGCATCGGCCGGGCGATTGCGGAAAGCCTCGGGCGGGCCGGCGCCACGGTGGTCGGCACCGCGACCTCCGAGGCCGGCGCGCAACGAATCAGCGATGCCCTGGCCGCCGCCGGGGTCGCCGGGCGCGGCATCGCGCTGGACGTCGCCAGCGACGAGAGCGTTGCCGCGGCCTGCGCCGACGTCGCCGCCACGGAAGGCGCCGTGACGCTGCTGGTGAACAACGCCGGCATCACCCGCGACGGTCTCTTGCTGCGCATGAAGATCGAAGACTGGCAAGAGGTCCTCGACACGGACCTGACCGGCGTCTACCGCGTCAGTCGCGCCTGCCTGCGCGGAATGATGAAAGCCCGCCGCGGGCGGATCGTGAACATCGGCTCGGTGGTGGGCCTGATGGGGAACCCCGGCCAGGCGAACTACTGCGCCGCCAAGGCCGGCCTGGTGGGCTTCACCCGCTCGCTGGCCCGGGAAGTGGGTTCCCGGGGGATTACCGTGAACGCCGTGGCGCCCGGTTTCATCGATACCGACATGACCGCCGCGCTATCCGGTGAGCAGCGGGCCTCTCTCGAAAAGCAGGTTCCGCTGGAGCGACTTGGCGCGGCAGAGGACATTGCCGCCACCGTGCTGTTTCTGTGTTCGGCTGGCGCCGCTTACATCACCGGCGAGGTCATCAATGTCAATGGGGGAATGTACATGGCTTGAGCCGAAGGCCCGCTGCGTGTAGAACGCCCCCTTACATTCCAATACAATACGGCGCGCGGTGCAGTCCGGTCATGGGGGCCGGGACACGCCTTCCGCCAGCAACGAGGACCAAGACGAGATGAGCAGCATCGAGGAACAGGTAAAGAACATCGTCGCCGAGCAGCTTGGCGTCAAGGAAGAAGAAGTCACCACGGACGCGTCGTTCGTGGACGACCTGGGCGCGGACTCGCTGGATACCGTCGAACTCGTGATGGCGCTGGAAGAGGCCTTCGAGTGCGAGATTCCCGACGAGGAAGCCGAGAAGATCACGACCGTGCAGCAGGCCATCGATTACATCAAGGCCCGCTCCAACTGAACGGCTGTCCGGGCGCCCGCCACGGGGGGCGCCGGTCCCCGTCCAGGCGGGAGAGCCTGCCGGAGGTGATTTCTTGAGCAAGCGTCGGGTAGTCGTGACCGGGCTCGGCATCGTGTCGCCCGTCGGCAGCACTGTTGCCGACGCCTGGGACAATATCGTCGCCGGGCGCAGCGGCATCGCCCCGATCACGCGCTTTGACGTCAGCCGCTTCAGCACGCGCTTCGGCGGGGCGGTGGCTGGCTTCGAGCTGGGCGATTACCTCTCGCCCAAGGACGCGCGCAAGATGGACGCGTTCATGCACTACGGGATCGCGGCATCGCAACAGGCCATCACGGACTCGGGCATCGAGGTTAGGTCCGCGAATGCGCCGCGCATCGGCGTGGCCGTGGGCGCCGGCATCGGGGGCATCGAGACCATCGAGCGGAATTTCCGCAGTTTCCTGCAGGCCGACGAGTCCCCGCGGAAGATTTCGCCGTTTTTCATCCCCGGCAGCATCATCAACATGATTTCCGGGCACGTCTCCATCCAGTATGGATTGACCGGTCCCAACCTCTCCCTGGTCACCGCCTGCACGACGGCGACCCACAGCATCGGCGTGGCCGGGCGCACGATCCAGTACGGCGACGCCGACGTGATGATCGCGGGCGGCGCCGAAATGGCGACCACCGCGCTCGGGCTCGGCGGATTCTGCGCGGCGCGCGCGCTCTCGACCCGTAACGACGAGCCGCAGCTGGCAAGCCGCCCCTGGGACCGCGACCGCGACGGTTTCGTGCTCGGCGACGGCGCGGGTTGCGTCGTGCTGGAGGAGTACGAGCACGCGCGGGCACGCGGAGCGCAGATCTACGGCGAGCTGGTGGGCTTCGGCATGAGCGCCGACGCGCACCACATCACCGCACCGCCCGAGGAGGGCGAGGGCGCCCGCCAGTGCATGATCAACGCACTGCGCGACGCCGGGATGAACCCGGACGAGGTCGATTACATCAATGCCCACGGCACTTCGACGCCGCTGGGCGACAAGGCCGAGAGCCGCGCCGTGCGCGACGCTTTCGGCGCCCATGCCGACAGGGTCGCGGTCAGCTCCACCAAGTCCATGACCGGGCATCTGCTGGGGGCCGCGGGCGGGGTGGAAGCCATTTTCTGCCTGCTTGCCATGCGCGACGGCATCCTGCCGCCGACCATCAACTACGACACACCGGATCCCGAGTGCGACCTGGACTACGTGCCCAACACGGCGCGCGAGGCGAGCGTGCGCGTCGCCCTGTCGAATTCCTTCGGTTTCGGTGGTACCAACGGCAGCCTGCTGTTTCGCGCGCTCGACTGAAGCGGCGCGAGGCCCCGTCCGCCAGCGCGCCGATGGCCATCCCCGCAGACACGAGCTTCCTCCCCTTGAACGCCCGCGTGGCGGATCCCGGCGATCTGCTCGCGCTGCACCGGGCCGCGCCCCGGCGCTACCCGTTCCTGCTGGAGAGTGCCGCCGGTCACGGCCCCCAGGGCAGGGGCGACCTGTTGCTCGGCTGGCCCGGCGAAAGGCTGGTGCTGGACGCGCAGGGGCGGCTCAGCGGCCCGTCCGCCGCCCCGGATCACGATTTCCTGGGAGCGCTGGACCGCTGGTGGGCAGGAACCCGCAGCACAGCGCCGGCGTCCTGGCCGCTGGCCACCGGCGGATGGTTTCTCTATCTCGGCTACGAGCTCGCCGGGCAGGTGGAACCCACGCTGCGACTGGAGGCCCCGCGCAACCTCCCGATCGCATTTGCGGTGCGCATGGGCGGCGCGCTGTGGCGCGACCGCGCCACCGGCGAATGTCGCGCGATGGCGCGGGACGCCGCGACCCTGGCCGAAATCGAGCATGATCTCGCGAGCGCTGCGCGTCAGCCGGCGCCGCGCTGGCCAGGGCTGGACGCCCCGCCGCTGGAAGAGGCCCCCGCCCGTTTCCTGGAGGCAGTCCGCAGGGCGCGGGCGCACATCGTCGCCGGCGATATCTTCCAGGCCAACCTGTCGCGCGAGTGGCGCGCACCGTGGCCCGCGGGCGGCGACCCGGCCGCCTTGTACGCTTGTCTCCGGAAGAGCAATCCCGGCGCTTTTGCCGGGCTGGCGCGATGGGACGCGCATGCCGTGCTGAGCTCGTCGCCGGAGCGCCTGCTGAGTATCCGCGGTGGCCGCGTGCAGACCCGGCCGATCGCCGGCACGCGGCCGCGAGGCAGCAACGCCGCGGACGACAGCGCGCTCGAGCGCGAGCTGATCGCCCATCCCAAGGAGCGCGCCGAGCACGTGATGCTGATCGATCTGGAGCGCAACGACCTGGGCCGCATCTGCCGCCCGGGGACGGTCGAGGTCGATGAAATGATGGCGCTGGAAAGCTATGCCCATGTGCACCATATCGTCTCCAACGTGAGCGGCGAGCTGGAGACCGGCGTCGGGCCGGGCGCGGCCATACGGGCCGTCTTCCCGGGCGGCACCATCACCGGCTGCCCGAAGGTGCGCTGCATGGAGATCATCCAGTCGCTGGAGGCCGGACCGCGCGGGGCCTACACCGGCTCGATGGGCTGGCTGGGCGACGACGGCGCGCTGGACCTGAACATCCTCATTCGCAGCATCGAAACGAATGCCAGCGAATTGCGCTTCCGGGCGGGCGCCGGCATCGTCTACGACTCCGTGCCGGAACTCGAGCTGGCCGAGACGCGGGCGAAGGCCAAGGGACTGCTGCTGGCGCTGGAGCCCGGCGCATGATGCTGATCGACGGGCGACCCGCCACCACCGTGCCGGCGAGCGACCGCGGGCTCAACTACGGCGACGGGCTGTTCGAGACGGTCCGCGTCCACGCCGGCGAATTGCCCTTGCTCGCGCGCCACCTGGCGCGGCTGCGGGCCGGCTGCATGCGCCTCGGCCTGCCTTATCCGGGCGACGACACGATCCAGGCGGACGCACGGGCGCTGCTCGCCGACGGCACGGGAGAGGGCGTGCTGCGCGTCGTGCTGACGCGCGGCGACGGCGGTCGCGGCTACGCGCCGCCGGTGGAGACGCCCGGACGGCGCATCGCCTCGCTGCATGAGCTGCCCGCGGGCCTTGAAACCCCCCTGACGGTCGGGATCTGCGAAACGCGGCTGGGCGACAGCCCGGCGCTGGGCGGGCTCAAGCACCTCGGGCGACTGGAGCAGGTGCTGGCGGCGCGCGAGACGGTAGCGGCCGGCTGGGGGGAGGGACTGATGCTGGACGCAGCGGGCTGCGTGGTCGAGGCAACGCGACACAACCTGTTCTATTGGCGCGACGGCCATTTGTACACGCCGCCGCTGAAGGCCGCGGGCGTGGCGGGCGTGATGCGGGCACTGGTCCTGGAGAGTTTGCCCCGCGCGGGCATAGCGGGCGGCGAGGCCCGGCTCCGTTATGATGAGCTGCATGCAATCGAAGGCCTGTTCCTCTGCAATGCCGTGGCGGGGTTGCGGAGGGTGGAACGCCTGGAAGGCCGTGAACTCGGCGAGGGTGGAGAGATGCGCAAACTGAAACGGGAACTGCGGAGCGCGGGCGTGGCATGGCTCGACTGATCGCGCTGCTGGCGGTCCTCGCGGCGCTCGCCGTGCTGGTGGCGGGCGCGGCCGGCTGGTGGGCGTGGCAGCAGCTCGACCGGCCGGGGCCGGCGAGCGAAGCGGTGGTGGCGGAGGTCGGCCCGGGCGTGCCGCTGGCGCGTATCGCGCGCAGCCTGGAACGGCAAGGCGTGCTGCGCAATGCCCTGCTGTTCGAATGGTACGGACGCGTCACCGGCCTCGCGGGGCAGGTGCGGGCCGGCGAATATCGTTTCCCGCCCGGCAGCACGCCGCGCGAGGTGATGGAGCGGCTGGTGCGGGGCGAGGTGTTGCTGCACGCCCTCACCATCGTGGAGGGCTGGACTTTCAGGCAGATGCGCGCGGCAATCCGCTCTCACCCGGCGGTGGAACTGAGCGCGGACGGCCTCGACGGCGAGGCGATCATGGCCCGCCTGGGCCGGCCGGGCATGGCCCCCGAGGGCTGGTTCCTCCCGGAGACATACCGTTTCCCGCGCGGCACCAGCGACCTGCGGCTGATGGAACTGGCGCACCAGGCGATGGAAGATGCACTGGAAAGGGCCTGGTCCGTGCGGCGGGATGACCTGCCGCTGTCCTCGCCCTACGAGGCACTGATCCTCGCCTCCATCATTGAAAAAGAGACCGCTTTGCCCGAAGAGCGCAAGCAGATTGCCGGGGTTTTCAGCCGGCGTCTCGAGCGGGGGATGCGCCTGCAGACCGATCCCACCGTGATTTACGGGTTGGGCCCGGATTTCGAGGGCCGTCTGCGCCGCGTCCACCTGCGTGCCGACACGCCCTACAATACCTACACGCGGCACGGCTTGCCGCCGACGCCGATCGCCCTGCCGGGGTCCGCATCGCTACTGGCCGCGACCCAGCCCGAGGACGGCAAAGCGCTGTATTTCGTCGCGACCGCCCGGCCCGACGGCAGCCATTACTTCTCGGAGACTCTGGCCGAGCACAACCGCGCGGTACAGCGCTATCTGGAAACCCTGCGGGCGCGGAAGAGCGAGCGATGAGCGACGCACAGGGACAACCGCCGGGACGGTTCATCACGCTGGAGGGCGGCGAGGGCGTCGGCAAGAGCACCAATCTCGCGTTCACCGCGGGCCTGCTGGAGGCGGCCGGCCTGGACGTGCAGCGCACTCGCGAGCCCGGGGGCACGCCGCTCGCCGAGCGAGTACGCGAGATCATCGTCTCTCCGGCGGGTGAAGCGGTCCCGCCGATGGCCGAGCTGCTGCTGATCTTCGCGGCACGCGCGCTGCACATCGAGGGCTGCATCCGGCCGGCGCTGGCGGCCGGGCGCTGGGTGTTATGCGATCGCTTTACCGACGCCAGCTACGCTTACCAGGGGGCTGGCCGGGAACTCGGCGAGACGCCCGTGCGATGGCTGGAGGAGGCGGTACAGGGCGAGCTGCGGCCGGACCTGACCCTGTTACTGGACACGGATCCGGAGATCGGCCTGGCGCGCGCCGATGCGCGCGGTGCAGCCGACCGTTTCGAGCAGGAGCGCATTGCCTTTTTCCGGCGCGTCCGCGCCGGCTACCTGGCGCGCGCGGCGGCCGAGCCGCGACGCTTCCGTATCGTGGATGCATCAGGATCGCTCGAAGAGGTGCAATCACAGATAAGAACCCACATTAATGAATACTTGGAAATCAATGGAAACGCTTGAATTTCCTTGGCACGAAAAAGCCTGGAATGAGTTCGAGGCCGCGCTGGCCTCGGACCGGCTGGGTCATGCGTACCTGGTGGAAGGCCCGCAGGGGCTCGGCAAGCTCCACCTTGCGTTTCGCATGGCGGCACGGGTGCTCGGCGCGTCGTGGCCGGCGGCGGACCCGCCAATCCCGCTGCCTCATCCGGACCTGATCTGGGTGACCCTGGAGGTCGATGACGAGGGCAAGCAGAAGAAGCAGATCGGCATCCACCAGATCCGGGAGGCCTGCGCATCGCTGGCCATGACCAGTCATGCCGGCGGGTGGAAGGTGGCGGTCATCTGGCCGGCGGAGCAACTGAACGCCCATTCGGCAAACGCCCTGCTGAAGACGCTGGAAGAGCCCGCGCCGCGCACGCTGTTGCTGCTGGTGCGCAGCCGCATGGACACCCTGCCGGCGACGATTGCGAGCCGCTGCCAGCGGGTGCGCATCGCGCCCCCGCCGCGCGATGCGGCGGTCGCCTGGCTGGAGGCCCGGGCGGAGGGCGGCGGGTGGCAGCGGCTGCTTTCGCTGGCCGGCGAGGCGCCGCTGCTGGCGCTGTTGCTGGCGGAAGAGGGCTTCCGCGAACTGGACGAAACCTTCACCCGGGACCTGGCCGGGATACTCTCGCAGCAGCGCGAACCACTGGAGGTTGCGGCGGAATGGGCGCGCAGGCCGTTGCCCATGACGCTGCGCTGGCTGGACGTGTGGACCGCCGAAATGG
The DNA here is from genome assembly GCA_035268405.1 of Gammaproteobacteria bacterium. Lineage (GTDB taxonomy): Bacteria > Pseudomonadota > Gammaproteobacteria > Steroidobacterales > XN24 > XN24. Next base: position 24,660 of record DATFKW010000109.1, read on the forward strand.
TGCGCGTTAAAGCGGCCGGGGCCGAGCCCGCGCTGCCGCCCGAGGCCCGGCGGGCTTTGCAAACGGCGCTGGAGCGAATACCCTTGCAGCGGCTTTTCAGATACCGCGACGAGGTCAGGTCCGCAATGATCCGTAATGACGGGGTGTTCAATACGCAAATGGCGCTCGAAGGCCTGCTGGCGCCATGGGCAGACCGCCTGCGCCCGGTGAGCGGCGATGCGGCCCACGGATTCCTGGGCGACCGATGACACTGAACAAGCCCGGACTGCTGACGCTGACCATCAAGGACAAGAGCGCCTTGTACCTCGCGTACATGCCCTACGTGAAGAACGGCGGGCTGTTCATCCCCACCAGCAGCACTTATCGGCTCGGTGACGAGGTCTTCATGCTGCTCAACCTGATGGGCGAGGACGAGAAGATCCCGGTGGCGGGACGCGTCATCTGGGTCACGCCGAAGGGCGCGCAGGGCAAGCGGACCGCCGGCATAGGCGTCCAGTTCAGCGAGCAGGACCGGGGCAGCACCCAGCGGCGGATCGAGACCTACCTGGCCGGCGCGCTCGGCGGCGACAAAGCCACCCACACGATGTAGCACGGGCCGCGCGAAGAAGCGCGGAAAAACCCTCGCGTGCCCCGGCGTGCCTCAGCCCAGCGGCTGCGGCGCCGGCTGCGCGCCCTGCAGCTTGAAGCGCGCGTTGAAAGCCACCGTGATGCGCACGTCGTCGCCTTCGTAGGGCATCACCTCGTGCAGCAGCCAGGACGGGAACAGCACCAGCTGTCCGGGCGCCAGGCGCATCATGCGGTGTCCGTGATGAAAGGGCGGCTTGAACTTCGCCGTCGCCATGTCGATGTACATGGTGTTGGTGGAGAAGGGGTTGATGAAAGTCAGCTTGCCGCTGTCGCTTTGCGGTTCGTCCCCGTGGTGGCAGACGCAATAGACGCCCGACCAGCTGTGCATGGGATGGTTGTGCGCGCCGAACAGGCCGCCTTTGCGGGTGAGATGGAACCAGGCTTCGTTGGAGATGTGCAGCCGGCGCAGAAAGTCCGCGTCGTAGCCGTTCACCTGGCCCACCGCGCTGTACAGCGCCCCCCAGCAGAAGTCGCGCAGCTTGCGCACGCAGTCATGCGGCCAATCGAACAGCCGGAAGTTGCTCTCGAACAGGGCGTCGTTGCGGTAAGTGTAGGGCGTCGGGTTGCGGTACTTGTCGCCCTCGGCCTCGCGCGCGAGAAACAGTTCGCGCAGTTCGGCATTGAGGGCCTCGCAGTCTTCCATCTGCGCCGACACCAGCGGCACCGCGAAAGCGGAGGTGGTCTTGATCATGCGATGCCCTCCCGGGATTGCATACGCCGACGCTAGCGCTCGCCGGTTTCCGCCATGGTCAGGCCGCCGCGCAGCACGTGCGCGTCAAAGCCGCGCTCGCTCAGGATGTAGGTCGCGGCGCTGCTGCGTCGGCCGGTATCGCAGCACACCACATACGGCTTGTTGGGGTCCAGCGTGTTGAGCTTCAGGCGAATGAAATAAAGCGGGATGTTGACGGCGCCTTCCTGGTGGAAACTCTCGAACTCGGAGGGCAGGCGAACGTCCAGCCACTGGCCGCCGTTGGCGACGATCTGGCGGGCCTTCTCGAAGTCGACCCACTGCAGCATGGGCTCGTTCATCAGGGTGTTGAAATCGTCCTGCCCCAGGCGCATGAGGGCGCCGTCCGTGGCCATGGTCACGGTGGCGTTGCGTTTCGCCTGGGAAATGAGGGCCTCCTCGCCGAACGTGTCGCCCGGGCCGAGGTCGGCGAGCTTGATGCCGTCCTTGTTGAGCGGCGTTTCGCGGGTCACGGAGCAACGGCCCTCGGTGATGACGTAAAAATAATCGCCTTCGTCGCCCTGCTTGATGATGACGTCTCCGGCCTTGTGCCTGACCTGCTGCATGCGCAGGAAGATCGCCTGGATATTGGCGGCCGGGATGCGGTGGAAGGCCTTGGTCTGCAGCAGCGTGGTCATCCAGTCGTCGCTGTCCGGCAGGTTCTCGGCGCGCAGCTCGTTGACCTCGTAAGTGCCGGTCTGGTCCCAGGTGAGCATCACGTCCAAGAGGTCGGAATCCACGGCGATGTACTCCACGCGGCTGCGCGCGCGGGCACTGACGCGGCGCGGCAGGCCGGGCGACAGCGGGCTGCGTGCATCGGGCGTGCCGCCCTCGATCACCGACAGCATCCGGTCGCCGTCGCGCAGT
>DATFKW010000110.1:0-2343 GCA_035268405.1 Gammaproteobacteria bacterium
AGCCACGGCAGCCATCAACGTAAAGGCCTGGCTCGCGCCGGCCTGAAGGCCGCTATGAAGGAGGACGACATGAAAATTACGGGATTCAGAATCTTGCTGGCATGCGCCGCATTACTGGCGTCGGGCTGTTCGCGGGCGGTCGACGTAGAGCAGTCCTACCAGGAGCTTTGCGCGACGACGGCAAATGCGGAAGAGATGTCGGAGCTGAGCTGCCGGGTGCTGTCGGACACCATCGATGAGTTCGTCAGCGATGCCAACGAGCGGCGCGGCGCCTACGTGCTCACGATGGCGCGCGTGTTCTACCAGGCCAATACTGCCGGGCGACAGGCGAGCTGGCAGGTCTTCACGCGCGATTTCGGCGTGGCGGAAGACTTTTTCGAGCCCGAGACCCGCAAAATCGTGGGCGGACGTTTCAATGAACTGCTCGAGGCCATGTACCAGGGCGCCGGCATCGATTACGGCGGCGATCGCCGCGCGTTCCGTCAGCGGATCGAGGAACAGCTGACTTCTCCCGAGGCCGTGGCGTTCATCGACGCACGCAGCGAGCAGTACATGAGGCAGCTGATGGAGTAGGCCGAAATGGGGCTCCGGAAATGGGGCCAATCCCTATTAAAAAAGGGATTGGCCCCATTTCCGGAGCCCCATTTCCTGTAAAATACGCCGCGATGGAAATCATCCTCAACGGCGAGCCACTGAGCGTGAAGGACGGCCTCACGGCCGCGGGCCTGGTCGCGTCCCTGGACCTGTCGGGTCGTCGCTACGCCATGGAGATCAACGGCGAGCTGCTGCCCAAGAGCAAGCACGCAGAGCATGAACTCATCCCCGGCGATCGCATCGAGATCGTCCACGCCGTCGGCGGCGGTTGACCATCGCGCCCGCCGGGCCCGCGCCGCACGGACACGCCGCATGAATACGCCTCATGAACACGGAGCTGCCAGGCATGACTGACGACCTGCTCGAACTCGCCGGGCGAAGCTATCGCTCGCGCCTGCTGACCGGCACCGGCAAATACCGCGATTTCGACGAGACGCTCGCGGCCACCGAGGCCGCCGGCGCCGAGATCGTGACCGTGGCGATCCGCCGCACGAACATCGGCCAGGAGAAAGACCAGCCCAACCTGCTGGATTACCTGCCGCCCGACCGCTTCACCATCCTTCCCAATACCGCCGGCTGCTTCACCGCCAAAGACGCCCTGCGGACCTGCCGACTGGCGCGCGAACTGCTGGACGGCCAGGCGCTGGTCAAGCTGGAGGTGCTGGCCGACCAGGAGACGCTGTTCCCGGACATCACCGCCACCCTCGAGGCCGCCGAAATCCTCGTCAAGGAGGATTTCCAGGTGATGGTCTACACCAACGACGACCCGGTCATCGCCAAGCGCCTGGAAGAGCTGGGCTGCGTGTCGGTGATGCCGCTGGCCGCGCCGATCGGCTCCGGTCTCGGCATCCGCAACCCCTACAACATCCTGACCATCGTCGAGAACGCCAGCGTGCCCATCATCGTGGACGCCGGCGTCGGCACCGCGTCGGACGCCTCCATCGCCATGGAGCTGGGCTGCCACGGTGTGCTCATGAACACGGCCATCGCCGGCGCGCGCGACCCGGTGCTGATGGCCTCCGCGATGCGCAAGGCGGTCGAGGCCGGGCGCGAGGCATTCCGGGCCGGCCGCATCCCGCGCAAGCGCTTCGCATCCGCGTCCTCGCCGCTAGACGGCACTTTTTTCTGAGTCCGGTGGACCCGCAAAGCGGTAACGGATCACCGCCGCCTCATCACCGCGCGGTGCGCAGCTTCGTGCGCCGCGCCGGCCGCCTGACCGCCTCGCAGTCGCGCGCGCTGGCGGAACTCTGGCCGCGCTTCGGCGTGGAACCGCCTGACGGCCGGCTGGACCTCGACGCCCTCTTCGGGCGCACGGCGCCGCGCACCCTGGAGATCGGCTTCGGCAACGGCAGCAACCTCGCCGTGCTGGCGGCACGCCACCCGGAGCGCGATTATCTCGGCGTCGAGGTGCACGAGCCCGGTGTCGGGCACCTCTTGCTGGCCGTGGAGCGCGAGGCGCTGACCAACGTTCGCATCGCCCGTCACGACGCCGTCGAGGTGGTGACGCAGTGGCTGCCGGCGGGCTCCATCGAGGAAACGCTGATCTTTTTCCCGGATCCCTGGCACAAGAAACGGCACCACAAGCGGCGGCTCGTGCAACCGGCTTTCCTCGCGCAGCTGGCGCGCGTCATGCCGCCGGGCGCGCGGCTGCACCTGGCCACCGACTGGGCGCCCTACGCGGAAGAGATGCTGGCGGCGTGCGAGGCCGCGCCGGAGTGGGAGAACCTGTCGCCGGGCGGCGCTTACGCC
>DATFKW010000111.1:0-5172 GCA_035268405.1 Gammaproteobacteria bacterium
GGACGGCCAGCAGGATGGCGCGCGGCAGCTTGCCGGCCAGCAGATTGAGAACGCGTGGTGTCATGATCAAAGGCCTTCAGGAGACAGGCAATCCAGCAGGGGCGCATATCCTAAGTGAAGCGAGATTTTTCTGCGCGCCGGGCCTTTTTGGAACGGCTCAAGAGCGGGCGCATTCCGGCCGATAACAAGCTTGTCCCCTTTGCAGGCCGGAGCCTTGCTGGTGTATCGATCGACCTCGTTTCTTCCCGCGCTCCTTGCCGGCGTGCTCGCCAGTATTGCCCTGAGCGCCTGCACCCCGCCGCCGCCGCTGCGCCTGGCGATCCACCCGTGGCCCGGCTACGCGTTCATTTTCATGGCGCGCGAGGAGGGCTGGCTGGCGCCCGGTCGGGTGAGCCTGCACGAGACCCGCACGGCGACGGAAAGCCTGGCGGCGCTGGCGGAAGGACAGGTGGATGCCGCGGCGCTCACGCTGGACGAGGTCCTGCTGGCGCGGGCGCGGGGCATTCCGCTGCATATCGCCCTGGTGTTCAACGTGTCCATCGGCGCCGACAAGCTGGTGGCGCGACCCCACGTGGAAAGCCTTGCCGATATCCGGGGACGCCGCGTCGGGGTGGAGACCTCGGCCCTGGGCGAGCTGGTGTTTTCGCACGCGCTGGCGGTCGCCGGCCTGGATGCGAGCGAGGTGGAGATCGTGCCGGTCGACATGGACCACGGCGAGGCATGGGAGAAGCTCGATCTCGACGCGCTGGTGACCTACGAACCCACCGCCAGGCAGCTGATGATGGCGGGGGCGCATTCTCTCTACGACAGCAGCCAGGCGCCCGACACCATTTTCGACGTGCTGGCGGTGCGGCCCGAAGCCTTGCGCAGCCGGCGGGCTGCTGTGGGCGCGCTGGTGGAGGCGCATTTCCGGGGGCTGAACGCGCTGCGCACCAATCCGCAGGACACGGCTTATCGCCTGGCCGTCCACCTTGATCTTCCGGGGGACCGGGTGCTGGGGACTTATCGGGGGCTTAGTCTGCCGGGACCGGCGGGCAACCGCTCGTACCTGGAGCCCGGCACGGGCCGGCTGGAGGCGGCGGCCCGGGAGCTGGCCGAGTGGATGAGCGGACGGGGACGGATCCCGGAGAGCAGTGACTTGTCGGGGCTGACCACGACCGAGTTCCTGCGCCCGGAAGCAGCGCGGTGAGCTGGCGGCTGTTCGTCGCGCTGGTGCTGCTCGGCAGCGGGGGAACCGCGGCCGCCGAACAGGTGCTCAACCTGGGCCTGTTCGCCTACCGGCCCAAGCCGGTGCTGGAGGCGCGTTTCACGCCTTTCGTCGATCACCTCTCGGCGGCCTTGCCCGGCGTCGAGGTACGCCTGCGCGTGCTTACCCAGGCGGAAATCCAGTCGGCGCTCGCCAACAATGAGCTCGACCTGGTGTTCACGAACCCCGTCCATTACATCGGGCTGCGCGAGCATAACGCGCTGTCCGGGGCGGTGGCGACCTTGGTCAACATCCAGAACGGCCGCCCGGTGAGCGCGCTGGGCGGCGTCATCGTCGCGCGCGCCGGGTCGGAGACGCCGCGCTCGCTGTCCGAACTGGAAGGCCTGCGGATCGCGGTCATGGGGCGCACATACATGGGCGGCTACACGGCCCCGGCCATGAGTCTGCACGAAGCGGGGCTGGACCTGGAATCGATCGACTGGCTGCAGCTCGGCGAGCCGCAGGACCGCGTGATCAACGCCGTCTTGCGGGGCGACGCGGACGCCGGCTTCGTGCGCACCGGCATCATCGAGCAGATGGTGGCGGAGGGCCGTCTGCAGCCCGGTAAGCTGCGCGTGGTAAATCGGCAAGCGTTGCCGGGTTTCCCCTTCGAGATTTCCAGCCGGCTGTACCCGGAATGGCCGATGGTCGCCTTGCCGCACATCGATCCCCAGGTGGCGCGCAGGCTGACGGCCGCGTTGCTGGCTTTCGAGCCGGATGCGGCGGCGATGCAGGCCGCCGGGATTTACGGGTTCACCGTGCCGGCCGACTACGCGCCGGTGGAGCGCGCCATGCGCGCGCTGGGACTGCCGCCTTATCACCTGCCGCCGGAGATCGTGCTGGCCGACGTCTGGGCCGAATATCGTGTCTGGCTGGCCGCACTGGTGAGTGTGGGTTTGCTGGTGGCTTCCCTGGCGGGCGGCCTGTTCGTGACCAACCGTCATCTCCGCCGTTCCCGGCGCGAGGCGGAGCGGGCCGCGGCGCGTTTCGAGCGCGAACACCTGCACCTGCGAACCCTGCTGAACTCGCTGCCGCAGATCATCTGGCTGCGCGACGTCAACGGGCTCTTTCTTTCCTGCAACGAGCGCTTCGAGCAGTTGGCGGGCCTGCCGGAGGCGGCGCTGGCGGGACGGCATCCGGACGAGTTTTCCGCCGCCCTGAGGTCACTGTGCCTGGAACCGGATGCCGTCGATGCCGCGCCGGGGGCTCGCCGGGCCAGGGATCTGTCGGTTGTCTTTGCGAGCGACGGGCACGAGGAACTGCTGGAGATCGTGCGTACCCCGGTCGTCACTCCGGACGGCCAGGCCATCGGTATGCTGGGCGTGGGCCAGGACATCACGCAGCGCATGCGCCAGCGGGAGGAACTGGCACAGCAAAGGCGGCGCCTGAACGACATCATCGAGGGCACCCGGGTGGGGACCTGGGAGTGGAACGTCCAGACGGGCGAGGTCAGTTTCAACGATCTCTGGGCCGAAATGATCGGGTATAGGCTGGCGGAGCTGCAGCCGGTCTCGATCGAGACCTGGCAACGTTTCGCGCACCCGGAAGACTTCCGGAAGTCCGGCGAACTCCTCGAGAAGCATTTTCGCGGCGAGCTCGACCACTACGAGTGCGAGGCCCGCATGCGGCATCGCGACGGGAGCTGGGTATGGGTCCTGGATCGCGGCGCCGTTTCCAGCTGGACCGAGGACGGCGAGCCCTTGCTGGTGTCGGGCACTCACCAGGACATCAGCACGCGCAAGCGCGCGGAGGCCGAGAAGCAGGAGCTGCTGTTGCGCCTGCAGAACCTCGCCGAGCACGTTCCCGGTTTCATCTACCAGTTCCGCTTGCGCCCGGACGGCACGGTACATTTTCCGTACGCCAGCCCCGGCGTCGAAGCGATCTGCGGGCTCAGCCTCGCGACCGTGCGCGAAGACGCCTGGTCGGTTCTGCGCTCGGTCCACCCGGAAGACCGCGAGCGGGTCGCCGCCGGGCTCAACCAGTCGGCGAGAACGCCGGGGCCCTGGCACGACCAGTTCCGGATGTGCCACGCGGACGGCCGCGTGCTCTGGGTCGAGGGTAGCGCGAGCCCGCTGGCGCAGGAGGACGACAGTATCCTCTGGCACGGCTACCTGCGCGATGTGACGGCGCTCAAGGAGCACGAGACGCAGCTCGACCGCATCGCGCACTACGATCCGCTGACGGGCGTGCCCAACCGGCGGCTCATGATGGACCGGCTAAGGCAGGCGGTGGCGCGCACCCGCCGCGGGGAACGGCAGCTCGGCGTCTGCTACTTCGACATCGACGGTTTCAAGGAGGTCAATGATCGCTGCGGCCATGCCTGCGGCGACGCGTTGCTGGTGGAGATCGTGGGCCGCCTGCAGAAGCTGGTCCGGGAGCAGGACACCCTGGCGCGACTCGGCGGCGACGAGTTCGTCGTCCTGCTGGAAGGGCTGGAGGGCCCGGAACAGGCCCGCAGCGCGATCAAGCGGATGCTCGCCAGCCTGCGCGAGCCGTTCGAGCTGGAAGGCGGCAATGTGCGGGTGAGCGCCAGCTTCGGACTGGCCATGTGCTGCGCCGCGGACGAGCGGGAACCGGACGCCCTGTTGCGGGAGGCGGACCAGGCCATGTACCGCGCCAAGCGCGCGGGACGTGACTGCTGCCACGTTTTCAATCCCGACGAGGATCGCGTCAGCCTCGAGCGCCACCGGCATATGGATCGGCTCCGCATCGCCATGGATCGCCGGGAGTTCACGCTTTTTTACCAGCCCAAGGTGGACCTGCTCGACGGTAGCGTGATCGGCACCGAGGCGCTGTTGAGATGGCAACACCCGGAGCGCGGCGTGCTCGCGCCGGGGGCCTTCCTGCCGGAACTCGAGAACACCGCGCTCGAACTCGAGCTGGGCAGTTGGGTGCTGAAGACCGCGCTGCGCCAGGCGGACCGCTGGAACGACATGGGGCTGGAACAGGTCGTCAGCGTGAACGTCAGCCCCGCGCAGCTGCTGGCGCCCGATTTCGTCGCCCAGGTGGCGGACGCCATGGCCGATTGCCCGCGTGTCAGGCCGGAGCAGATTGAGCTTGAAGTGGTGGAGCACGCCACCATGGGCAACCTCGAGCAGGCCGCCCGTATCCTGGCCCAGTGTCGCGCGCTCGGCCTGCGGGTGTCCCTCGATGATTTCGGCACCGGTTATTCCTCGCTGTCCTACCTGCGCCGACTCCCGGTCGACATGCTGAAGATCGACCAGAGTTTCGTGCGCGACATGCTCCAGGATCCCAGCGACCTGGGCATCGTGGAGAGCGTGCTGCGTCTCGCGCGCGCCTTCAACCGGCCGGTGATCGCGGAGGGGGTGGAGACCCCGGCGCACGGCGCCATGCTGGTTCACCTGGGATGCCGCCTCGCCCAGGGCTACGGCATCGGCATGCCCATGCCGCCCGAAGACCTGCCGTCGTGGTGGTCGCGCTGGAGCGCCGAGCGGCCATGGGAACGGCTCATCGAGTCGCCCGCGAAACGTGAACAATTGTTTCTGCGGGTCGTCGCGAGGTGTCACCTGGACTGGGTGGAGGGCGTCAGGCGAAGAGTTTTCAGGGGCCTCGTCGAGACCCTGCCGGCCGGCGAGGAACAATGCCAGTTTTCCCACTGGTACCGTGGCATCGGCGCGGCCGACTTCGGGCCGGACCCGGAGTTCGAGGCGCTCGGGCCGCTGCACAGCTACCTGCACGCGCTCGGGGACGAGATGATCCAGCTGGTGCGCGCGGGACAGCACGTCCAGGCGCGCGCCCGGCTGCCGGCGTTCCTGGAAGCGAGCACCGGCTTGTGCCGCGGACTGCGGCGGCTGGCGGGCGAGAGCGACGCGGGGCGCGAGGTGTTTCCGGGGCTGTTTGCCGGCGATCCGCCCGAAATCTTGGACATCAGGGCCGCAAACTGATTAACCTCGCTCATGGCGGTC
>DATFKW010000112.1:0-2524 GCA_035268405.1 Gammaproteobacteria bacterium
GGACGCATAGCGCGTCAGCAGGGCGCCGTAGAGCGCCTCGGCGAACCGGCGCCGCTGCTCCGCGCCGGCCGCCGGCCAGTGTCGGCCCATCACCAGCCGTCCCGCGTACAGCACATCGGCCCGGGGCCGCAGCTCGCGCTCGATGAGCCCGCGCAGGGCCGCGGGGTCGCCGGCCAATTGCAGGCGACAGTCGGAGACCGTTGCGGCCAGGGAAGCCAGCGTGGCCCGCACCGTTTCTGCGGGGTCGGCCGAGTCCCGGCCCGGCTCCGCCGCGGCAAGCGGCGCCCATGCCAGCAGCAGCGTCAAAAGCAGTATTCGCATCATGCGCCCAGTATCCTCGTCATTACTGCCAGGGGGCAAACGGGTCGGCCGGAAAGCGGTGCCGCGTCTGTTATGCTCCGGCGCAGTCCGCCGCGCCCCAGGCCGGCATGCAGGAAATGTAGTCGTGAACATTCCGGAAAACAGCTTGCCCGAACCGCTGGGCTTCGACGATTCCAGCCTTCGGCATGACACGCTGGAGAAGTTGCTCTATGGCGTCGGCAAGGACACCGGCAACGCCACGCTCCATGATCTTTACAGCGCGGTCGCGCTGACGCTGCGCGAGCGCCTGATCGGGCGCTGGCACGAGACCCAGAGGCGAATTCGCGCGCGCCAGCCGCGCAAGGTCTATTACCTGTCGCTGGAATTCCTGATGGGGCGCACACTGTTGAACGCGGCGATCAATCTCGACCTGCAGGGCAACGCCCGCGCGCTGCTGGAGGAAATCGGCGTCCGGCTCGAGCAGCTGGTCGAGGAGGAGCAGGACGCCGGGCTTGGCAACGGCGGGCTGGGACGACTGGCCGCCTGCTTCCTGGATTCCATGGCCACACTGGACCTGGCCGGCTTCGGATACGGCATTCGCTATGATTACGGCCTGTTCGAGCAGCACATCGGACCGGAAGGCGAACAGCTGGAGCGCCCCAACGACTGGCTGCGCTTCCGTAACCTCTGGGAGCTCCGCCGCGAGGATTTACGCTACCCGGTGCGCATCGGCGGTCATTGCCGCACGCGGCGCGACGCGGACGGCGTCACGCGGGTCGAGTGGGAGGGCGGCCAGTGTATCGAGGCGATCGCCTATGACACGCCGGTGCCGGGCAACAACGGGCGCACGGTGAACCACCTGCGCCTGTGGGGCGCGCATTACGCGCCGGCGATCGACCTGGATCGCTTCAATGCCGGGGATTACGAGGGCGCCGCCGCGGCCAAGAATGCGGCGGAAGACATCTCGCGCGTGCTGTATCCGGACGACTCGACCGAGGAAGGCAAGGAGCTGCGCATCAAGCAGGAGTACTTCCTGGTGTCGGCCAGCATGCAGGACATGCTGCACGAGCACCTGGAGGCCGGCCTGGCGCTGGAGTCGCTGGCGGACCACGTCGCCTTGCAGCTGAATGACACCCATCCCGCACTCGCCGTGCCCGAGCTGATGCGGCTGCTGTTGGACGAGCACGGCATGGCATGGGAGACGGCCTGGGACATCTGCTGCCGCGTCTTCAGCTACACCAACCACACGCTGCTGCCGGAAGCGCTGGAGAGCTGGCCCGTGCGCATGCTGGAGAAGCTCGTGCCGCGGCACCTGGAAATCATCTACCGCATCAACCGGGATTTCCTCGACGAGGTCTGGGCCCGCTACCCGGGCGATAACGAGCGGCGCAGGCGCATGTCGGTGATCGACGAGGCCGGGCACGAGGGACCCCGGGTGCGCATGGCTTGGCTTGCCGCGATCGCTGCGCACAAGGTCAACGGCGTCGCAGAGCTCCATTCCCGCCTGGTGCGCGAAGGCATTTTCCGCGATTTCGACGAGCACTTTCCCGGCCGCTTCGTCAATGTCACCAACGGCGTGACGCCGCGCCGCTGGATGCGCGCGGCCAACGCGGGCCTGAGCGCCCTGCTCGACGAGCGCCTCGGCGCGGCCTGGGACAACGACCTGGAAAGGCTGCACGAGCTCAAGGCTCTGGCCGATGACGAGGCATTCCAGCAGGATTTCCGCGCAGTGAAGGCGCGGAACAAGGCGCGCCTCGCCGAACACGTGCGCCGCGAACTGGACATCGTCATCGATCCGGAGTCGCTGTTCGACGTGCAGATCAAGCGCATTCACGAGTACAAGCGCCAGCTGCTCAACGTGCTGCACGTGGTCACGCGCTACAACCGCATCCGCCAGGATCCCGGCGCCGACTGGCAGCCCCGCACGGTGATCTTCGCCGGCAAGGCCGCGCCTGCGTACACCATGGCGAAGCGCATTATCCAGCTGATCAATAATGTCGCGGCCGTGGTGAACGCCGATCCCGCGGTGCAGGACCGCCTCAAGGTCGTGTTCTTGCCCAACTACAGTGTTTCAGCAGCCGAAATCATCATCCCGGCAGCGGACCTTTCCGAGCAGATATCCACCGCCGGCATGGAAGCCTCGGGCACCGGCAACATGAAACTGGCGATGAACGGCGCGCTGACCATCGGCACGCTGGACGGCGCGAATATCGAGATCCGGGAC
>DATFKW010000113.1:0-4322 GCA_035268405.1 Gammaproteobacteria bacterium
CGGGCCTTCGCGGGTGCTGGGGCTGGCATTGCGGCCCCGTACCGAGAGCATCGTGACCGCCAGCGTGGACACCGCGGTGGGGCTGTGGCTGTCGGCGCACATCGGCGCCGCGCTGGGCAACGGCCTGGCGCACGGCCTGGATACGGCCAGCTGGCTGAGCCGCTTGCTGGGGCCCGCGCCCCGGCCGGGGGACACACTGCGGCTGGCCGAGACGCCGGGCCTAGGCTTCGAGCCCGATCTCTCCCAGTTGATGGCGTAACAGCTTGCCCATGGCGTTGCGCGGCAGCGCCGCCACTCGCACGAAAGCCCGCGGCCGAGATGCCGGGGGCAGCTCGGCGCGGGCCCAGGCTTCCAACGCGGCCGGCGTCGCGACGCCGGCGTAGAGCGCGACCAGCCGCATCCCCCAGCGCGCGTCCGGCCGGCCCGTGACCGCCACCTCCTCCACGCCCTCGCAGCGCGCCAGCACGCGCTCCACGACCAGCGGGTGGATGTTGACGCCGCCGCTGACGATCACCTCGTCGGCGCGCCCCTTGATGAGCACACGGCCATCATCCAGCACTTCGCCGAGATCACTGGTGGGCAAGCTGCCGTCCGGCTGCAGGCCCTCGCCATCCCGCCCGTCGGGCCGGGCATAGCCGTTCATCAGCACCGGTCCGGCCACGGCCAGGCGACCGTCAGCGGCGGCCGCCACGGTGAGGCCGGGCAGAGGTCGGCCGGCGATGCCCTCGCGCCAGTGCGCGTCCACCGGGCCGACGGCCGCGTGCGAGGCCGTCTCGGTCATGCCCCAGCCGTGCCACAGCGGCCAGTCCTGCACCTGGGCCGCCGCGGGCGCGGACAAGGGCCCGCCGCCGCTCAGCAGGCAGCGCAGGCCGGAAGGCGGCGGCGCGCGACACTCGGCCAGCGGGGCGAGCATCGCGGGCACCACCGAGACATGGCTGGTGCCCGCGGCCATCAGTCGGCGCGCGTCCAGCGGATCGAATCGCTCGAGCAGCGCCAGGCAGGCGCCGGCCGACAGCGTCCGCCACAGCGCGGCGAGCGCGCCGATACTGGTCATGGGCAGGCAGACCAGCCAGCGGTCGCCCGCGCCCAGCGCCGGCAGGACGCGGCCGCTGGCGGCCGTATGGGCGTCCAGCGCGGCGGGCGAGAGCATGGCGACCCGGCTGGCGCCGCCGGTTCCGCTGGTCGGCACGAACAGGGCGACGCGGTGCGCGTCATGCCCCTCGTGCAGGCCCTCGGAGCGGCAGCACGCGAGGCACGCCTCGAGATCCGGGCGCGCCGGATCCAGCGGCAGGGCGGCGCGTCCCGCGCGCAGCGCCGCGAGCACCCCAAGCGCGGTGTCCACGCGCGAGTCGCTGATTACCGGCACCGGTGGCCCGGGCGGCTCGCGCATGGCCGTCTCGCGGGCCAGCAGCTCCACGCGCGCGCGCATTTCGCCGTAGCTCAGCGTGCCGCCCGGCCAGGCGAGCGCCGGCGCCTCGGCGGGCGCGCGCGCCAGGCCGGCCAGGGGCTTCAGCAGCGAGGCCGCCGCCGGGGCGGCCGGCGGGCGGGGGGTCATGCCGGGCGGGCGCCCACGTGGAGCGCGGCGATGCCCATGCTGTAGTTGCGGTACCAGACGTCGGTGAAGCCCGCGTCCTCGAGCATGCCGCGGAAGGTCTCCTGGTCCGGGAAGCGGCGGATCGACTCCACCAGGTAGCGATAGGCCGAGACGTCGCCGGCCACCGCCGAGCCGATCACCGGGATGACCCAGCGGTTGTAGAGTTCGTAAGGCGCGCGCAGCGGGCCCCTGACCGTGGAGAATTCCAGGCACAGCAGCCGCCCGCCGGGCTTCAGCACGCGCAGGATCTCGGCCAGCGCGTCCTCGATGCGGGTGACGTTGCGAATGCCGAAAGCGATGGTGACGGCGTCGGCGCTGGCGTCCGGCAGCGGCATGCGCTCGGCCGTTCCCGCGACCCAGCGCAGCGCGTGGTGGCGCGTCTCGCGCCCGGCGGCCATCATCTCGAAGCTCGGATCGACGACGATCACGTTGCGGTCCACGCCCGCAACGCGATGGGCGACGTCGCCGGTGCCGCCGGCGAGATCGATGATCAGCTGGCCGGGCCCCGGGTTCACGGCCCAGGCGACCGAGCGTTTCCACAGCCGGTGGATGCCGAAGCTCATCAGGTCGTTCATCAGGTCGTAGCGACGCGCGACGCGGCGGAACACGTCGCGCACGCGCTGCTCGCGCTCGCGCGGATCGACTTCCTGGCTGCCGAAGGTGCGTGAAAGGTCTGACACGGGCTGCGCTCGCTGCAGAATGGCCGGGGTACGATACGGTAGGGCCGGGTGGCCGGCAAGAAACCGAATCCGGGGCATTGCCGCCCGGCGAACTGGACGGTATGAAAACGACGATCTATTTTGACAGTGGATGCCCGGTTTGCGCCGCGGGCGCGGCGCACTGGCAGGGCCGGGACTGGGCCAGGCGCACGGAGTGGGTGGACCTGATGGAACAACCGGACGCGCTGGCGGCTGAAGGGATCGGCTTTGCGGCCGCGATGGAAACGCTGCACGTGCGCGACCGCGAGGGTCGGCTGATCGCCGGCGGCGACGCCTTCCTGGTGTTATGGGACGAGCTGCCCGCGTGGCGGTGGCTGTCGCGCGTGATCCGCGCGGCCGACCTGTCGCGGACCTTCGACCGAGTGTATCGCTGGCACAGCCACGGACGGTTCGAAAAGCGCTGCGGCGAGGGCGGTTGCCCGGTGCCGGGCGCAGGGAGCGCATCATGAAAGTCGCACTGTATGGCGGAACCGGCTTTGTCGGCAGCTACCTGGTGGACGCGCTGGTGGCGCACGGCCACACGCCGCGCCTGCTGGTGCGGCCCGGTAGCGAGGAGAAAGTGGTCCAGCCGCAGCGCTGCGAGATCGTCAGCGGCGAGATCGAGGATGCCGGGGCGGTGGCGGAATGCCTGCGGGGCGCGGACGCGGCCATCTACAATATCGGGCTGATCCGGGAGTTCCCCGCCAAGGGCATCACCTGGGAAGCCATGCAGTACCAGGGCGCGGCGCGTGTCATGGACGCCGCCGTAAAGACCGGCGTGCGACGCTTCCTGCTGATGAGCGCCAACGGGGTGAAGCCCGAGGGCACGGGTTACCAGCGCACCAAGTACCGCGCTGAGCAGCACCTGGCCGGCAGCGACCTCGACTGGACGGTGTTTCGCCCCTCGGTGGTGTTCGGCGAGCCGCGCGGGCGGGAAGAATTCTGCAGCATGCTGCGCGACCAGATGATCAAGCCGCCGATTCCGGCGCCGCTGTTCTACGAAGGGGTGTGGCCGGGCGGGGCGGGGCGCTTCCAGATGTCGCCGGTGGCCGCGGAGAACGTGGCCGAGGCCTTCGTGCGCTCGCTGGAGACCCCGGCGAGCCACGGCCGCATCTTCCCGCTGGGCGGCCCGGCAGCGCCTGAATGGCGCGAGATCCTCAAGATCATCGCGGCGGCCAGCGGCAAGCCCGGCAAGCTGATGGTGCCGGCGCCGGTGGGGCCGACGCGCGCGGTGGCGGCCCTGTTCGACCGTTTCGCGTGGTTCCCGGTCACGGGCGACCAGCTGCAGATGCTCATCGAGGGCAACGCCTGCGACGGCAGCGAGGCCTGGGCCCTGTTCGACATCCAGCCCACGCGCTTCGCGGTGGAATCGCTCGCTTACCTGGACGAGGAATGAGCGCTGCCACAGACACCGGGCTGAACCTGGTTTTCGGCGCCAGCGGCTACATCGGCGGCCACCTGGTGCCGCGCCTGCTGGCGGCCGGCAGACGGGTGCGGGCCGCGGCGCGCGACACCGCTTCGCTGGAGCGCAAGGGCTGGGAAAGCGTGGAGCGCATGTCCGCCGACGCCCTGCAGCCAGAGACCCTGGATCCCGTGCTGGCCGGCGTGGACACGGCCTATTACCTGGTCCACTCGATGAACACGGGCCCCGATTTCGGCCGCCTGGACCTGGAGGCCGCCGAAAATTTCGCGGCCGCCGCGGCGCGTGCAGGGGTGCGACGGATCGTTTACCTGGGCGGGCTGGTGCCGGAGGATGCCCGCTCCGAGCACCTGCTGTCGCGCAAGGAGACCGGCGACCGGCTGCGCGCGGGTCCGGTGCCGGTCACTGAGATCCGCGCCGGCATCATCGTCGGTCCGGGTTCGGCCGCCTTCGAGGTGATCCGCGACCTGGTGAACGCCCTGCCGGCCATGGTGACGCCGCGCTGGGTGCGGGCGCGCACGCCGCCGATCGCGCTGGACAACCTGCTCGAGTACCTGCTGCGCATTCCCGAGCACGAGGCGGCCGCGGGCCGCATCTACGACGCGGCCGG
>DATFKW010000114.1:0-9991 GCA_035268405.1 Gammaproteobacteria bacterium
GCCCGGCAAGGACTCCACAGCTCCCTGGAGTTCAAGGATCAGCATCATCGAGGAAACCTCCGCAGCCGTCAAACCGGTGCGCGCGGCCAGGGCGTCGACCCCGCAGGGGTCGTGGGCGAGCGCATCCAGCAGGCGGCCGTAGTCGCCGTCGCCTTCCTGCGCATCGGCGACGGGTATTTCCGCGGCCGTTCCGGGCGGCGCCTGCACGCCGGCCAGCGGCGCGATCTCGACGAGTATGTCCCGGGCGGTCTCGACCAGCACGGCGCCCTGGCGGATCAGCGCATGGCAGCCGCGGGCGAGGGGATTGTGGATGCTGCCCGGGATGGCAAAGACCTCGCGGCCCTGGTCGCCGGCCAGCCGGGCGGTGATCAGCGACCCGCTGCGCCGCGCCGCTTCCACCACCAGCACGCCCAGCGACAGCCCGCTGATGATCCGGTTCCGGCGCGGGAAGTGCGCCCTGAGGGGGCGGGTGCCGGGCAGGTACTCGGAGATCACCAGGCCCTCGGCGGCGATACGCTGGGCCAGCTGTGCGTTGCAGGCGGGATAGGCGCGGTCCGGGCCGCAGCCCAGCACGGCGGTGGTCGGCGCGCCCGCATCCAGCGCGCCGCGGTGCGCCGCCGCGTCGATGCCCGCAGCCATGCCGCTGCAGATCGTCAGGCCGCAGCCGGCGAGATACTCGCCGAAGGCGCGGGCATTCTCCGCGCCCTGCGGCGTGGGGTTCCGGCTGCCGACGATGGCGAAATGCGGGGTGCCCAGCAGGCCGCGGTCGCCGCGCAGGAACAGGGCCAGGGGCGCGCCTGGCGCCAGCTTCAGCAGAGGCGGGTAATCGGCATCGGCCAGGGTGAGCAGGTGGTGTCCCGGCTCGGCCAGCCAGTCCAGGGCCGCCGGCAGCCAGTCGGGTTCCGGCCCGAGCAGCGTTCGCGCGACTTCCGGCGGGAAACCCGCATCGAGCAGGGCGTCGCGTCCCGCATCGAGCAGGGCCTGCAGCCCGCCGGGACGGCCTGCGGCTTCGCGCGCGACTTCGCCCGGGACGCCCGGGGCCAGGGAGAGGCGCAGCCAGGCGGCGGCATCGGTCATGACGGCTTCCTCAAAGCACGACGCCGGCAGGTGCCGGCGTCGTGGGTCGGGACGAGCAGCAGCCTCACCGCGTCAGGGATTGCGCACCTTGTCGAGCACGCGGATCTCGTTCGATGCCTGCATGATCAGGCCATAGCTCAGCTCTTCAAAGGTCCTGAAAACCATCAGGTAGCCCGCATATTCGTCCGGCAACTCGACCTTGCCGCCCTTGAAGCGGTCCTGGACGCGCTCGCCGGCCTGCCAGACCGAGAGCACGTGGCCCGGCTCGAGGCCGTGTTTCGAGCCCCGGTTGAGGGTGACGATCTGGTAGGCGCCCACCAGCGAAACGGCGTCCAGCACGTGGATGAGCCGGCCTTCCACCTCGCGTTCCGGCGGCCGCGGCGTGAAGCGCAGCGGGAAGTCTTCCTCGACCGGCAGCAGCTTGTCGCCGTTGAGCGCCTCGCGGGCGGTCGAGCTCAGGTAAAGCGTCGCCGGGTCGCCGGTGCGCGTGACGCGTCCCTCGCCCACGTAGATCGCCTGGTAGCCCAGCATGCGCCCGGTATCGGGGTCTTCCAGCGGATCGCCGATGTGCATCACGCTGTAGATTTCTTCTTCCTCGAAGGCCTTGCCGCGCACGTAGACTTCCGTGTTCGAGCCGTGCGCCAGGTGGCCGCGGCGGCTGGTCAGGATGTAGGGGGCATTGCGCGCGGTGTCCTTGTCGAGCACGGCGGGCCGCGACAGGAAGGCCGCGATGCGGTCGTAGGGGATCGTGAAGATCGCCTGGTCGAGCTGCTCGACCCGCACGCGCGGCTGCAGCCGCTTCCGCTCGGCGCCGCGCTCGAGCACGATGCGGGGCTGGCCGTTCATGTACACCAGCGTCAGCACGTCACCGGGATAAATGAGGTGCGGGTTGCTGACCTGCGGGTTCGCGTACCAGATCTCGGGCCAGTACCAGGGATCGCGCAGGAACATCGCCGAGATGTCCCACAGCGTGTCGCCCTTCTTGACCACGTAACGCTCGGGGTGCTCGGGGTTCAGCCGGACGCGCGGCGCGGGCGCCGCCGCACGGGTCTCCGTCCGGGCCGCCCGGGTCTCGGGCTTGTTCTCTGTGGCCGGAGCAGGCGCGGCGGCGGGTGCCGGCGCGGCCGTCTCGGGCGGCTGGTCGGGTGTGCTCGCGCAGCCGGCGAGCAGCATTGCGGCGGCGAAACTGCTCAGCAAGCGCGCCCGCAGCGGGCGATCAATCAACTTGGACATGGCTGGCCTGACTCCATGCTGTCCCTGGAGAGAAAGAGGTGGCGGCAGCTTGGTATAATCACTTCTGCCCGCGCCACCCGTACCCGGACGCGGTCGCTTTCGCTGCCGTCGCGTCATCGGCAAGTTAGCATGGCGGGCTTGAATTGTCATACTGTTAGCCGCATTTTATGGTGTGTTACACGAGGAATCGGAAAAGCGTTCATGGCGACCCTCAACATTCTTGAATACCCGGACCCGAGACTCCGTACCCGCGCCGCGCCCGTCACCGCGGTCGACGACGAGCTTCGGCAGCTGGCCGCGGACATGCTCGAAACCATGTACGCCGCGCCGGGCATCGGCCTTGCGGCCACGCAGGTCAATGTTCACCGTCGCATGCTGGTCGCAGACATCTCGGAGAAACAGGACACACCGCACGTTTTCATCAATCCGGAGATCCTGGACCGTCGCGGGACGGAGGTCATGGACGAGGGCTGCCTGTCCATTCCGGGCTTCTACGAGGCCGTCACGCGCTCGGAGTGGATCCGCGTGCGTGCGCTGGGGCTCGATGGCGAGGCTTTCGAGACGGAGCTGGAGGGGCTGCTGGCGGTCGTCGTGCAGCACGAGATGGACCACCTGGAGGGCAAGCTCTTCGTGGACTACCTCTCGGACCTGAAGCGGCAGCGCATCCGCAAGCGACTGGAAAAAGAGCGGCGCCTGAAAGAGCCCGACGCCGCGGCCCGCGCTCTCTAGGCCCGGCCGGATGCCCAGGCCCCGCCTCGTTTTCGCGGGCAGCTCCGACTTCGCCGTGCCTTCCCTGGACGCCCTGGTGGACGAGCGCTGGACGCTCGCCGGGGTCCTGACACAACCCGATCGACCCGCCGGCCGCCGCCGCCGCATGAGCCCGACGCCGGTCGCCGCGCGCGCCCGGGAGCACGGCCTGGCGGTGCAGACGCCCGCGAGCCTGCGTTCGGCCGATGCCCTCGCCGCCCTCTCGGAACTCCGTCCCGACGCCCTGGTGGTGGTCGATTACGGCCTGATCCTGCCGCAGGCCGTGCTGGACCTGCCGTCATCCGGGTGCATCAACGGCCACGCTTCGCTGCTGCCCCGCTGGCGTGGTGCGGCGCCGGTGCAGCACGCAATCCTGGCCGGCGATCGCTTCACCGGCGTATCGATAATGTCGATGGACAAGGGGCTGGACACGGGTCCTGTATACAAAATGCAATCCTTGGAGATCCGTCCGGGCGAAACCGGCGGCGAACTGCGAGAACGACTCGCCTTCCTTTGCGCGGAGCTTTTGCACGCCACCCTGCCGGACATACTGGCGGGCCGGCTCAAGCCTGAGCCGCAGGACCATGCCGCCGCCACCTATGCCGGCAAGCTCGACCCGGAGGCGGCGCGAATCGACTGGCAAAAGCCGGCGACCGAGCTCGCGCGGCGCATCTGTGCCTTCGCGCCCCGCCCCGGCGCCTGGACCACCTGGCGGGGGCAGCGGCTGAAGCTCCACCGGGCATTGCCGCTGCCGGTGGCCGAGGCCGAGGCGGCGGCTGCGGCGGACGCAGCGCCCGGCCGTGTCTGGCAAGCCGGCGCGCAAGGCATCGACGTGTCGGCCGGCGCAGGCGGCGTGCGGGTGCTGGAACTGCAACCGCCCGGCGGCCGGGTGATGAGCGCCGGCGATTTCCTGAACAGCCGGGCCCTGCTCGGCGAGCAGCTGGGCGCTTGAGCGCCGGCGCCGAATCGCGAGCCGCCGCCGGCCGCGTCGTGGCCGCGGTGGCGCGGCGCGGCCGCTCGCTGGACGAGGCGCTGGTCAAGGGCTGCAACCAGCTCGCCGGCGCGGACCGCGGGCTGGCGGCTGAAATGGCCTACGGCACGCTGCGCTTCTATCCGCGGCTGGACCGGTGGGTCGACCTGCTGCTGGCGCGGCCGCTGCCGTCGCGCGATGCCGAGGTGCACGACCTGCTCGCGGTGGGCCTCTACCAGCTCGAGGAACTGCGCGTGCCGGATCATGCCGGGGTCGCTGCCACGGTGGAAGCGGTGCGCGTGCTCGGCCGCGCCCAGTACGCCGGGCTGGTCAACGCCTGCCTGCGGCGCTGGTTGCGCGAACGCGAGGCGCTGAAGAAGCGCGTCAGCCGGGCGCCCGAGGTCGTGCACGCCCACCCGCGCTGGTGGCTGGATGCGCTGGCGATGGACTGGCCCGGCGACTGGGAAGCGATCGTGCGCGCCAACAACGCGCAGGCGCCGATGTGGGTGCGGGTGAACCGACTCAAAAGCACGCGCGTCGAATGGCTGGCGCGCCTGGTGGAAGCCGGCGGCAGCGCGCGGCCGTGGGCGCCCGCTCCCGAAGCCCTGTGCCTGGCAGCGCCGCTGCCGGTGGAGAAGCTGCCGGGCTTCGCCGCCGGCGAGGTCTCGGTGCAGGATGGCGCCGCGCAGCTGGCGGCCGGCCTGCTCGCGCCCGAGCCGGCCATGCGGGTGCTGGACGCCTGCGCTGCTCCGGGCGGAAAGAGCGCGCACCTGCTCGAGACCTGCCCGCAGGCCGAGCTCACCGCCCTGGACATTTCCGCCGCGCGGCTGGAGCGCGTGCGCGAAAATCTCGCCCGCCTGGAACTGGAGGCGCGCGTGCTCGAGGGCGACGCCGCCGACCCGCAGGGCTGGTGGGACGGGCGGCCCTTCGAGCGGATCCTGCTGGATGCGCCCTGCAGCGGCAGCGGGGTGGTGCGGCGCCACCCTGACATCAAGTTGCTGCGCCGCCCGGACGACGTGCCGGCCATGGCGGCGAGACAGGCGGCGCTGCTGGAAGGCCTGTGGCCGCTGCTCGCGCCGGGCGGGCGGCTGCTTTACGCCACGTGCTCGGTGTTGCGCGCCGAGAACACCGGGCGCATGGCCGAGTTTCTCGCGCGCCGTCCGGAAGCCCGCGCCGTGGACCTCGGCGAGCCGGGCTGGGGCCGGCGGGCCGGGCCGGGACGCCAGTTGCTGCCCGGAGAAGCAGGGACGGACGGGTTTTATTATGCTTGCCTGACCCGGCCCGGCTAGGCGAGGAATGATGCTGCAAGCGGCGCAAAGGATTGGCAAAAAGGGGATCGGCAAAAAGGGCTGGCGGCTTTCCGCCGTCGCGTTGCTCGCCTTGCAGATGATGCTGCCCGCCGTGGCGCGGGCGGACGCGCCGATCGAGATCGTGGATGTTTCCACCCACCTGGAGGACGGCGTCTGGTACCTGGACGCGGACATCGACTACCGATTGAACGAAACCGCGCTGGAAGCCCTGGACAACGGGCTGGAGCTCGATATCGAGCTGGTGATCCAGCTGACGGAGCGGCGCCGGCTCCTGTGGGACCCGGAGTTTGCCGAGCTGCTGCAGCGCTACGGCCTCAGGTACCACGCGCTGACGGAACGCTACATCCTGCGCAACCTGAACAGCGGCGAGCAGGTTTCCTACGGCGCCCTGCAGCCCGCCCTGGAGGCGCTGGGCACGGTGCGCCGCTTGCCGGTGATCGATGACGCCCTGCTCAGCGAGGAGGAGCGCTACGACGTGGGCTTGCGCGCGATCATAGACATCAAGAAGCTGGGCGGCGCGCTGGCCCTGTTCCGGCTGTTCTGGAACGACTGGCGGATCGCCGGCGACTGGGCACGATGGCCGCTCGACCGCTGAGGCGCTGGGGCCTGGCCGCCCTCGCGGTGCTGGGGCTGTCGCTGCTGTTCGCGGCCCTGCTGTTCCTGGCCTCCACGGTGGACGACGTCGATCGCTTCGGCGAGACCTACAACTGGATCTTCCTGCTCAACCTGGCGGGCGCCGCGATCCTGCTCGGCGTGATCATCGCCAACCTGCTGCGCCTGGTGCGCGAATACCGCAAGCAGGCGCCCGGCTCGCGGCTGGCCTCCAGGATGGTTGCCATTTTCGTCGTCCTGGCGGTGCTGCCGCTGGGGGTGGTGTATTACTTCTCGGTGCAGTTCATCAGCCGCGGCATCGACACCTGGTTCGACGTCAACGTGGAGGCAGGACTGGAAGACGCGCTGGCGTTGTCGCGTGCGACGTTGGAGAGCCGCATGCGGGAACACCTCGATTCCACGCAGCAGGTCGCCGACACGCTGAGCGGTCGGGAAGACCGGGACATGGCGGGCCGGCTGGAAATGATGCGGCGCAGCTCGGGCGCGATGGAGCTCACCGTGGTGGGCAAGAGCAGCCGGATCATCGCCGTCTCCTCGGAACGCAGCGTCACGGACCTGCCGGAACCGCCGACCGAAGAAGTCATGCTGCAGATCCGCCAGGGCCGGCCCTTCGTCAGCCTGGATCCCGTGCGCGAGGGTTACATCGTCAGGACCGCGGTGGCGATTCCCGGCCTGCATCCGCTGGACGAGTTGCGCGTGCTGCAGGGCCTGTTCGCGGTCCCCGAGCGCGTGGGGCTGCTGGCGGATTCGGTGCAGGAAGCCTATGCGCAGTACCGCGAGCTGGCTTTTCTGCGCCAGCCGTTCACCCGCAGCCTGATGCTGACGCTGACCCTGGTGCTGCTGCTGTCGCTTTCGATGGCGATCTGGGGCGCTTTTTTCTTCGCGCGCAAGCTGACGGCGCCGATCCAGACCCTGGTCGCCGGCACCCGCGCCGTCGCCAAGGGCGACTTCGACACGCGGCTGCCGCTGCCGGGGCGCGACGAGATGGGCTTCCTGGTGCACAGCTTCAACGACATGATCACGCGCCTGGCCGAGGCACGCGAGCTGGCCCGCCAGAGCGAGCAGGCGGTGGAGAGCCAGCGGGCCTACCTGGAAGTCATTCTCGGGCGGCTTTCCACCGGCGTCGTCTCGCTGCAGCGCGACTGGCGCATCAGCACGGCCAACGAGGCGGCGGGCGCCATCCTGGGCGTGGACCTGGAGGGGGCGGTGGGCCGTCCGCTGGCCGAGGTCGCCGAGGACAACCCGCTGCTGCAGCAGTTCATGGCGGTGGGCCGCAGCCACGTGGACGAGGGGGACTACGAGTGGCGCGAGCAGATCGTACTGCGCGGCGTCGGCGGGCGACGGGTCCTGATGTGCGCATGCTCCGCGCTGCCCGGCGAGGACGGCGCGCCCGACGGTTTCGTGATCGTCTTCGATGACATCACGGCCCTGCTGCAGGCGCAGCGCGACGCCGCCTGGGGCGAGGTGGCACGGCGCCTCGCGCACGAGATCAAGAACCCGCTGACGCCGATCCAGCTGTCGGCCGAGCGCATCCGCCGGCGCTTCCTGAAGCAGATGGAAGACGAGGACGCCAAGGTGCTGGAGCGCGCCACCCGAACCATCGTGCAGCAGGTGGAGTCCATGAAAGACATGGTGAACGCTTTTTCGGATTACGCGCGCGCCCCGGACATGGACATGACGCGGGTGAACATCAACCGCCTGGTGGCCGAGGTCGCGGAGCTCTACCGGGTGCGCGAAATCCCGGCGGCCATCGAGTTGCGCCTGGCGCCGGGGGGCTGCGCGGCCGAGGCGGACGCGGGTCGCCTGCGGCAGATACTGCACAACCTGATACGCAACGCGGTGGAAGCGCTGGAGGGGCAGGAACAGCCCCGGCTGCGCATCAGCACGCGCGCCACGGATGAGTTCGAGCTGCGCGCCGTGTTCATCACGGTGGAAGACAACGGCCCGGGCATCTCGGCGGAGGCGATGGACCGGATCTTCGATCCCTATGTCACCAGCAAGCCCAAGGGCACGGGGCTGGGCCTCGCCATCGTGAAAAAGCTGGTCGAGGAACACGGCGGCTGGGTCGAGGCGGGCAATCGCGAGGAGGGCGGCGTGCGCATCACCATCGCGCTGCCCGCCGACGAGGAAGCGCGCAGCGCCATGTTGCGCCGCGAAATCCGGAGCAGCGAATTCAGGAGAGCACACGCATGAGCACCGGCCGGATCCTGGTGGTCGACGACGAGGCAGACATTCGCAGCCTGCTGGAGGAAATTCTCTCGGAGGAGGGTTACGAGGTGCTGGCCGCGTCGAACGCGGCCGAGGCGCGGCAGCTGCACGACACGGCGTCGCCGGAGCTGGTGCTGCTGGACATCTGGATGCCCGACATGGACGGCATCAGCCTGCTGCGCGAGTGGTCGGCAAAGCCGGGCTCACGCCCCTGCCCGGTCGTGATGATGTCCGGCCACGGCACCGTGGAGACCGCCGTGGAGGCGACGCGGCTGGGCGCCGTGGACTTCATCGAGAAGCCGGTGTCGCTCGCCAAGTTGCTGCGCACCGTCGACCGCGCCCTCGAGTCCGCGCGCTCGCACGGGCGGGCGGGCCGGCGGATGGTGCCGGTCAGCGTCGCGCCCATCGGCCGCAGCCGCGTCATTCGCGCGCTGCGCGAGCAGGCGCAGCGCATCGCGGTGCACGACACGCCGGTACTGGTGACCGGCGAGCCCGGCACCGGCCGGGAACTGTTCGCCCGTTACATCCATTCGCTGGGCCCCCGGGCGGGCGAGCCCTTCATTCGCCTGGTGGCAGGCGCGCTGCGCGCGGAAAACGCGGAGACCGCGCTGTTCGGCCGCGCACTGGACGGCAAGCTGGAGCCGGGCTTTCTGGAGCGCGCCCGCGGCGGCACGCTGTTCATCAAGGAGCTCTCCGACCTGGGGCCAGAGGCGCAGCGTCTCCTGCTCGGCTTGCTGGAGAACGGCCGTTTCACGCCGGTGGGCGGCGCCGGGCCGCAGTCCGTGGAGACGCGGATCATCGCCTCGGTGACCCCCGGCGTGGAGCAGGCGATACCGGGCGGCGCCTTCCGCCACGAGCTGCTGACGCATCTCTCGGTGGTGGTGCTGCGGGTGCCGCCGCTGCGCGAGTACGCGGAGGATGTTCCGGAGCTGCTGCGCCACTACCTGGAGAAACTGGTCGACAGCCACGGCCTGCCGTTCCGGCGCTTCAGCGTGGCGGCCCAGAACCGCCTGCGCAATTACCCCTGGCCGGGCAACGTGCGCGAGCTGCGCAACCTGGTGCACCGGCTGCTGATCCTCGGCGGCGAGGAGGAGATCGGTCTCGAAGAGGTGGAGCAGCTGCTGGCGGAGGCGGCGCCGGCCAGCGAGCCGCTGCTGAGCCAGGATCTCATGGCCCTGCCCTTGCGGGAGGCGCGCGAGCAGTTCGAGCGCGCCTACCTGCAGCAACAGTTGCAGCTTTGCGAGGGCAAGGTGGGCCAGCTGTCCAAGCGCGTCGGCATGGAGCGCACGCATCTTTACCGCAAGCTGCGCGCGCTGGGCATCGATTTTCGCGGCGGCGGCAGCGATGACTGACCGGCCAGGAACGATATGACGGCTGACGAGAGCACCGCATGAACTGGATTCGAGAGCACAGGGAAGCGCTGGCGCGCTACGAACGGGACTCGCAGACGCTGGAGGCCCTGTGCAGCGATTAGCGCGCGGCGCACCTGGACCTCGCCACGCGCTCGCGCTCGGCCTGGGTGTCGTGCACAGCGAAGAAGAGGTCCAGGGCTACAAGGTCTGAGCTGGCTACGAGCGGAAGAGGCCGCAACCCGGCGACGGGACGGCGGCTCAGCCCGGCGCGGAGTCCGCCGACAAGCGCCGCACCTCGCCCGGACCGATGCCCCGCACGCGCTTGAAGGCGCGCCGGAATGCGGCTTCGGTGGCGTAACCGAGGTGCTCGGCGACCTGCGCCACCGAGTTGCGCCGGTCGCGCAGCAGCGCTTCCGCCTGTTGCATGCGCCAGCCCGACAGGTAGTTAATGGGCGTCTCGCCGACCACCGCGGCAAAGCGCT
>DATFKW010000115.1:0-4281 GCA_035268405.1 Gammaproteobacteria bacterium
GAGGGTCTGGGACTGGCGCAGCAGCTTGTCCACGAGCGTGGTCTTGCCGTGATCTACGTGCGCGATGATGGCGATGTTGCGGAGGTTCATGTGGTGGAGCCTGGTGCTGCGAGATACGTATGGGCAGCCGTACAGTATAGCGCGAAAGGCCCCGCCTGACCTCTCAAGGTTCGGCCTGCTCCGCGCGCACGCCGTCGCGGGTGGCCGGCCGGGTCAGCCGCGCCTCGGACGCGGCGTCGATCACCGAGATTGCGATCGAGCGCGGCACGCGCCGCTGTTCGCCCTGCCACTTGGCGGACAGGTAGACGCGCCCCGGCAGCTCGCCCGACCAGCGGCCGCTGGCCTGCAGCACCAGCGGCACGCCCGCCGCGGGCACGGCCACTTCCATCGTCGTGCCGCCGTCGAACTCGATGCCCGGCGCCGCGCGCCACTCCAGCAGGAGCAGCTCGCCGGCGATCGCCGGGGTGATTTCGGCGCGCACGCGGAACTCGCCGCCCGGTGCGGCGCGCTCGAGGACCTCCGCGGCGATCTCGAGGGGGGCGCCGGGTTTGGCGGCGTGGGAGGGTGCGGGGGCGGTGCCGACCGGGATGGCTGTTGCCGGCGGCATCGCCGCAGAACGTTCTTCCGCTGCCGCTGCTGCTGCCGCTGCCGGCGTTGCGGCCGCCAGCAGCCCGGCCAGCGCCAGGACGGCGGCCACACGCTCAAGGGCCCGCCCGGCCACCGGGATGGACACCGATCTCGCAGCCTCTCTTGTGAACGCCCTCATTGCACCCTCCTCGCCCGCACTTCGAAGCAGACCTCGCCCACCGGCGGCGCCGCGAGGTTGCGCGTGTCGTAGACCTCGAGAACCTGGTCGCCGGCCGGCACGTCCAGTTCCAGCGTGCGCAGGCTGTCCTGGGCCGCCGTGCTGGCGATGGTCTTTTCTCCCTGCAGCCAGTGATTCAGCGCCGGGCTGCTGCCGGCGGGGCCCTGCGCTTCGAACAGATAGACGCCGGCGGCGGGCACCTGCACGCGCAGCAGGCGGCGGGTGCCGAGCCGGTTGAATACATCGGCAGACGACGGGCCGGCGCTGGTGCAGGCCGTGACCGGCGGCCCGTCCGGCGCCAGCGGCAGGTAGACGGGCAGTGCGTCGGGGCGGCCGCCGTCGCGCCTCTCCAGCGAACCCCAGATGTCCTGGCCCGTGCTGGTGACGCCGCGCGCCTCGGCCATGGCGTCCAGTACCGCGGCCGTGCCCGGCTGCTGTTGCTTGTAATAGGCGAGGAAGCTGAACAGCGTGGTCTGGGCCGGGGTGCTGCGCTGCGGGCCGCGCAGCACGGCGTCGATCGGGCCGAAGCCCTGGCTCACCTGGTCCAGGCCGTCGGCGGGAAGATCGAAAATGTCCCACAGCAACCCGCCCACGGTGGTCTGCGAGAACCAGCCTTCCAGCGCGGTGTCGTTCTGCTCCAGGTCGAGGCGCAGCGTCTCGCGCTCGACCGTCGGCCGGCCGGTGTCGGTGTACATGGGTTCTTGCAGCACCATGCCCGCCCAGGCGTTCGCCCAGCCCTCGGCGAAGGCCACGCGCGGGTCCAGCGCGGCGCTCAGCAGGTGCGCGCCGCCGGGGCTGTCGACGCGGGCGAAGTGCGTTTCGTAGTAATGGCCCCACTCGTGCACCACCACATGCAGGTCGTACTCGTCGGTGTCCACCGCGGCGTCGCCCAGCACGTAGATGGTGTTGCCCGAGTTGGTATCGAAAAAAGTGGTCAGCACCTCGCCGATGCTGGGCCGGAAGCGGGCGCTGGGCGTGTTCAGCGTGCTCCACAGCAGGGTCAGCGGCGGGAACACCAGGTCGGGGGCCTGCGCGAGGACGAGTTCTTCCGCCTGGCGAATGCCGTCCAGCAGGGCGAAAGGCGCGGCCACGCGCGGCTCGGTGTAGGCCGCGCCGGTCCAGCCGCTGGCGGCATGCAGGTCACGCGTCGCGCCGGCTGCGCCGGGCGTGAAGAACGCCGAGTCCATGGCGTACAGCGGCCGGCCGAGGGTGGTGTTGTCGCGCACCGCGGTGTTCCAGCCAGGACCGTCGTCGGTGGCAACCTGGCGGCGCTGGGCGAGCGCGCGCACGCGGAGCTGGCGGTCCTGCGGCACGCTGAGCTGGTAGCGGCCGTCCGTGTCCGAGGTGGCGGTATCGAGGATCGTCCCGGTCGAGGACAGCGCCTGAACCGTCACGCCGATCACCGGCTTGCGCTGCGTGGCGTCGAAGTCCAGGCCGCCGAGCGGCGCCTGCGGCACGAAATCGTAGCTGAGCGTGCCTGAGACCGTGACCTGCGGCGGCGGCGGGGTCGTGCCGCTGTCCGGGGCGTCGGCGCCGCCGCCCGAGCTGCCGCCGCCTCCGCAGGCTGCGAGGGCGAGCAGAAATGGGGCCAATCCCCATTTCGCTGGCCATTTAAATAAGGCCAATCCCCATTTTTGAGACTTAAATAGGGATTGGCCCCATTTCCGGCTGCTATCATCCGCCGCGATTCGACCGCGGGAGACACAGGGATGAGCAAGGGAATTCTCGTCACGGGCGGCGCCGGCTACATCGGCAGCCACGTGGCGCGGCAGCTGGGCGAGGCCGGCGAGCGCGTCGTCACGCTGGACAATTTGAGCACGGGTTTCGCCGAAGCGGTGACGCACGGCGAGCTGGTCGTCGGCGACACCGGCGACCGCGCGCTGGTGCAGCGCGTTCTGGCCGAGCACGACGTCGACACGATCATGCACTTCGCCGCGCACACCATCGTGCCGGAGTCGGTCGCCGATCCGCTCAAGTACTACGGCAACAACACCTGCAGCACGCGCAATCTCCTGCAGTGCGCGAATGAAGCCGGCGTAAAACATATCGTGTTCTCCTCCACCGCCGCAGTTTACGGCATCCCGCCGGGCGGCCGGGCCAGCGAAGACTCGCCCACCGCTCCTATCAACGCCTACGGCACTTCGAAGCTCATGAGCGAGTGGATGTTGCGCGACCTCGCGGCGGCAGGCGGGCCGTCCTACGTGGCCCTGCGATACTTCAACGTGGCCGGCAGCGATCCCGAGGGGCGCATCGGCCAGTCCACGCCCAAGGCGACATTGTTGGTAAAAGTGGCCTGCGAAGTGGCTGTCGGCAAGCGCGAGGCGCTGGTCATCTACGGCACGGACTATGAGACGCCCGACGGCACCGGCGTGCGCGACTACATCCACGTCGAGGACCTGGCGACCGCCCACCTGGACGCGCTGGCCTGGCTGCGCCGCGGCGGCGAGAGCCAGGTGCTCAACTGTGGCTACGGCCACGGCTACAGCGTGCGCGAGGTGGTGGACGCCATGGAACGCGTCACCGGCGAGCCCCTGCCGGTCCGCGAGGAAGGGCGCCGCGCCGGGGATCCGCCGATGCTCGTGGCGGACTGCGGCCGGATCCGCGAACTGCTGGGCTGGACGCCGCGCTTCGACGACCTGGACCGGATCGTCGCCACCTCGCTGGCCTGGGAAAGGAACCCGAAGTATGGGACGGGAACCAGCTGAATTCCCCGCTTCGTCGCCTGTCGAGATATTTAACATAAGCCGGAGTCGGAAACCGGCGGCGGGATCTGAGGGCGACCCATTCTTCATTATATAAATCACATGAAGTTATGAATATAACTTGATGTAATTATTTAATATTTTTTTATTATTTATCCGCGCTTGCGGCCCCGCCACACCTGCTGGAGCCGCAATACCGCCAGGATTCGCCCGTAATCCAAGTCGGCGATCTTTACGCCGCACAGCCTGATCGAAAAACTTTCCAGGACTCTCCTACAAGCCATTGTTTTATGAATGGTTTTCTGGTCAATAAATTGGCCGAAACTGGCATGCAACTTGCTCCTCTTCTAATGAAGGCTCGTTGAACGGAAGCCAGTGAAGATCCCTCGCGGGACGGGCTTCCGAACGGGCCCCGGGTTACCGACAAGGAGGGCCAACCATGAAAGCCAGGAAGCTCATCGTCACGCAGGCGGCACTGGCGACAGCCGCACTGCTCTTCACGAGTGTCGCCAGCGCCGCGCTGTCGACCGTGGGTTGCGGCGAGACCCCCGGAGCGGAGGCTAACGGATTCGATCCGTCAGCATGCGCGTCGGGTGTGCTCGACGACAACGCGATCGCCACCGAGACCTTCGCCATCAACGACATGTTCCAGATGGGCGGCGATCTCTTCACCTTCGTCGGCAAGTACGACAAGGCGATTGGCGTCGATGGGGCGGTCGATGGCTATACGCTGACCGTCGGCGATGCCGAGGAACCCTGGGACTATGCTTTCCA
>DATFKW010000116.1:0-21079 GCA_035268405.1 Gammaproteobacteria bacterium
TTGTCCAACTGACCGAACTGCTGATGCGCCACTCCGCACCGATGCTGCATCGAGTGCTGGGCATCTACCTGCCGTTGATCACCACCAACTGCGCGGTACTCGGCGTGGCCCTGCTGAACGTGCAGGAAAGCCATGGCTTCCTCGAGTCGCTGGTCTACGGTTTCGGCGCCGCCGTGGGCTTCTCGCTGGTGCTGGTGCTGTTCGCGGGCGTGCGCGAGCGGGTGGCGGCCGCCGACGTTCCCGTGGCCTTTCGCGGCGCTTCGATCGCCCTGGTGACGGCCGGCCTGATGTCACTTGCCTTCATGGGCTTCGCCGGACTGGTGCGGGGCTGAGGGGCGCGCCATGATTTCCGCCATCATCGTCATCGCCGCGCTGGCGACCGCCTTCGGGCTCGCACTCGGTTTCGCCGCCGTGCGCTTCCGCACCCAGGGCGACCCGGTCGTGGATCGCATCGACAGCCTGCTGCCGCAAACCCAGTGCGGCCAGTGCAGTTTTGCCGGTTGCCGGCCCTACGCGGAAGCGATCGCCGCCGGCGAGGCCGACATCAACCGCTGTCCTCCCGGGGGCGAGCCCACCATACGCGCGCTGGCGGACCTGCTGGAACGCGATCCCAAGCCGCTGGACCCGGAAAGCGGCGAGATCAAGCCGCGCACCGTCGCGGTGATCGACGAGCCGGCCTGCATCGGCTGCACCCTGTGCATCCAGGCCTGCCCGGTGGACGCGATCCTGGGCGCCGGCAAGCAGATGCACACGGTCATCGCCAGCGAATGCACGGGTTGCGAGCTGTGCGTGGCGCCCTGCCCGGTGGATTGCATCGCCATGGTCGAGGAACCGGTCACGATCAAGACCTGGAAGTGGCCGAAGCCCGACGAGGTCGCGCCGGCCGCGGAGCGCTCGTGAGCCAGCCGCAGCTGTGGCGTTTCCATGGCGGCCTGAAGCTGGATCCCCGCACCGCGGGGCCCGCCGGGGAACCCATCGGCCTCGTGCCGGTGCCGAAACGGCTGGTGCTGCCCTTGTCCCAGCATGTCGGCCAGCCCGCGGAACCCGTGGTCTCGCCGGGCGAGCGCGTGCTCAAGGGCCAGCCCATCGCGCGCCCCGGCGGCTACATAGGCGCCAAGGTCCACGCCTCCAGCTCGGGCACGGTGGTGGAAATCGCGGATCACGCCGTGCCCCATCCCAGCGGGCTGGCGGCGCCGTGCATCGTCATCGAGACGGACGGCCTGGACGAGGCATGGTCCGGCTACGAGCCCGTGCCCGAGTTCGCTTCGCTGAGCGCGGCCGACCTTCGCGCACGCGTGCGCGCGGCGGGCGTCGTGGGCCTCGGGGGCGCGGCCTTTCCGACGGCCGTGAAGCTGGGCGCGGGTTCCGGCCTGAAGTTGCTGATCCTCAACGGCGCGGAGTGCGAGCCCTATATCTGCTGCGACGAGCTGCTGTTGCGGGAGCGCCCCGAGTCAGTGCTCACCGGCGCCCAGGTGTTGCTGCAGGCCCTGGAAATCGACCGCTGCTGCATCGCGGTCGAAGACGACAAGCCGCGGGCGCGCGAGGCGCTGGAGAACGCGATCGCGGCGATGGGCGAGAGTCGTATCGAGGTGGTGGCGGTGCCCGCGATCTACCCCGAAGGGGGCGAGCGGCAGCTCATCAAGGTGCTCACCGGCGAAGAAGTGCCGGCCCGCGGCGTGCCGCCCGACATCGGCTACCTGTGCCAGAACGTGGGCACGGCGGCGGCCGTGGCGCGCGCGGTGCTGCATGGCGAACCGCTGATTTCCCGGATCGTCACCGTGACCGGCGGGGGCGTCGTCCGCCCCCGCAACCTCGAGGTTCGCCTGGGCACGCCGATGGCCGACCTGGTGCAGGCCTGCGGCGGTTACACCGAGGGCGCAGACCACCTGCTGATGGGCGGCGCCATGATGGGTTTCCCGCTGGCCGAGGACAGCCTCCCGGTCATCAAGGCCACCAACTGCGTGGTGGTCGCGTCGCGCGAGGAAATCCGGCCGCGGCAACCCGCCATGCCGTGCATCCGCTGCGGCGAATGCGCCGAGATCTGCCCGGCGCAACTGTTGCCCCAGCAGCTCTACTGGCATGCGCGCGCGGGCGAGCTGGACCAGCTGGACGATTTTCACCTCTTCGACTGCATCGAGTGCGGCTGCTGCGACGTGGTCTGTCCCAGCCAGCTGCCGCTGACGCAGTATTTCCGCTACGCCAAGACCGAGCTGTGGGCGCGGGACCGCGACCGCATCCGTTCCGACCTTGCGCGCGAGCGCTTTGAGGCGCGGCAGGAACGGCTGGAGGCCGAGCAGGCGGCCAGGAAGCGGCGACTCGAGGAGAAGACGCGCGCGGCGGAAAAGACGCGCGGCGACGAGGCCGCCCGCAAGGCCCTGATCGACGACGCGCTCGAGCGGGTGCAGGCCAGGCGCGCGCGGGACGAGGACGCTGAAGGCAACGACGACGCGGGAAGCGGCCGGTGAAATTCGAATCGACCGCGCCGCCGCACCTCAGGCCCGCCCGCAACGTCACGCGCGTGATGGGCGAAGTGCTGCTGGCGCTGGTGCCCGCAACGGCGGCCTGGGTCTGGTTCTTCGGTCCGGGCCTGCTCTACAACATGGCGGTGGCAGTCGCGGTGGCCGTGGCCTGCGAGGCCGGCGCCCTGGCGCTGCGGCAGCGGCCCGTCGGCCCGCAGCTCGCCGACCTGAGCGCGGTGGTGACCGCCGTGCTGCTGGCCTTCTGCCTGCCGCCGCTGACGCCCTGGTGGATCACGGCGACCGGCGCCGCCTTTGCCATCCTGTTCGCCAAGCAGCTTTACGGCGGTCTCGGCCACAATCCTTTCAACCCGGCGATGGCCGGCTACGTGGTGCTGCTGATCTCCTTCCCGGAACAGATGACGCGCTGGCTGCCGCCGCTGGGTGACACGCTCGGGCTGGCGGCCGCCGCGCCCGACGCCTGGCAGACCCTGCGCTTCACGCTGACGGGATCGCTGCCGCAAAGCCTGTCCTGGGACGCCATCAGCGGGGCGACGCCGCTGGACGACCTCAAGACGCAACTCTCGCTGGCGCGCACGGTTTCGGAGATCCGCGAGGCGCCCCTGTACGGCAGCATGGGTGGCCGGGGCTGGGAATGGATCGCGAACTGGATCGCGCTGGGCGGCATCTACCTGCTTTGGCGGCGCATCATCCGCTGGCAGATCCCGGTCGCCGTGATCCTCGGCACCTGCGTGCCGGCGGCTTTTTTCTGGCTGATCGACCCGGGCAGCCATCCGCCGCCCAGCTTCCACCTGTTCAGCGGCGCGACCCTGCTGTGCGCGTTCTTCATCGCCACCGACCCGGTTTCCGCGGCCACCAGCCGCTCGGGGCGACTGGTCTACGGTTTCGGCATCGGTGTGCTGATCTTCGTCATCCGCAGCTGGGGCGGCTATCCCGACGGCGTGGCCTTTGCCGTACTGCTCATGAATATGGCCGTCCCGGCGATCGACCACTTCACGCGGCCGCGCACCTACGGCCATGCCAACTGAACTCGCCCGCAGCATGTTCCGCGCCGCCGGCATCCTGGCCGGCTTCGCCGTGTTCGGCACCCTGCTGGTGGCGGTCACCTGGGAATCGACGGCTGAGCGCATCGCCGCGAACGAGCGGGCCTACCTGCTGCGCACGCTGACCGACGTGCTGCCCGAGGACGGCTACGACAACCCGGTGCACGAGGACTTCATCACGGTGACGGATCCCGAGCTGCTCGGCACGGACGCGCCGGTCACCGTGTACCGGGCGCGCGAACGCGGCGAGCCGGTCGCCGTGGCCATGACGCCGGTGGCGCCGGGCGGCTACAGCGGGCCGATCAAGCTGCTGGTGGGTATCCGCGCCGACGGCACGCTCAGCGGCGTGCGCGTCGTCTCGCACCGGGAGACGCCCGGCCTGGGCGACAAGATCGAGGTGGAGCGCAACGACTGGATCCTCGGTTTCGAGGGCCGCTCGCTGGGGAACCCGCCGCGCGAGCAGTGGGCGGTGCGCCGCGACGACGGCGCGTTCGACCAGTTCACCGGCGCCACCATCACCCCCCGGGCGGTGGTCTCGGCCGTGCGCGACGCGCTGATATACTTCGAGGCGCATCGTGACGAGTTGTTTGCGCGGCGGCCCGCCGACGGCGACCCGCCGCCTGAGGCTGTCGGAATCGAGGAGGACCAATGAGCCAGCGCGCCAGGGAAGTCTTGCGCACCGGCCTGTGGACCAACAATGCCGGGCTGGTCCAGCTGCTCGGGCTGTGCCCGCTGCTGGCGGTAAGCACCAGCTTCGTGAACGGGCTGGGTCTCGGCATCGCCACCACGCTGGTGCTTTTGGCTTCCAACGTGACGGTCTCGGTGATCCGCGATTTCGTCCGCCCCGAGATCCGCATCCCGGTCTTCGTGCTGGTCATCGCCTCCTTCGTCACCACCGTGGAGCTCGTCATGAACGCCTGGTTCCACGAGCTGTTCCGCGTGCTGGGAATCTTCATTCCGCTGATCGTCACCAACTGCGCCATCATCGGGCGCGCCGAAGCCTTCGCTTCGCGCGAGCCCCCCTTGCTGGCGGCGCTCGACGGTCTCGCCATGGGCATGGGTTTCACCGCTGTGCTGGTCGCCCTTGGCGCAGCCCGCGAACTGATCGGCCAGGGCACGCTGTTCGCCGGCGCCCACATGATGTTCGGCGAGGCGGCCCGCGCGCTCGAGTGGCAGCTGCTCGACGGCGGATTCCTGCTTGCCCTGCTGCCGCCGGGGGCTTTCATCGGGCTGGGCCTGATGGTCGCTTTGAAGAACCTGGTGGACGCCCGCCTGGAACGGCGCCGCAGCGCGTCCGCCCTCCCCGCGGCCGGCGGGCAGACAGCCGGCGAAGCGGCCTGAGGCTGCGCGCGATGAACAAGGCCAAGCGTCGGGAGATCTACCAGCGCCTGCGCGCGGCGAACCCCGAGCCGACCACCGAGCTGGTCTATGGCACGCCTTTCGAGCTGCTGGTCGCGGTGGTGCTCTCGGCGCAAGCGACGGACAAGGGCGTGAACCGGGCGACCGCGCGCCTGTTCCCGGTGGCAAACACGCCGGAGGCGATCCTGGCGCTGGGCGAGGAAGGCCTCAGGTCACACATCAGTTCCATCGGCCTTTACAACGCCAAGGCGAAGAACATCATCGCCCTGTGCGGCATGCTGCTGGCGCTGCACGGGGGCCAGGTGCCGCGCGACCGGGCCGCCCTGGAGGCCTTGCCGGGCGTCGGCCGCAAGACCGCCAACGTCGTTTTGAACACCGCCTTCGGCGAGCCGACCATTGCCGTGGACACCCACATTTTCCGGGTTGCCAATCGCACCGGCCTGGCCCCCGGCAAAACCGTGCGCGAGGTCGAGGATCGCCTCGCCCGCCTGACTCCCGCCGAATTCAGAAAAGACGCGCACCACTGGCTCATCCTGCACGGGCGCTACGTGTGCAAGGCGCGCAAGCCGGACTGCCCTTCCTGTATCATCCGCGACCTGTGCGACTACCGCCAAAAGACCGGGGGCAAGAGCCCGGCCCCGCCCCTCCTGCCGGAAACGGCCGCCAGGCCGCGCAAGCGCCGTGCTGCCGCCGACTGACAAGGAAGGCCTGCGGGCCTGTTACCTGGAAGCCTGGCGCAAGCGTCGCGAGGGCTTGCCTGCCGAACCGCTGGAGGTCCAGGTGGCCGACGTGATCGAGGAACACCCGGAGTACCATGCGCTGCTGGAAAGCGGGCAGGACGCGCTGGGCCGCGACTGGACGCCCGAGGACGGCGAGTCGAATCCTTTTCTTCACATGGGCCTGCACCTCGCCCTGCGAGAGCAGGTGAGCACGGACCGGCCACCCGGCATCGCGGCCATCCATGCCTCGCTGGCCCGTCGTCTCGGGCGGCACGAGGCCGAGCACCGCATGGCGGAATGCCTGGCGGAGGCGCTGTGGAGAGCGGAACGGAGCCAGGCCCTGCCGGATGAGCAGGCTTACCTGGAATCGCTGCGACGCCTGGCAGGAAGCTGAGGGGAAGACGCAATGGAAAACAGTGGCAACGCCCCGTTGAACGCCAGCTGCGCGGCCGGCAGGCGGACCAAGCAGTGACGCGGGCTCAACACGAGCCCGGCGAGGGCGCGGCGCGGGAAGAGTTGTTCCGCGTCATCTTCCGCTCCGACACGCGCGCCGGACAGTGGTTCGACCTGGTGCTGATCGCCGCCATCCTGATCAGCGTCTCCGTGGTGGCGCTGGCGACGGTCGACGGCTTCAACGCCCGCTACGGGCAGGCGCTTTACGCGATCGAGTGGGGCTTCACGCTGCTGTTCACCATCGAGTACGCCCTGCGTCTCTACTGCGTGCGCAACCGCCTCAACTATGCCCGCAGCTTCTTCGGCATCATCGACCTGCTGTCCATCCTGCCGACCTATCTCGGCCTGATCCTGGCGGGCGCCGCCCCCATGCTGGTGATCCGGATCCTGCGGATTCTCCGCCTGTTCCGCGTCATGCACCTGAACCGCTACATACGCGACGCCAACATTCTGCTGGAGGTGTTGCGGGCCGGCTGGCGCAAGACCCTGGTGTTCGTCTACGTGGTGCTGACCCTGGTGGTGATCTTCGCCACCGTGATGCACTTCGTGGAAGGCGAGGAAGCCGGTTTCAACAGCATTCCGCAAAGCATGTACTGGGCCATAGTGACGCTGACCACCGTGGGCTACGGGGACATCACGCCGATCACCCCGCTGGGCAAGGTCATCGCGTCGCTGATCATGATCACGGGTTACGGCATCATCGCGGTACCGCTCGGGATTTTCTTTTCCGAGTTCTCGGAGGCGCGCAAGCGCGGCCGGAACCGGAAATCCTGTCCCTCCTGCGGCCTGCGCGGCCATGAAGAAGACGCGGAGCACTGCCGGGCCTGCGGCGACAAGCTGGACGCGGAGCAGACCGCATGAGCGAGGCGCCCGTCGCGAAATCCGGCCGGGAAGCGCCCGCCGAAACTGCGCAGCACATCGTGGTCGGCCTGAACGCGGTCATCATCACGGTCCGCAACGACGACGCGCAGGTGCTCACCGTGGACGGGGACAAGGCGAGCACGGCCGGCGCGTCCGAATCCCCCGCGCGCGCCGGCCTGCACACCCTGCCGGCCGGGCCCTTCGACCCGGTCAACGACCGGACCCTGGAGCTCGGCTTGCGCAACTGGGTGCGGCGCCAGACCCGCCGCGACCTGGGCTACGTGGAGCAGCTCTACACCTTTGGCGACGCCGGGCGCAATCCGCGCGAACGCGCCGGGGGCGCCCGCATGCTTTCGATCGCCTACCTGGCGCTGGCCCAGGAGATGTCCGCGGACGCCGCGGACGGGCACTGGGTCAGTTGCTATCGATTCCTGCCCTGGGAGGACTGGCGCACGGAACGGCCGCCGGTGCTGGCGGAGATCGAGCACGCGCTCAGGCGATGGACCGAGGCGGCGCGCTCCGGCGCCGCGCGGGAACGTCGCATGGAACGCGTGTCCATCTGTTTCGGGCTCAGCGGCGCCGGCTGGGACGGCTACCGGGTACTGGAGCGCTACGAGTTGCTCTACGAGGCCGGCCTGACGCACGAGACCTGGCTCGACCAGGGCCGCACGCCGCCCGCCGGGCGCGCCCTCTTCGGCACGCCGATGGCCTTCGACCACCGCCGGATGCTGGCCACCGGCCTCGCGCGGCTGCGCGGCAAGCTGCGCTATCGCCCGCTGGTGTTCGAGCTGATCGACGAGCAGTTCACGCTGGCGCGGTTACAGCGGGTGGTCGAGGCGCTGTCCGGGCTGCGCCTGCACAAGCAGAATTTTCGCCGGCTGGTGGAAAGCGGCGGCCTGGTGGAAAAGACCGGCCAGATCGATACCCGCACCGGCGGCCGGCCGGCCGAGCTGTTCCGCTTCCGCCGCGAAGTGCTGCGGGAACGCCGCGCCCCGGGCGTAGGCGCGCTCACGCCCCTGAAGTTCTGAGGTCTAAATGGGGCCCATCCCCATTTAAATGGGGATGGGCCCCATTTCACACCGCCCGTCTGGACATCAGATATGCTCGCAGGTAGCATAACCATCAGGCCAGCAGAACGGCCTTTTTTTGGCCCCTTGTATTGCTCAATTTGAGTATAAGCGGATGAATACAGCACTCGCATACACGCCCGAGGTTGCCCGCAAGACGCAACCGATCTACGAGAAGCTCCGGGAGGTCATCCCGGAGGTCGAGTGGGGCGTGCACGCGCCCTATATCGCCGCGATCAACGAGCTGAAGCGCGAGTTGAACGCCGTGCTGCTGGTGCACAACTACCAGACCCCGGAAATCTTCCACGGCGTCGCCGATTACACCGGCGACTCGCTCGGCCTCGCCCGCCAGGCCGCTGAAACGGACGCCGACATCATCGTCCAGTGCGGCGTGCATTTCATGGCCGAGACTTCGAAGATCCTCTGCCCGGACAAGACCGTGCTCATCCCGGACCTGCGCGCCGGCTGCTCGCTCGCCGAATCCATCACCGGCGAAGACGTGCGCCTGCTGAAGCAACGCTACCCCGGCGTGCCGGTGGTGACCTACGTGAACACTAGCGCCGATGTGAAAGCCGAATCCGACATCTGCTGCACCTCCGGCAACGCCGTGCGCATCGTGGAGTCCCTCGGAACGGACCGCGTGATCTTCCTGCCGGACAATTACCTTGGCCGCCACGTGGCCAGCCAGACCGGCGTGGAGCTGATCCTCTGGCACGGCACCTGCGAGGTGCACGAGCGCTTTACCGGTCCCGAGCTGCGCGAATACCGCGAGCGCTGGCCGGGTATCCAGGTGATCGCGCACCCGGAATGCCCGCCGGACGTCCTGGCGGAAGCCGACTTCGTCGGCTCCACCAAGGGCATGATCGACTGGGTGGGCGACCACCAGCCCGGCCGAGTGGTGATGATCACGGAGTGCTCCATGAGCGACAACGTGGCAGTGGAGCACCCCGGGGTCGACTTCGTGCGGCCCTGCAACCTCTGCCCCCACATGAAGCGCATCACCCTGCCCGGCATCCTGCACGCCTTGCAGACCCGCAGCCACGAAGTCGTCGTGGACCCGGAGGTGGCGCAACGCGCACGGCGCGCCGTCGAGGCCATGCTCGAGGCGTCATGAGCACCGCCGCCGCCAGCGAAATCCTGGTCATCGGCGCAGGCATCGCCGGCGCCAGCACGGCGCTGCGGCTGGCCGACGCCGGCAGCCATGTCACCGTGCTGTCCGCCACCGCGCCGGGCGCATCGGCCAGCGCCCAGGCGCTGGGCGGGATCGCGGCCGCCATCGGGCCGGACGATGCGCCGGCCCTGCACATGGAAGACACGCTGGCCGCCGGCGGCGAGCTTTGCCGGGAAGCCACGGTGCGCGGCGTGGTCGAGCGCGCGGCCGCGAGCATCGACTGGCTGATCGAGCACGGCGTGCACTTCGACCGCGACGACGGCGCATTGCATCTCACGCAGGAAGGCGCTCACAGCCGCCGCCGCATCGTGCATGCCGCCGACGCCACCGGCCGGGCCGTCATGAAGGTCCTCTCGCGCAAGCTTGCGACGCACCCGCGGGTGACCCTGCTCGAGCGGCACACGGCCGTCGAGCTGACGCTGCGCGAGGACCCGTCCACGCCGGGCGGGCGAAGCTGCACCGGGGCGCATGTGCTGGACGCGCGACACGGGCTGCTAAGCACCCTGCACGCCAATCACGTGGTGCTG
The DNA here is from genome assembly GCA_035268405.1 of Gammaproteobacteria bacterium. Taxonomy (GTDB): domain Bacteria; phylum Pseudomonadota; class Gammaproteobacteria; order Steroidobacterales; family XN24; genus XN24. The sequence goes on from DATFKW010000116.1 coordinate 9,678, forward strand.
GCCACCGGCGGCGCATCCGGCATATACGGCGTCTCCACCAACGCCTCCCGGCCCGTCGGGGACGGCATCGCGCTCGCCTGGCGCGCCGGCTGTCGCGTCGCCGACCTGGAGATGGTGCAGTTTCACCCCACCGCCCTCCGCCATCCGCGCTCCGAGGGCTGGCTGGTCACGGAAGCGGTGCGCGGCGAAGGCGGCCGGCTGCTGCTGCCGAACGGGGAACGCTTCATGTTCCGCCACGACCCCAGGGGCGAGCTCGCGCCGCGCGACATCGTGGCCCGCGCCATCCATGCCGAAATGACCGAGCACCAGCTCGACTCGGTCTTGCTGGATATCAGCCATGCCGGCGCCGATTTCATCCGCCGGCATTTCCCCAACACCTTCAAGCACTGCAGCACGATCGGCATCGACATCACGCGCGAGCCCCTGCCCGTCGCGCCGGCCGCCCATTACACCTGCGGCGGCGTGGTGACCGGCGGCGCCGGCCAGACGGACCTGGCGGGCCTGTATGCGATCGGCGAAACGGCCTGGACCGGACTACACGGCGCCAACCGGCTGGCAAGCAACTCGCTGCTCGAGGGGCTGGTCTACGGCGAGGCGGTGGCGGCCGCGATTCTCGCGGGCGTGCCGCGCGGCGCGTCGCCGGCGCCCGAAGCGCCGTCGCCGGCCCTGCACGCAGTGCGCCCGGGCTGCCCGCGGGCCGCAACGGAAGAGGCGGCGTCACTCGCCGGGGAGCTCCGCGAGCTGATGTCGCGCGAGGTCGGGATCGTGCGCAGCGACCGCGGCCTGGCGAGCGCGGTGGACCGGCTCGAGGCCGTGCGGGCCCGCGCCGAAGCCCTGCACGAAGCGCACGGGCCGCACGCCGTGCTGGTCGAGCTGCGCAACCTGGCCTGCGTGGGCGCGCTGGTGGCGCACAGTGCTCTGCTGCGCGGCGAGAGCCGCGGGGCGCACTACAATCGCGACCATCCTGCATCGTCTTCGCACGCGCTCTCGACGGTTTTGCAGCCCTCTGCGGCGCCGCGCCTGCTGGATCCGCGCGCGGTCGCCTGAAATTCCGCAAGGGGCGCCCCCACCTCGCCCGCCGGTCATGCGGGCATGACCCGCCGTCCGCCATCACCCGGCCCGGCGTTTTTGCGCTAGTCTCCCCCCAATTCATCACCGGGGAGAGAAAAATGGGAATGCTCGAGAAATCCGAGGTGGCGGAAGAACAGGCCAAGAACGTGGTGGAACGTATTGGCGACAAGCTGGTGGAAACCTTCCAGCTGATCGCGCTGTTCGTCATCGGCGCCGCGATCTTCTGGTCGGCCGCGATGTTCTTCATCCACATGTTGAAATCCGGCGAGGTGACGCTGCACGACATCCTGCTGCTGTTCATCTACCTGGAGCTGGGCGCCATGGTCGGCATCTACTTCCGCACCGACGAGCTGCCGGTGGAATTCCTGCTCTACATCACGATCACCGTCATGACGCGGAAACTGATCAGCGCCGAGGACCTCAGCGAATCGCGCATCATGGTGACGACCGGCGCCGTGCTGGTCCTCGCGATCGCGGTGCTGTTGCTGCGCTACGGCGCGCACCGCTTCCAGAGCACCTCGCCCAGCCGCAAGCAGGAGCCGGTCGACGTGACGAAAAACTAGCCGTCAGAGGACGCGCAACAGCAGGTAGTGCGTGGGCAAAAAGACAACCGCCAAGAAAGCCAGGTAGAGCAGTGCCAGGTAGGCCGGCCGGGGCAGCGTCCGCTGCACGCGACCGAGACCGTGAACCCAGTTGATGTTTTTCTCCGGCGTGCTCAGCCAGGCACTGAGCGCCAGCACGACCGCGCCGACCACGATCGCGAGCCGCAGCGACTCCTCGGGATAGCCGTAAGCGCCCACCAGCCAGACCAGGACGACCGGCAGCGGCACGTGGAAAAGCGACACGCCACGCAGCCACCGCGGCAGGGAGGGATCGAACATGTACTCCGTCAGTCCCGTGATGCGCCGGCGCAGCACCAGGCGCAAGGCGTAATCCACGTTCCAGAGCAGCTCGGGCAGCAGCACCATGCAGGCCAGCGTCCCCGATATGCGGCCGCTCTCCAGCCACATCGCCGGCACCGCGCCGATCAGCGCCACGTCCGAGAACCACAGGAAATTCCGCGGCCCGTGGCGCCGCCAGTAGATCAGCATGAAGACCGCCACGGCCAGCGTGTAGACGATCTTGAACCACTCGGGAATCGGGGGCATGCGCGCGCCGCTGGTGCCGGCCTGGCTGGCCGCCGCCTAAGCTAACACCGCGCGGCACGCGGCCCAAGCCCCGCGCGGTCCTGCTCGCTATACTTGCCGTGAAGACCCGCCGCGAAGAGACGCCACATGCAAGACCTCGTCCGTATGCTCGCCGCCTGGGCGTTCGTTCACGAAAGCGCCGACGAGGGCTGGAAAGCCTCGGTGGCTCGCGGCCGCAAGCTCGAGCCGGGCGAACTCGAAGAAGGCCCCGACGCCTTCGTGGACGGCCTGGCCGCGCTGGTTGCTGAAGAAAAAGAACGCCTCAAGCAGGAAATCGTCAATGCCGGCGTCAACGCCGGCGCCGAACACGAGCAGGGCGTCACGCGTCCCGCAGAACTCGGCCGGAAACTGGACGCCGTGGCCTTCGAGCTGGCGGAATTGCGCGGCCGGCTGGAGTCCCTGCAGGCTTCCGTGGACGCGATCGCGGCGCGCGGCGAGGACTAGGGGGCCGTGTCGGCCCGCGGCCGCGCGATTGCCGCTGTCGCCCTGCGGCGCTTCCTGCTGGCCGCCTGGCAAGCGCGTTTCGGCCTGCGACGCGGTCACGCGCGACGCCGGGTATTCGCCCGCCACCTGCGGCTCGCCTGCGAGGAGCTGGGGCCCACCTTCATCAAGCTGGGGCAGCTGGCCTCGGTGCGCCCCGACGTGTTCTCGCCGGAAACGGTGTTCGAGCTGGAGCGCCTGCAGGACCGCGTTCCGGAAGTGCCCGGCGCGGAGATCGAGGCCATCCTGGCCGCCGAGCTGGGCGCCGCCCCGGAAAAGATTTTCTCCGCCTTCGAGCTGCGGCCCACGGCCACCGCCTCGATCGCGCAGGTCCACCAGGCCACGCTGGCGCAGGATTACCGCCCGGTCAGCGGCGCGGTGTTGCCGCGCGGTAGCCGGCTTGCCGTCAAGATCATCCGCCCGGGCATAGAGACTTTCATTGCCCAGGACCTGGCGCTCGCCCGGCGCTGGGCGGGCCGACTTGCGCGGCTGCCCGGCATGGCGCGGCTGCGGCCCGGATCGCTGCTGGAAGAGTTCAGGGACACGCTGGCCAGCGAACTGGACCTGCGCAACGAGGGCCGGGTCGCGGACCGTTTCGCGCGGGACTTCGCCGACGATCCGCTGGTGGTGGTGCCGCGGGTAATCTGGCGCCACACGACCCGCCGCGTGCTGACGACAGAATTCGTGGAAGGTTGGCGCCTGAACGAGCTCGGCGAAGCGGAGCGCTCGGGCATCGACGCGCGACGGCTGGCCGCGCACGGCGCGGAGGTGTTCATGCGGCAGGTGCTGGTGCACGGGCGCTACCACGCCGACCTGCATCCGGCGAACCTGTTCGTCACGCCGGACAGCCGCATCTGCTACCTGGACTTCGGCATCGTCGGCCGCACCACGCCGGCGGAACGCATTGCGATCGCGCAGGTGCTCGCCGCCACCGTCTACGGCGACGCCGAACGTGCCTTGCGCTATTCCCGCGAACTCGGCCTGGAGGTGCCCGAGGACAAGGCGCCCGCCGTGCAGGCCCGCGTCGCCGACCTCATGAAAGCGCATCTCGCCGGCCGGGAACAGGCCGATGTGCGGGGCTTCGCGCTGGGGTTTCTTTCCATGCTGGCGGACTTCCGGATTCCCATCCCCGAGGGCTACGGCCTGCTGGTCAAGGCGCTGATCACCGTCGAGGGCGTGGCGCGCGCCATCTACCCGGACATCGACATCATCCAGTCGGCCAGGCCCTTCGCCACGCGCCTGATCGCCGCCCAGCTGTCGCGGCCCGAGCGTTTGCATGAGCGTGCGCCGGCCGCGCTCAAGGCGGCGCTCAGGGAACTTCTGGCCTAGCCGCCAGCCGGCCGTTCGCCACGGCCGTTGCGCTTGCGCGCCACCTTCCTGCAATGTTGGGGAGGTCACCGCAAGCACCGCCCCCTCGCTCTGGAGGCCGTGATGAAAGTTTTTCTCGCCGTGCTGGTTTTGTTACTCGGCTACCTCTTGTTCTGGCCGGTGCCGATCGAGCCGGTCGCTTGGGACGCGCCCGAGGCGCCGGCGCTCGAGGGGCGTTATGCGGTGAACGAGCAGCTCGCGGCCCTGCGGCGCGTCGGCCGCGGCGTCGGCGTCGGGCCTGAAGACGTGGCCGTCGACGGCCGGGGAAACGTGTTCGTGGGCTACGAGGACGGCCGTATCGTGCGCTTCAGTCCCGGCGGGGAGACACACGCGGTGCTGGCGGACACCGGCGGCCGGCCGCTGGGCATGGCGCTGGACGCTGAAGGACGCCTGGTGGTGTGCGACGGTTACAAGGGCCTGCTGCGCGTGTCCATGGACGGCTCGATCGAGGTCCTCGCCACGGCGGCCGGCGGCGTTCCCTTCGGCTTCACCAATGACCTCGATATCGCACGGGACGGGGCGATCTACTTCAGCGACGCCTCGAGCCGTTTCGGACCGGCGATGAAAGCCCGAGACGATTTGCTCGAGCACCGCGGCCATGGCCGGCTGATGGTGCATGATCCCGCCACGGGCGCGACCACGGTCCTGCTGGACGGCCTGCAGTTCGCCAACGGCGTGGCGCTCGCGCCGGGCGGCGGCTCGGTGCTGGTCGCGCAGACCGGCGCTTATGACGTGCTGCGCTACTGGCTGCGCGGACCGAAGGCGGGCACGCACGAGACTTTCATCGGCAAGCTGCCGGGCATTCCCGACGGCATCAGCAGCAACGGGCGCGACACCTACTGGCTGGCGTTGTTCACGGTCCGCAACCCCATGCTGGACGCGCTGTCGGGCTGGCCGCGGTTGCGGAAGATGGCCTATCGCCTGCCGCAGTTCCTGCAGCCGCAGCCCGTGCGCCACGCCTTCGTGCTCGGCCTGTCGCTGGACGGAGAAGTCATTCACAACCTGCAGGATCCGGGCGCCGACAGCTTCTCGCCCGTCACCAGCGCCACGGAAGCGCTGGGTCGGCTTTACCTGGGGAGCCTGGAGCGCGACGCCTACGGCGTGCTGGTGCTGGAGGAATAAATGGGGATTGGCCCCATTTTTTAAAAATGGGGCCAATCCCCATTTCCGGTCAATCTACTGGCGGACGAACTCCAGCAGGTGCAGGGACGCGGCAAGCAGGTGCAGCACGAACACCACGCTCATCACCTGGGCCGCGACGATGTGATAGCCGCGCCAGCGCACGGCTTCCGGTGAGCCGGCCAGCAGCAGCCAGGCCAGGCCGGTGAACGCGGCCAGCAGCAGTGTGACCAGCAGCAGGCCCTTGAGGGCGCCGAACAGCCCGCCGCCCTCGGCGCTGGGGATCTCGCGACGCCACAAGGCCCGCAGGTCGCGCATCGTCGCTCCGAACTGTCCCGCCAGCCAGGGAAAATACAGCCGCCAGCGACCGAACTGCAGGCAGGAGATCGTGTAGGTCACGGCCAGCACCAGCACCACCAGGCCGAGCACGACGTGACTGTAGTCGAAAAAGCCGGCGTTGCGGGGGATGCCGCGGAACATGTGCACCCACGGGCTGGTGAGAATCAGCCAGGCGGACAGCAGCGCCAGCAGCAGGTGCTGGCTGGCGGCAAGCCGACTGAACAGCCCGCCCACCGCGGCCTCAGCCGGCGGACCCGTCGGCCAGCGCGGCGAAGCGAGCGGCAAAGCGCTCGACTTCGTCCCAGTCGGTGTACTCGGCCTTGGTCTGCGGGTCGGTGGGCCCCTTCGTCAACCACATGATGAAGCGGATCACGTTGCGGTCGAAGGCGTTGTAGCGCTGGTAGTCGAGATCGCCCCCGAAAACGCCCAGCAGTTTCGGCTGCCACGGGCTCTTCTCCACGAAGGCCTTGGTGTAGGGGTTCGTCTCGGGCGTGTTCTTCTCGGGCTTGCGCGCCACCAGGTTGACCGAGAAAAAGGCGCTCGGCTTTTGCTCCAGCAACTCCTTGTGACGCGCGATGAAATCCAGCACGGCCGGGTTGTGCTTGCCGTTGCGGATGGCCGCGCCCAGCAGAATAGCGTCGAAGTCTTCGGGCTGCGCGCTGCGCTCGGCCACCGGCTGGAGCTCGACCTCCAGGCCGCGTTCGGCCAGTTTCGCCCTGATGCGCTCGCTGATGCGGCGCGTGTGGCCGTAAACGCCGGAATACAAGAACAGGACCTTCGTCATCGCGCTGCTTTCCCCAAGCCTGGATCGAGCCCAAGTCTAGACGATGAAGACGCCCCGTCTCGCCCGTATGTTCCGCAACGCGCCTCAGGCCGCCTCGCCCGACAGCACCCTTTCCGCAGCGGCCAGCCCGCTGTCCGCATCGGCGCCCTCCAGCACTTCGCCGAGGGCGCGCAGGCACAACCTGACGTTCTCGGGTCGCGCGCTGTGACCCATCAGGCCGATGCGCCAGGTCCTGCCGGCCAGCGCCCCCAGCCCGCCGCCGATCTCCAGGCCGAACGCCTCGAGCAGGCGCGAGCGCACCGCCGCCTCGTCCACGCCCTCCGGAACCCGCACGGTGTTGAGCTGCGGCAGCCGCCAGGGCGCCTCCACCAGGAAATCCAGCCCCATCGCTTCCAGCCCGGCACCCAGGGCCCGGTGCATTTTCAAATGCCGTGCCCAGCTGGCCTCCAGCCCTTCCTCGTGCAATATCAGCAGCGATTCGTGCAAGCCGTAGAGCGCGTTGATCGGCGCGGTGTGGTGGTAGGCGCGCTTGGGCGTGTCATCGCCGCCGCCCCAGTAGCCCATCACCAGGTTGAGGTCGAGAAACCAGCTCTGCACCGGGTGAATGCGGCTGCGGATGTGCTTCACGGCCCGCGGGGAAAAGCTGACCGGCGACAGGCCCGGCGTGCACGACAGGCATTTCTGCGAGCCCGAATAAACCGCGTCCACGCCCCAGGCGTCGATCTCCACGGGGACGCCGCCCAGCGAAGTGACCGCGTCCATGATCACCAGGCAGCCGGCCTGGCGGGCCAGCTTGCACAGCGCCTCGGCGTCCGAGCGCGCGCCGGTGGAGGTCTCCGCATGCACGAAAGCCAGTACGCTCGCTTCGGGGTGTTCCTTGAGCGCCCGGGCCACCTTGTCGGGGTCGGCCGGGTCCCCCCAGGCGTCCTCGACCACCACCGCGGTGGCGCCGCAACGCTCCACGTTCTCTTTCATGCGGCCGCCGAACACGCCGTTGATGCAGACGACCACCGTGTCGCCGGGCTCCACCAGGTTGACGAAAGCCGCTTCCATGCCCGCGGAACCCGGGCCGGAAACGGGGATGGTCAGCGCGTTCTCGGTGCGGAAGGCGTACTGCAGCAGCTGCTTGAGCTCATCCATCATCCCGACGAATTGCGGGTCCAGGTGACCGATGGTCGGCCGGCCCAGCGCCTCGAGCACTCGCGGATGGACGTCGGACGGGCCGGGACCCATCAGGGTTCGCTGCGGCGGCGTGAAGGAATTGAACTGCATTCTGCTCGAGCTCCATCGGTCGCAAAAGACGGGGCAGTATAATGCCCGCCATGAAACAGCGTCGCCCCCTCGCCGCCCTGCTGGCGGCCTCCGTCCTCCTCGCGCTTCCCGCCGCGGCCGACGACGCCGCGGCCGACGACCCCGCTTTGACCGGTGGGCTGGAGCCCGTCAACACGCGCGGCACCGTGGTCTTCAGCTGGGACCTCGAACAGAAACGCGCCGGCTTCCGCCGCATGGAAACGCTGTTTCCCGCCAGCACAGTCGCCGCTGCGCCGACGCCGCGGGCGTTGCCCGCCGGTCCTCCGCTCGCCGCCTTCGAAGCGGGCGGGGCGCTGGCCGCCGAACTGGAGGCCTTCCTGGCGCGGCAACACGTCGCCGGACTGCTGGTCCTGCAGGGCGGGCAGTTGCGCCTCGAGCGCTACGGCCTCGGCCATTCGCCCGCCGACCGCTGGACGTCGTTCTCGGTGGCGAAGAGCATCACCTCCACGCTGGTCGGCGCCGCCATCCGCGACGGCTACATCGGCTCGCTGGACGACGACATCACCGACTACATCGAGGATTTGCGCGGCTCCGCCTATGACGGCGTGACCGTCCGGCAGCTCATGACGATGACCTCGGGCGTCGCCTTCGACGAGGACTACAGCGATCCCGAGTCCGACATCATGAAGCTCTATGGCGCCGCGCCGCCGACCGACATGGATGCGACCGTCGCCTTCATGCGCAACATGGAGCGCGAGGCCGAGCCCGGCACCCTGTGGCGCTACAAGACGCCCGAGACGAACCTCGCGGGCGTGCTGGTGATGAACGCCACCGGCCGCTCGCTGTCGACCTACCTGGCGGAAGAAATCTGGCGCCCGTACGGCATGGAACTCGATGCCACCTGGCTGACCGACGACATCGGCAACGAACAGGGCGGCTGCTGCCTGCAGGTCGGGTTGCGGGACTACGCCCGCTTCGGCCAGTTCATCCTCGACGGCGGCATGATCGCCGGCAAGCCGGTGCTGCCGGACGGCTGGCTGGAACTCGCGACCAGCCCCCAGGTCGATACCGGTTTCCCGGGCGGCTACGGCTTCCAGTGGTGGCCGCTCGGCGACGGCACCTTCCAGGCGCGCGGCATCTTCGGCCAGCTCATCCATATCGACCCGGCGCGGGAACTCGTAATTGTGATCTCCGCCGCCTGGCCGGAGGCCAGTGAACAGGAGCGCCGCGCGGCGCAGATCCGCCTCGCCCGGCAGATCGCCGCGGCCATCGATGCGGAGGCTCCGGCCGCGAACTAGGGCACCGGCTTACAGGAACAGGTCGGGCACCAGCACCTTGCTCCCCGGCACCACCGAGTACGGGTCCAGGTCAGTCACGCCGGCCCCGGCCAGCACTTCGTCGTCGATGAAAAAGTTGCCCGTGGTGCTCTTCGCGTCCGAGGTCAGCACATGGTAAGCCGCGTCCGCCATGATCTCCGGCTTGCGGCAGTGCTCCGGGCGGATGCCCGGGATCATCTGCAGCGCCGCGGTATCGATGGCCGTGCGCGGCCACAGCGCGTTCACCGCGATACCGTCGGGGCGGAATTCCTCCGCGTGGCCCAGCACGCACATGCTCATGCCGTATTTCGCCATGGTGTAGGCCACGTGCGGCGCGAACCATTTCGGGTCCATGTTCAGCGGCGGCGAAAGCGTCAGCACGTGCGGGTTGCGGCCCACGGCCGCGCTGTCGCGCAGCCGCGGCAGGCAGGCCCGGGTCACGAGAAAAGTGCCGCGCGCGTTCACCCCCATCATCAGGTCGTAGCGCTTGATCGGCGTCGACTCGGTATTCGTCAGGCTGATGGCGCTGGCGTTATTGACGAGGATGTCGATGCCGCCAAAGTGCTCCACCGCCGCCCCGACCGCCCCCTCGACCTGCTGCTCGTCACGAATATCCACCTGCAGCGGAAGGCAATTTCCCCCGGCAGCCTCGATCTCGGCCGCTGCCGAATGGATGGTGCCGGGCAGCTTGGGATTCTCTACCGCGGTCTTCGCGGCGATCACGATGTTCGCGCCGTCGGCGGCACAGCGCTTCGCGATCGCGAGACCGATGCCGCGCGAGCCGCCGGTGATGAACAGGGTGCGGTTCTTCAGGGTCATGATCGTTTCCTCGACGGTGCGCACGCGTGGCGCGGGAATGACTGAGAAGGCTAGCGTATTCCGAGGCGCAGCGCGTCCTGGCTCCGGTCCCGCTGACCCGGCTGGACGCCGCCGACATCGGCGTGGACCGGCCAGCGCACCCGGCAACTGCATGTGCAGTTTCCCGCCGCCGCGATCTGAGGCACCGCTTCCGAAAACAACGAGGCGAGGGCCGCCAGATCATGTTCTGTGGCGCGCCTGATTGTCATGGCCGAGTTGTGCGAACCACCTGTCATTCGCCTGCAGCCAGGCGGCCGTGAACCGCGCGCGCAAAGCGCCCCGGCGCCGCCGAATCGTGTGCGAGGAACATCAGTGGCTCGAAGACCTCCAGCTCGATGAGGAGGAACAGCCCGTTCTTCACCAGGCCGTCCACGCGCGCGTAGACCGGCAGCGAGGGCGCCGCGAGGATGCAGGCGCGCGCCTGCTCCACCAGCGCCGCTTCGATCTCGATGCGTTCGGTGGTGCCGCCAAACTGGAACTGCACCCGGTAATCACCGGGCTTCGGCCGCTTGCGGACAGTATGGCTGTATACGCCGTCGAAAAAGAGTATCGAGAGCTCGCCCCCGTCGAGGATCTCGGGCAGGAATGGCTGCACCAGCACACCTCGATCCGCGAGGGTTTCGTCGATGCCGTCCTGATAGTGCGCCGCGTCTTCGATGCGGAAGCGATGGGTGCGATAGGCACCGCCCGAGATGGTCGGCTTGACGACGATCTCGTCCCAGCCGCGGGCGCGCGCCAGTGCCGCGACATCGGCCTCTTCGCCTTTCTGAACGACGACAGTCGGGACCACCGGCACGCCCGCCGCCTGCAGGTCCCGCAGGTACCCCTTGTCGAAGTTCCAGTCGATGATGTCGCCGCCATTGCACATGAGTACGCCGCTCGCGATGCGGGCATCGAGCCAGGCGCGAAACTCGGCGGCGCGCTCGAAGTAATCCCACGGCGTCCGGATCACCAGCGCATCGAAACACTTCCAGTCGATGGCCGGGTCGTCCCAGATCGCCGGGAACGGTCCGATGCCGAGATCTTCCAGCGCCCGGGCAAGCGGGAGATCGTCCTCGAACAGATCAGGGTATGCGGCGCAGGTGACGAGCGCGACCTTGGCGTGACGGGTTGGCACTATCCGGCCCCGTGGTATTTCATGACGGCGTCTCGTGCACTGTGTGCACTCAGCTCGCTGCCGTCATCCTGGCCATGTCGTAGGGTCGATCCGCCTTGTCGAGTTCGGAACTGACGAATTTGCCGAACCCGGGATCGAACGCGGCCTCCCCACCATTCTTCCAGAAGTAACGGCCGCCGTTGGAACCGAGAATACTGACGACATCGTTTCTCACGACGAGCCACTGCGTCGCCGGCAGCAGTCTGTCTTCGTGTAACTGATGCATCACTGACCAGAGATTGCCGAGTTGCCCCAGGAACATGAAGAACTGCATTCTCTCGTCGTCCGTGAGATCTTCGACCGACTCAAGTCCTCTCCGGAAGACGCCGGCCGCAGACGTGCTCTGGGCGATGACCATATTGACCTGCCCCATGGCCTCGACGAACGCATAGCGTGCCTCGGCCTGGTTCTGCTTGTTGATGCTGCGAGTCTGAACGGCCAGGTATCCAAGGGTGAACAGCACGACAACTGCA